>DASWMP010000090.1:0-24115 GCA_036399695.1 Thermoanaerobaculia bacterium | reverse complement strand
CGAGATCATCAAGCTGCTGCTCGCCGTGGCCACGAACCGGGGCGGCGACGTGGCCGAGGCGTGCATGCGCATGTCCGAGGCTGAGGAACGGTTCGAGCCGGTGCGCTTCACGCGCGAGATCTCGACGATCGTGGCCGCGGTGCACGACGTGAACGTGCAGGAGGTCAACACCGGCCAGCTCCTGTTCAACGTCATCACGATCGCGAACAACAACGAGCTGAAGGCGCCGGGCGAGCTGGCCATGCTGGCCAAGACGCTGCTGCACCTCGACGCGCTCACCAAGAAGCTCGACCCGGAGTACGACCCGCAACAGGTCATCCGGAACTACGCCGAGCAGCTCATGACGCAGAAGCTGCAGCAGAACCTGAACCCCCGGAACTTCTACCCGGCCATGCTGGACATGAACCGGCTGATGCTCGACTTCCCCCACCGGGCGCGGGAGATCGTCGACCAGACGGCCGCCGGCAAGCTGCACTTCGGGATCAAGATCGCGCAGGCGGAAGAGTTCCTGGCCGGTATCCACAAGGTGGCGAACCGCATCACGGTCGGTGTGGTGATCGCGGCGCTGCTGATCTCATCGTCGATGATGATGCGCGTACCGACCAGTTTCACGATCTTTGGCTATCCGGGGTTGGCGGTACTGGGATATCTGCTGGCCAGCGCGGCGGCGTTCTACCTGGTGGCTTCGACCTTCCTGCGCGACCGGAAGGATCAGGAGCGGGCGAAAGTCAAAGGACGATAGGCGCCATCGGATAGAGGGGACCTATGGGACCGATAGGACCTATGGGCTCTCGCATCAAATGAAAAAGGCCGGCTTGCGCCGGCCTTCCGTTTGAAGCTGGGTTTCTCGGACTACGCGCGGGCGTTGCTTCCCATGTCCTGCGCGACGTCGTTCTTGCCGCCGCCCATCACGTTCTTGACCGCGTTCTTCACCGCGTCCTGCGCTGCCTGGCGGGCGGCGTCGGTGGCGTTGGAGACCGCGTCTTTGGCGCGGTCGACGCCCTGCTGGGCGAGACCGCGGGCGCGTTCGGCGAGCTCGTCGCGTTTCTGCCCGAGGAGCTGGTGTTCCTTCTCCGTTTCGGGGATCAGCGCGCCGATGAGGGCGCCGAGAGCGACGGCGGCGACGCCGGCGAGGAAGGGGGAATCGCTGACCATCTCCATGCCGCCCATGCGGGCGTTGTGGAGCGGGCCGCTCGCGCGATCGGCGAGATGCGAGGCGGCGTCGCTGACGCGGTCGCGCGCCTGCGACAAGCGTCCGCCGCCATGTTCATGGTCGCCGTGCTCGCCGAAAGCTTCCGAGTCGTAGGTGTCGAACACTTCTTCTTCCGCCGAGCCGACGTTGCGCGCCAGCAGCAGCAGGCCCGCGCCGAGCAGCGCCAGCGGGATTACGTTGTCTTTCATCGAGCTCATGAAATCAGGGGTCCTCACTTCTGGCCTCCTTGTCTGTTCGCCGTCCATCAGATCGAGCCGCCGCCCGTGCCCCAGTCGGTGGTCCCGGTGACGCCGCTCGTCGTGCCGCGCGTGCTGCCGGTGCTGCCGGTCGAGCCGGTGGTGCTGCCGCCGGTGCCGGTGCTGCCGGTGGTATCGAAGCCGGCCGAGCCCCCGCTCGAACCGATGGCCGAGCCGGTCGTCCCGGCGCGGTAGCCGCCGTACGCTTCACTGCTGTAGTTGTTGGTCGAGAGGTTGCGCGCGCTGCTCTTGACGAAACGGCTGGCCGCAAAGCCGATGACCATTGCGCCGCCGATGAACAGGGCCGGGCTGCGGCGGGCGAAGGCTTCGACGTCGCGGAGCACGTCGTCGAGCTCCTTCGCGTCGGCGGCGTTCGACCAGGTCTCGATCCGCTCCGCTGCGACAGCCGCGAGGCGTCCGGCGATGCCGGCGTCACCTGCTTCACCTGCCTGGCGGAGGATCGAGGCGAAGTTGCCGATCTCGCTCACCACCGTGCTTTTCTTCTTGTCGTAGAACGAGCTGGCCTGCTGCTTTGCGCCGTCGGCAAACTCGGCCGCCTTTTCGCGGACTTTGCTGCTGCTGCGCGTGCCGCCACCGGCGTCATCAGCCATGGGTTCGTTGATACTCATGTCAGGTCCTCCTGTCGTTACACAATGCAGAAGGCGTGCGTACTCATGCGCGCCTTCCTAGCGTCCTTTGAAGTCGAGATCGTTCAACCCCTTGGAATCGGCCACTTTCGTAAGGTCGGGGTTGCTTTCGTAGATGTAAACCGACGTCCCGACTCCCGCGTGCTGCCAGAGGGTGTCGAGCATCTCCTCGGGGACGCGGATGCAGCCGTGCGACGCTTTCCGCCCGAACGAGTTCGGGTCGTCGGTTCCGTGCAGCAGAATGCCGCCGCCGAGATCGAGCGCGTACTTGCCGAGCTTTCCCTTCACGAGGCGTTTCTTCGAATCGGCGGCCGGAACGGCCTTCCCTTCCTCGATGAACGCCCAGTCGGGCTTGCGCCAGACGGGATCGGGGATGCGGCGAAGGATGGTGTGCAGACCGCGCGGGGTCCGGAACCACCAGGTCTTCTTTCCTTTTCTGAGCACTTTGTCCGAGCCGGTGGCGACCAGCGACTTGGCCATGAGCTCTCCATCGCGGAAGAGGTACGCGGTATTGGTCGAGATATCGACCGTGACGACGACGCCGTCCCGAGGAGCATCCTGGGGCAGGCCTTCGGCCAAGAGGTTCGGTGCGGTGGTGATGTCGTTCTGCGTGTTGATCTGACCCGCGGTCTGTGCGGGCGTCGAAAGCGCCGTGGGGGCGGCCGGAGCCGGCGTCGGGATGTCGGTTGCGAAGAGCGGAAGTGAGAGGAGGAGCGAGCTCGCCACCATGAGGGCGATGCGGTTGGTTCGGGTTGTCAAAGGGGCCTCCGGTTCAGGGCTATTCACGCTGAATAACATTGCGAACCGGAGGCCAGAATCGCTACTTTTTCGTGTTATCTTCACCCCTCGCTGAAGGCGGCCCCGTAGCTCAGCATGGATAGAGCAGCGGTTTCCTAAACCGTTTGTCGGAGGTTCGAGTCCTCTCGGGGCCACCACTCGGGTTCTGGTTTTTGGTTGTTGGTTGAGGCGGCGACCGACCGCCTCCCCCTTCCCATCACTGCACGAGCACCGCGTCTCCGGTCTTGTTGTCCACGACGCTCCCGTAGACGAAGAGCGGCATCTCCGCCTCCCAGGTGACGTAAAAGTCCGTCTGCTTGCGCTCCCCTTCCGGCACCGCCGGGAAGAGCGAGAAGACGCCCTGCTGGACCATCGAATGGGCAGGGACGTTCACCTCTCGCGTTCCCAGGACCGAGCCGTCGCCGCGATGGGCGGTGAAGGTGACGGCAACGGCCGTCGGGTTGGGGTTGAAGTATCCGAGATTGGTGCGGAAGCCGATGCCGGCCGCCACGTCCGCGCCGGTCGCCTGGGATAGCATCGGCAGCGCCCCCGCCGTGCCTGCACCGCCGTCGATGAGCGTGGCGTTGACGGAGAAGCCGGTCGTGCCCTGGTTGCTGGTGCGGAGGTCGTTCAGCACGCGCGCGGTGGCCGTGATCGGCTGCTCGGTCGCGATGCGCAACGCGCCGAGGCCGGTCGTCTGGAGCGTCGCACCGACGACGTCGTCCAGCACCTTCTGCTCCCCGGCGGCGACGGTGATGGTCTTGCTGACGGTCGGCTCGCTCTGCCCCGAAGCCGAAGCGGCGAAGAAGTCGAGCGTGACGGTGGCGGTGTCGAACCCGTGGTTGATGATGCGCAGATCGGTGACGAAGTTCGTGTTGTTCGCCCCCAGCGCCTTGCCGACCACCGGAATGTACAGGTCGCTCGACTCGAGCTCGACGAGCTCCAGTTGCCCCCGCAGCACGCCGGCCGGCAGGTGCACGTCGAAGGAGAACTGCTCCGGCGTGGCGGCAAGCTCGTTGGCCAGCGCCTGCGGGATGACGATCAGGCCGTCGTCGAGGGTGTTGACGTTGAGATTGACGACGACGGCGTCACCCTGATTGCGATGGATGTGCGCCTGGGTAGGCGTCCCCGGGGAAAAGAGGAACGCACCGTAGTTCATGACCGTGCCGTTGATCGTCAGTACCGCAAAGCCGCCGCCGGTCCCGAAATCGCCCCTGAGCTCCGCGCTCAGTGCCACATGCTGCGCAAATGCCGCCGGTGCGCACACCAGCAGAAGAAGAACGAGAAGCGCCTGTTTCATGAAGCCCCCTTCGATACTCGTTGTATTTGCATCGATTATTCGGGAGAACCGCTGGAAACTTTGCAACGGACCTGATGCAGAACACGTAACGTGGGAGGGGGGGCGGTTGGTTTTGGTTGTTGGTTGTTGGTTGTTGGTGTCGCTCGCCGAGCGGCTGCGCGTCCCGCCCGCGTTCCCCACCAAAAACCGAAAACCAAAAACCAAAAAGCCAAAAACGCCTCTCCCCTTCCTCTCCCCCTCCTCTCCCTCTCTCCCGTTACAATCCCGCCGCTTGTCACGCGATCTTCGTCACTCGCTGCTGCTCGGTGCGGTCGTCCTCGTGTTGTTTGCGGACGTGCTGCTGCTCGGGCGGGGGTTCTTCAAAGGGGACCTCTTCGCCTACCACTTCCCGATGAAGAAGGTGGTGCGGGACATGACGTTCGCCGAAGGGGTGCCGCAGTGGAATCCGCGGTATCACGGCGGGCAGCCGCTGGCGGCGAACCCGGCGTACGAGCTGTGGTATCCGCCGCAGTGGCTCGTCTACCTGCCGGGCTTCGAGCTCGGGTTCCAGCTTCACATTCTGATTCACGTCGTCATCGCGGCGATCGGGATGTACGCGTTCCTTCGCTCGCTCGAGCTGCGCGCACTTGCGGCGACGTTCGGGGCGCTCAGCTTCGCCCTCGGCGCGCCTTACCTCTCCCTCCTGCTGCGCCTGCCGTTTCTGTTTTCGATGACGTGGATGCCGCTCGTGCTGCTCTTCGCGCGGCGGTTGATCCGCGAGCCGAACCGGCGCGACTTCGCGCTGACGGCGCTCTTCGTCGGGATGCAGGCGCTCATCGGCGAGCCCGTCATGCTGCTGCAGACCGGCATCCTCGCGGCGTCGTACATCCTCTACCGCTGGAAGAAGCGGGAAGCGCGCGTGTCGTTGACGCGCACCGGCTGGCTGGCGGGGGCAATGTTCGCGGGCGTACTTGTCGCGGCGATCCAGCTCGTCCCCGGCTTCGACCACGCCCGCGATTCGGTCCGCAGCGAAGGCTTCACCTGGCAGATCGTCTCGAACTGGAGCACGCCGCCGGCGCGGCTCGCGGAAGTGGCGTGGCCGCGCCTCTTCCGTGCACGCGTCGGCGACGACGGCAACCAGGCGGTGCGCAACATGTACCCGTATCGCATCGAGCCGTTCGTGTCCGACATCTACCCGGGGCTGCTCGTCGTCATCCTCGCCGCCGCCGGTATCGTGGCGGGGGTGCGTGGACGCGGTTACGTCGCGCTGCTTCTCCTCGCCTTCACACTGCTCGCCCTCGGCGAGCACACGCCGCTCTTCCGCTGGCTGTTCGATCTGAAGCTCTTCGCCTCGATCCGCTACCCCGAGAAGTTCCTCCTCGGCGCGCTCTTCGCCATCATCGTCTGGGCCGCCGTCGTGCTGGAGCGCTTCCTCGACGGCGACGCGAAAGTGCGTAAGTCCGCGCTGTGGCTCGCCGGCATCTGGCTCGGGGTCTCGCTCCTCATCTGGGGCGCCGGGACCGGCGTGGCGCAACCGACGACGCCCGACTCCGTCCCGCTGGCATGGACGCAGTACTGGCTGCTCAACGCCGCCCGCGGCGTGGCCGTCCTGCTGCTGCTCTGGCGTCCGCGCTTCGCGTTCCTCGCGCTGCTCTTCGCCCTGCTCGACTCGTCGTTCGTCCACACCTCCGTCGCCGCGCGCGCGCCGCGTGCGTTCTTCGAAGAGCCGGCCATCGCCAGACAACTGCCGCCCAACCGGGATGCGTATCGCGTCTTTCACGAAGCGACCTGGGAGGACTGGGCCGGCTCCGCGGAGGCAGTCGCGTACTACACCGGCGCGTCGGCGGACGTGAAGTCGCGCGACGCCATGATGCAGTTCCGGCCGGCGGCATTCGGCTTCCACGGCGCGCTCGAGGACGACCTCGACCAGACGGCGCTCCTCACCACCACGCAATTCCTCCGTTCGGCGATCTCGGTGTACCGGTCGACGCAGTCGTGGAACTCTTTCTTTCTCGATGCGGCGAACGTCGAGCAGGTGATCGATTTCGAAGGCACGGACGTCGTCGTGCGGCCGAACGGTACGCATCCGCGATACCGGTTCGCCACGCGTCTGCTGCCCGCGACGGACCAAGCGCACGTCGTGCAGGCCGTGCTGTGGGGCACCGCGCGCGAAGGCGACGCCTACACGCCCGCACCCTTCACCGCCGCGCCGGGCAAGGTCGTGCGTCTGGAGGAAAAGCCGTCGCACGTCAAGCTGGAGGTGGAAGCCAGCGGCGACGCGTTACTCGTGGCCAGCGTCACAGCGCACCGCTACTGGCACGCAACGCTCGACGGGAGAGAGGTCCCGCTCGTGCCGGTGAACATCGCCTTCCAGGGAGTGCGCGTGCCGCCCGGCCGCCACGCGATCGAGCTGCGCTACCGCAATCCCCTGCTGCTCCTGTCGGCGGTGGTGTCGGCGGTGACGCTGCTGGCGCTCGGGGTGCTGGCGCTGCGACGCTGAGAGCCGATGGGACCCCCATGGGACAGATGGCACCTGTGGGACTGATGGACCTGCGGAGTCACCTCCGTGCGGAGCCATAGGTCCCATCTGTTCCGATCAGCTCTTCTTCGACACCTTCACGATCTCTTCCAGCATTTCGTCGATGCCGTATGGCTTCATCAGGAAGCCTGCTTTGCGGCCGCTGGCGCGGTGCTCGCGGACTTTGATGTCGTCGCCATGGCCGGTCGAGACGATCACCGGGATCGATGGCCAGCGCTCGGCGATGACGTCGTGCAGATCGAGCCCCGACATATCCGGCAGGCCGACGTCCAGCACGATGATGTCCGGCAGGAATCCGTTGATCTCCTCGAGCGCTTCCTGGCCGGTGCCGACCAGGCTGACGACGAAGCCCTCCATCTCCAGCAGCGCGCTCGTGCCGAGGGCCACCGACGGCTCGTCCTCGACGAGCAGCACGCGCCGTTGTGGCGGGTGGCTCGTCGTCTGCGTCGGCTCGTTCCGTTCCAGCACGGAGGACGTGATGAGCGGCAGGAAGATGTGGAACGTCGTACCGTAATCGGGCCGGCTCTCGACGAAGATCTCGCCGCGGTGCTGCACCACGTACTGGTGGACGATGGCCAGGCCGAGGCCCGTCCCGCTGCGCTTGGTGGTGAAGAGCGGCTCGAAGATGCGCGGCAGCGTGTCAGCGTTCATCCCGCGGCCCGTGTCGCTGACGGAGATGTGAATGTAGCGGTACGGATCGCGGACGACGCCGAAGTCGAAGGACGCGTCGTGCCGCTCGTTGCGCAGCGCGATCGTGACGCGGCCGGTGGTGTTGATGGCGTCCCGCGCGTTGAACAGCAGGTTCGTGAACAACTGCAGGAGCTGTTCGCGATCGCCGAGAATGTGGGCGGTTTTCTGCAGCGGTACGAACTTCAGCTCGATGTTCGGGCCGAGCAGCCCCCGCGCTTCGGGCAGCAGCGACTCGAGGAGCTCCGTCGGATCGACCGGCTGGAGATCGGGATTCGTCGGACTGGTGAAGCGGAGGATCTCCTGCGTCACACGGCGGCCGCGCTGCACCGAGCGGCGGATCTGCTGTGCGGCATTCTGCAGCACCTCGTCGTGCAGCGTGCGCTTCTGAATCAGCTCGCCGAACGGCTGGATGCCCATCAGGACGTTGTTCATCTCGTGAGCGATCGTCGCGGCGAGACGGCCGAGGCTCGAGAGCCGCTCGGCCTGTTCGAGCTGCGCCGTGAGCCGGTTGCGGTCCGTCACGTCGCGTGCCGAGGCGACCAGCTCGAAACTTCCCCGTTCGTCCATCCTGCCGCGTGCCACGACTTCCAGGACACGCAGACCGCCCGAGCGGTGGCGCATCCGCAACGTGACGCTCGCGCTCCGCTCCAGGTCGGCGCGCAGGCAACGGAACACCTCGGCCAGCACGGCGGCGTCATCCGGCTCGACGACCTCCCGAAACAGCCGGCCTTTGATCTCCGCCGGTGAATAGCCGAGCGCATCCTCGACCGAGGGGCTGGCGAAGCGTACTTCCCCATTTTCCGTGAGCACGACCACCACGTCGGAGACACTCTCGATGACGAGGCGATGCTGCTGCTCGCTGCGGCGCAGCGTCTCCTGAGTCCGGGTCTGGCTCGTGACGTCCTGCACGACGGCGATCGCGCCGGCGATCGAGCCGTCGCGCCCCGCCAGCGGCAGCGACGAGATGAGGATGCGCTTGCGGACCGGAGGCTCGCCGACTTCGATGTCGATGGGCACGTCGTAGAGCGGCGTGTTCGTCCGGAGCGTCTGCATCGCCGGCCATTCGTCGGGACGTACGGGCCGCCCGTCGTGCGGCCACCAGCCACGATGGATCGCCACGTCGCGCGAAGTCCCGCAGATGGTGGCACCGGCGGGATTCACGAGCGTGATGCGGCCGGTGCGGTCGAACACCCAGACGCCGACCGGCAGACTTTCGAGCACGCGCGACAGCACGCTGGCCGTGCGCTGTGATTCCTCCTCGGCGGCGTGGAGCTTCGAGAGGTCGCGCAGGCTGGCCAGCGCTCTCCGCGCCGGCAGCGGCGCGGCCGTGATCTCCATCGGAAAGATGGTGCCGTTCTTGTGGATGATGCGCCGCTCGCGCGAGATCGTCGCGCCGTCGAGCACTTTCGGCAGCGCCAGCGGATCGCGCTCGAGGTCTCCGGCCGGAATGAGGTCGGCGATGCTCCGCATGCGCAGCTCGGCGAGTGAATAGCCGAGGATCTCCACGGCGCGGGCGTTCGCGTCGAGCAGGCGGCCGGTCTCGTCGAGGACGAAGAAAGCGTCGGCCGCGCACTCGAACAGCAGCCGGTATTTGAGCTCGCTTTCGCGGATGGCGCGGTCGGCCCGCATCCGCTCCGTGATGTCCTCCGTGTAGACGACGACCAGATCGTTCCCCACCGGCGTGTAGGTCACGGCCAGCTCGAGGTTGGTGTTCGTCGAGCGGAGCCGGTGGTTGCGGTGCTCGCGCAGCGGGCGCTGCTCGAACCAGCAGGTCTCGATCGCCGCTTCGATGCCCGGTTCGTCGGGAAACATCTCCCTGGCGGTGCGGCCGATCCAGTCCGAGATGCGTTCCTGCGTGATTTGCCGCGCCGCGAGATTGCAGTCGATCAGCACGAACTCGTCGCCGACGCGGCGCCAGGTGTACGCCGGGATCGGCATGAACTGGAAGAGCGACTCGTACGCGGCCGGCAGCGCGGCATCGCCACCGATGTCCCGATCCATCATCGCGGTCATCGGACTGCGGGCCGCTCCTCACGGCCATCCTCGCGGCGGCGGCTGCCGCGACGCTCGCGTGGTTTCGTACAGCTCTGCTCCATCACTTCGAGCAACTCGACGATTTCGTAAGGCTTCATGATCGACGGCACCTGTCGGCGGCGCACGTCCTCGAGGGCACTCGCATCCGCGTGACCGGTGGAAAAGATCACGGGCAACGAAGGCCAGCGGAGATGCACCCGTTCGTACAGCTCGACCCCATTGATATCCGGAAGATTCACATCCAGCAGAACGACGTCCGGCAGGAACTCCTCGATGGCGCGAGGCGCGTCCAGCCCGCGCGTGACGACGCGGATCTCGAAGCCCTCGTCAGCCATCAGCGACCGGAGGCCTTCGCCCACGGCCTCGTCGTCCTCGACGAGCAGCACGCGCCCCCGCGCGGCATTCAGCGCGGTACGTGGCGACGTTTCGGCCTCCGGCGGCTCCGTCTGCTGGAAGACCATCGAGAAGAGGCTCCCGGCCCCCGGCGTGCTGCTCACGCGCAGTGTGCCCCGCTGCAGCGACATGGCCTGAAACGCGATCGTCAGCCCGAGCCCGTTGCCCGAGGGTTTGGTGGTGAAGAGCGGATCGAAGATCCGGTCGAGGAGCTCGGGCGACATGCCGGGGCCGTCGTCACGGACGCCGATCTCGACCTGCCGCGGGTCGAGGCCCCGGCGTACTTCCAGCGTCACCCGTCCACCGCCCGGCATGGCGTCACGGGCATTGATGACGAGGTTCGTCGCCACCTGCTCGAGCAACGCGCGGTCGGCGACGATGAAGAGCGGCGCGGCGATGGCGGAGTAGGCTTCGAGCCGGTACTTCGGCCCGAGGAGCGCCTCCGCTTCCCGCTTGAAGTCCGCCAGCCAGTCGTGCACGTCGAGCGAGGAAAGCTCGGGGTTCGCGGGGCGCGAGAAGCGGAGTACTTCCGCCGAGATCTGCCGGCCGCGGCGGATGGCCTGGATGATGTGCTTCGTCGCGATCTCGACCCGCTCGTCGCCGACGAGGCGGCGGCGCAGCAACTCGGCGAACGGGAGGATACTCATCAGGACGTTGTTGAATTCGTGGGCCACCGAGGCGGCGAGCTGGCCGAGACTGGCGAGGCGCTTCTCGCGCTCCTGCTCGGCCTCGGCGGCGCGGCGGCTCGTCACGTCGCGGGCGATGCCGATCGAGCCGGCGATCTGCCCGCCGGCCACCAGCGCCTGTGCCGTCGTCTCGATGATCACCGAGCCGCCGTCGCGGCGCTTCACCTGATAGGTCACGAACGCGCCCGGCGCGGCGCCCGACACCACAGCCTTGAAGTGATCGATGGCCACCGGCACCGACTCCGGCAGGAAGATGTCGGTGAACTGCCGGCCGATCCACTCGTCCGCCTCCCACCCGGTCGTCGCCTCGAAGGCCGGGTTGAGTGAGGTGAAGCGGCCGTCCATGTCGATCGAGAAAATGATGTCCGTGGCCTGGTCGACGAGCGTGCGGTAGCGGCTCTCCGAATCGCGCAGCGCTTCTTCGGCGTAACGGCGGTCGGTCACATCCAGCAGCACTCCGAACGCGCGCAGCGACCCGCAGGTCTCGAGCGATACCGCCGCCCGCTCCTGCATCCAGATCCAGGCGCCGTCCTTCCGCAGGAACCGGAACTCGATCTCGTATTCAGCCCCGACACCCCGCCTGTACATGTCCTGGTAGGCGCCGAAGATCCGCTCGCGATCGGCCGGATAGACGCGGCTGGCCCAGAGATTGTGGCCCCCGGACAGGATCTCCACGTCCGTATAGCCGGTGAGCGCTTCCACGTTCGGGCTGATGAACTGGAGGGCCTTGTCGTCGGCGGTCCAGGTGACGTCGGGGATGCGTGCCACCAGGTTCCGGTAGCGCTCTTCGCTGGCCTGCAGCGCGCGGTCCGCCGCCTTGCGCATCGTGATGTCCTGCACCATGCCGGTCAGGCGCAGCGGCGTACCCCGTTCGTCACAAACGACCTGCGCGCGCGCATGGACGTGGGTGACGTTGCCGTCAGCGCGCACGATGCGGAACTCCTTTTCGAAGAGCGAGCGCGCGGCGACGGCGCGCTCGGCGGCGTCACAGACGGTACGGACGTCCTCGGGATGAATGAGCGAGATGACGTGATGCAACCGGATCGGATGCGTCATGTCGACGTTCAGCATGCGCCGCAGCTCGGGTGCGCCGGTGATGCGGTTCGCCAGGAGATCCCATTCCCAACTGCCGAGGGACGCCAGCTCCTGCGCCATCGAGAGCTGCGTCTCCCGGCGGCGGAGCGTCGCCTCCACTTCCTTGCGGGCCGTGATGTCGGACACGAGACCGAGCGTCCCCTGATAACGGCCAAGATCGTCGAAGAGCGGCGTGGTCGAGAGGAGACCCCAGAAGTAACCGCCACCGGGACGGCGGAAGCGGAAGTCCTGCGCCTCGGCCACGTCGTCCTGGCGCCGGTGGAGGTTTCGGACCGCGACGGCCCGCATCTCGTCGTCGATGAAGTTGAAGATCGAGGTGCCGAGGAGGTCGTCGGGTGAACAGCCGAGCATCTCGGTCATCTTCTGATTCGCGAAGGTGGTCTTGCCGGCCGTGTCGATGACCCAGACCCCTTCCTGCGCCTGGTCGATGAGCTGCCGGTACCGGCGCTCGCTCTCGCGAAGGGCGATCTCCGCCCGATGCAACCGCAGCTCGCGCCCGATCAGGAGGGGCAACCGGCGCAGCTCCGACATCGAGAGCGCGGCCAGGTTGTCGGCGAGGTGAGAATCCTCGTCCTCGTCGGACAGGAGCAGCACTGCAGGCACCGGGACCGAGGCGACGAATGCCGTGACGACCGCCCGCCGGCTCGCCACCGCGGAACCGATCACCACAAAGTCGTAGGGGCAGGCATCGACGTCATTGGCGTCGAACGATTCGAGCACGATCTCGGAGCCGGTGCCGTCGAGTTGCGCACGTACAGCGTTGCTCTCTCCCTGCGTGCAGAAGAAGAGCGCAATGCGATCTGGAGACTGAATGGACATGAGGACCCGGCCCCTCCGATGCCAAGAAGTGTGCCGGGAGGCGCGAGTTGCTAAATGTCAGAAACTGAGGGACTTGAACGCGGCAGGTAGCGGCAGAGGCGTTCAAATGACGAAATGCGTCCAGAAAGTGGACAGATAAGGGGCACCGATGGGCTTAGCCCAATTCCGCGATTCCTGCCTGAATGCGCCGCAGGGCATCGCGGCCGCTATCCACGGTGGTCGTCAGGCGATGCCGGAGCTCGGCGCAACCGTCTTCGTCGGGGACACGGCGGAGCAGATCGGTGGCGGTCTGCACGGCCATCAGCATGTTGTTGATGCGGTCGGACACCAGTTCCGCCACTGCCGCGCGTCTCGACTGCTGGTGATGCACGCGAGCCTTGAGCTCGGCGATCAATTGTTGCTGCTGCTCGAGCAGCTCGACGGGCGGGACGCCGGCGCGGGCGAGCTCCATCGCCTGCGAGTGCAGGTCGCACAGGAGGACCACGAGACCACGAAGATCGTTATGTTGCATTGGGACTGACTGAAGGAGCGAAATCCTAGCGTCCAGCCCCCTGATCCGTAAAGAAACATCTTTGCGTCAGATCAAGCCTGGCGCCACCTGTTCCAGCGCCTCCAGCAGTTCGTCCAGCTCGAACGGCTTCCGAACGAACGCGATGTGCGGCTGCACCAGCCAGGGCTCGAGCTCCTCCGGCTGAAAGTGTCCGCTGATGAACACCACGGGCAGGTTCGGCCAGCGGGCGGCAATGCGCGGATAAAGCTCGGTGGCCGGCACATCCGGCAGGCCGATGTCGAGGATCAGTGCGTCCGGCAGGTCGTCGTGCAGCGCCGGAATCGCGTCCGCTCCGCAGGAGACGACGCGCACCGAAACGTCCTGTGTCTTCAGCAGCTCTGCGATTCCGAGCGCCACCAGTTCCTCGTCGTCCACCAGCAGCACGCGCGGCAGTGTCCGCGCCACGCTTTCCTGCGTCGCCTGCACCGTCCGCACCGCCGGCAGCATGATGCGGAACTCCGTCCCGACGCCGACCTCACTCTTCACCCGGATCGTGCCGTGGTGCACGCGGACCATCCGATGCACCACCGCCAGGCCGATGCCGTTGCCGGACGGCTTCGTCGTGAAGAGCGGCTCGAAGATCCGCTCCAGCACGTCCGGAGGAATCCCCGTGCCGCGGTCGATCACCGCCAGCTCCAGGCACTCCCCTTCTCCAGCCCCTGCCTCGGTCGCCCTGGCCGAGATGGTGATGATCGAGTCGGAGGGCGAAGCATCCCGCGCGTTGAGCACCAGATTGATGAGCGCCTGATGGAGCTGCCTCGCGTCGGCCCGGATGACCGGTGCATCATCCATCTGCAGGCGCACGCGGTCTCCCGCCAGCGCCACCGCGTCCGGCAGGAAGAGCTCGAGCCAGGAGGTAACGTCGATGTCCTCCAGCACCGGCTCGGCGGTACGGGTGAAGCCGAGGAGGTCTTCCGTCAGCGAGCGGCCGCGCTTGAGCGAGCGCTGGATCTGGCCGACGGCAGCTTCGGCCGCGGTCGAGGTCACGTTGCGGCGGAGGTATTCGGCGAAGCTGGCGATCCCCATGAGGACGTTGCCGAATTCGTGAGCCATCGTGGCGGCGAGGCGTCCGAGGCTGGTGAGGCGGCGGGCTTCCTCGGCGTCCCGGAGGAAGCGGCGCGAATCGATGAACTGTCCGAGGAGTGTCCCGACGTGCAGCATGAACGCGAGCTGCGCGCGGTCGGGGCGGGCGCTGTTGGAGGCGAACCATTGCAGCGCGCCGACGACCTCGCGGCCGCTGAGGATGGCGAAGGCGCCGGTACATCGCAGGCCGTGGAAGCGCGCCGCTTCGGCCAGCTCGTCGGTCCACTGCGGCTGCCCGGTGGCGTGCACCTGGATGGCCAGCGTCGTCGAGAGACCCGTGACCAGCGAGGTATCGAGCGGGAGCCGGGCCCAGGAGATGTTGCCGGCGAGCCGGTCCTGGTCGTCCCGATCTTTCAGCCAGACGACGGCGGCATCCCAGCCGAGGGCGTCAGCGAGCGTGCGGAGGACTTGCGGCGCGATCGCCTCGAACGAGAGCTGCCGCGCAAGGATGGAGGCGACATCGAGGTAGACGTCGCGCCATGTCTCGTCTTCTGCGTGATGGACTGGCATTGCTGATGCGCCTCGCGCGAAGCGGACATCAGTATATCTCTCCGGCAACTCGTGGAGACAAAATTTGCGGGACCCCTACGTCTTCAACTCCCTTCGGACCCACCGCGGTGCAGCGAGTCGAGGACGGACAATCTTGTCCGTCACGCGAGAAAGTAGCCACCAGGCGAATCGTCATCCGGAAAAGTCTTACTGCAGGTGTGCGGAGGTGCAGCGTGCTCGCGCCATTTCTCGCGTGACGGACAGGATTGTCCGTCCTCCACGACAGCCTTCCCTTGCTTCCTGAACCGTGCAGTGGCGCAGCCACCGCTCTGCTACCCCGCCTTCTTCTTCTTCGCGGTACTCGCCTTCTTCGCCGGGGGCTTCTTCTTCGCGGCCGTGCTCTTCTTCTTCGACGCCGGCCTCGCCGCCGTCTTCTTCGGCGCCTTCCGCGCCGGCTTCTGCGGGCCCATGCTCCTGCGGAGGACTTCCAGCAGGTCGATGACCTCTCCGCCGCCCTCGTCCTCGTCGTCGCGGGTGACCTCGGCGGCGCGGACGACGTCTTCGTTCTTGCGCTGCTTCTCCTTCACCAGCTTCTCCACGCGTTTGGCGTACTCGTCGAGCATTTCGTGGAAGTCGGCTTTGCCGGTCCGGGAGGAGATCAGCTTCTCGAACTTCGTCACGTCCGCCGGCTTCGGCTTCGTCAGCTTCGGCAGGCCGACGTCTTCCGGCGTGCGCAGCTCGTCGTGGAAGCGCAGCGTCTCGGCGCGCAGGATGCCGTCCTCCGCGATGATGGCGATCAGGTACTCCTTCGCGCGCATGACGAACGTGGCGATCCCGACGCGGCTGCTCTTCTCCATCACTTCCGCGAGCAGCCGGTACGCCTTGTTCGAGCCGCCGGCCGGCGTCAGGAAGTACGCCCGGACGAAGTACATCGGGTCGATCTCTTCGCGGGCCACGAAGATGCGCAGGTCGATCTCTCGCGACTTCCGCGGCGCCACCGCTTCGAGCTCGTCGTCCGTGACGATGACGAACTTGCCCTTCTCGATCTCGTAGCCGCGGACGATGTCGTCCGCATCGAGCGGCTCGCCGTCTTTCGAACAGACGTAGCGCCGCCGCACCGGCGAATCCGCCGGCCCGATCATCTTGAAAGCAACGGTGCGCGGCAGCGTCGCCGGAAAGAGGTTCACCGGCACCGTGACCAGTCCGAACGTGATCGTGCCGGACCAGAAGGAGCGCATCCCGGTTCCGCCGGAGGAGGCTTCCTCCAGCTCGTCTTCAGCGTCGGCCACCCGCCACCTTCCTTTCCTTCTGGATGCCCTTGAGGCTCGCCTCGAGGACGCCCGTGAGCTTCGTCTCCGCGGTCTCGCGTGGACGGAACTTCGTCACCTTGACCTTGCCGCCGCCCTTGGCCTTGGCTTCGATCAGCTCCATGACGCGGTCGCGATACTCATCGCGGAACTCGCTCGGCTCGAAGCGATCCGCCAGCGCGGCGAGGAGCTGTCCGGCCATGGCCACCTCCCGCGGATCGAGGGCGCGGCCCTGTGGCGCGTCGATGGCCGAGGCTTCGACGATCTCCTCGGCATGACGGAGGGCGATGAGCATCAGGTAGCCGTCCTCGGCACGGAGTGCGCCGACGTACTGCTTCTTGCGCATCACCCACTTGGCGATCGCTTCCTTCTCCTTCTTCTTCATGGCCTCGGCGAGCGCAAAGTAGGCGGTGGTGTTGCCGTCCGGCCCGAGGTAGTAGGCGCGCTCGTACCAGCGATGGTCGATCTCGTCGGGGGAGACGAAGCGGGCCACCTCGATGTCGCGCGCGGGCGGCGGCTCGAGCGCTTCGAGCTCTTCCCGATCGAAGGCGACGAGGCGGTCGCGCGTGACCTTGAAAGCCTTGCGCGTCTGCGCGAACTCGATCGGCTCGCCCGTGTCGTCGCTGACGAGTTGCTGCTTGACGGGTGATTTGTCGGTCTTGTGCAGGAGCCGGAAGTGAACGGTGTGATCCTGCACGGCGGAGTAGAGTTTGACCGGCAGGTCGGTGTTCCCGATACGGAGAACGCCTTTCCAGATCGCGCGAGCGGTCACGGTTTCCTCCTCTTCTTGGACGGAGTGTTCTTCTTCGCCGGCTTGGGGGGCGCGATGCAATCGGGGCAGAAGGCCTCCCCTTCCGAGACGGCCGAGCAGAAGACGCAGACGGCGCGGTCGCAGTCGGCGCAACGCGCCCCCGCGGCATGCGCGTGAGAGCGCTCGCAGACGGCACAGATCTCGTCGAAGCCGGAGAGCCAGTACGGCAGAGCGCGACGTTTCGTAGCCACGCCGGTGTGGAGAGCAAGAGCTCTGCCGGGCGCGGCCATCGCCGGGAGGCGATGGGAGTTGTTGGTTTTTGGTTGTTGGTTTTTGGTTGTTGGTTTTTGGTTGTTGGTTTTTGGTGCTGCGCTGCGCGGGACAGTCTCGCCGGAGTCTCGCCGTTTCTACCAACAACCAAAAACCAAAACCCAAAACCGCTTCTGCTTTCCAAAACCGCTTCTGCTTTCCAAACAAAGAACGCGGGAGTGACGTTGGCCCGTCAACGTCACCCCCGCGATCACCTGGGACAACCGGTCCGCGGCTACCGGCAAAACAAGGACCCTGAAGACACTTCAGCGCTTCAACGCTGCAGGTGGACGAGACCGCGTACCGCGACGAGATCCCGTTTCACCTCTTGATGCTCCGTCTCCGCGCACTTTCATAATTTGCAAACCGAAGGCCATGTTTTACACCACGTGCAAGGCGCGAACGTACTCCTCCCTGATGCGGAGGTAACACTCACACGCGGCCTGCTCGAGGGCCCGACGGTCGGTGATGCGGATGCGGCCGCGCGAGGAGGCCACGAGCGCGCGTTGTTCGAGTCGCGCCAGCGCCTGATTGACGGTGGCGCGGCGGGTGCCGAGCATCTCGGCCAGCAGTTCCTGCGTGACGTGCAGCTCGTCCCGATGGGAGCGGTCGGCGAGCCAGAGGAGCCAGTGCGCGGCGCGTTGTTCGTCGAGGTGCAGCCGGTTGCAGGCGGCGTGATTCGCGAGCTGCGCGTAGAGCGCGCCGGCGAAGCGGAACACCGCCGCCTGCAGCGCCTTGTCGAGGTACATCTCCGCCCGCAGGGCCGTCACGCCGATGCGCAGGAGCGTCCCGCGCGCCTGCACGATGGCGCGTGAGCCGCGCACCGGGGTGGAAAAAATTGCGTCCAGCCCCACCACGCCCTCGTCACCGATCATCCCCACCTCGATCGTGGCGCCATCGGCGAAGACCTCGAGGAGAGATACGACGGCGCCGTTGCACGGAAACCACGCGTCCCGGCGCCGGTCGCCCGCTTCGAAGAGCGTCGCCCTCTCATCGGTCTCGATCACGCGGATGGAGGGCACGAGCCGCTCCCACGCGCTGTCGGAGAGCGAGTCCAGAAGTTGGTTACCTGACCTGGGCATTCAGAGGGCGCTTGCGGTGACTGCAAGCGAGTTTACATTTTTTGCAGCGAGTGCAAAAGTGTACGCCATCGGACTGACGGCATTCCGGCCGTCCCCTACACTGATGAACTCACGGCGGAAGGGAGCCATTCATGAGCAACGCTGCAACCGTATTGATCGTAGAAGACGACGTTCCGACGCAGTTGCTGCTCACGGCGCTGGCGAGCCGCAACGGGATGACCGTGACGGTCGCGAGCGACGGGGACGAAGCCCTGCACTATCTGTCCCGCCGGCACTATGACGTGGTGCTGCTCGACCTCATGCTCCCGAAGACGAACGGGTTCGACGTCCTCCGCCACGTCAGTTGCGTATTTCCGCGGCTCCTCGACAAGGTCGTCATCATCACCGGTCTGTCGCCGGCGAGTTATGCCGAATGCGCGTACCTCGGCAGCGTGCGCCGGCTCCTGAGGAAGCCCTTTGACGTGGCCGAGCTGGAGCTCGAGATGCTCTCCTGCTGGGCCGACGCGCTGCTCGAGCACGACCGCCGTCCGCCACAGCAGGCCGCCTCCGCCCCTCGCGAAGCGAAGATGTTCGCCTGACCGGCGCTTCTTTACGCTCCGTGCAGATCGCGCGGCCGGTCCGGAAGTGAACAGAGGCTTTCGTCTCGTGCAAAAGATATTTCGTTACATTCCACGCAAAGCGGAATGGCGCGGCACGTGCTTCTGCTAACATTCACATATGATCGGAGCGAGAATTCGTGACGTACGCAATAGCCGCAACCTTTCGCTGGCAGATGTTGCCGTGAAAGCGAAAGTCAGCGTCGCCACGCTGTCGCGGATCGAGAATGACAAGCAGCCTCTCGACGTGGAGATGCTGATGATCCTGGCGAAGGTGCTGAAAGTACCGGCCCAGGAGCTCTTCGGCGATCCCACCGAAGAGGCTAAAGGCATCGACCCGCTGGCCAAGCGGATCGTGGCACTCAACAGTAAGGACCGGGTAAAGCTGTGGCGCGAGATCGCGTCCCAGCGCCGCTCTGAGCGGACCGGCCGCCGCGATCAGGCCCAGCAGCTCGGCTCGCAGGTCGAGGAGCTCATCGCTCAGCTCGACTTTCTACGCGATGAAGTCGAGCTGGTGCGTAGCCGCATCCGGCGCAAGCGGTAAGAAGCGGGCCGGCAGGCACGCTCTTTTCGAGGCTGGACAGACAGGAGTGTCTTGCCCACATGATCGCGGCCTGATGTGGGACAGACACTCTTGTCTGTCCGGTCCTGCACACGCATCGCGGAGCGGTGGCTAGCGCCACCGTTCGCGATCGCCTACTCCGCCGCCTCGCGCAGCCTTGCTTCCTTCAACTGGTGGATGTCCACCAGCACCAGCACCGCTCCCTCGATCTTGTTCTCCATCGTCTTGTAGGGACGGATGCGCAGCAGGAACCAGTGGCCGCTGCGGTTCTGGACTTCCAGCTCCTTCACGGCCAGGTTATCGATGACCTCGGCGATCATCTGGTCCAGGTCATCGACCTGCAGCGTCAGCTTCAGGTCGTTGATCGGACGGCCGATGTCCGAGGGGATGAGGCTGAACGTGCGCTGTGCGCCCGGCGTGAAGCGGCGGATGCGCAGCGCGCTATCGAGCATGAGGATGGGGATGTCGATCGACCCGAGGAGGTTCAGCAGGTCGTTGTTCGCCTCGGCCAGGTCCTGGTGGCGGTTCTCCAGCTCCTCGTTGAGCGTGGTCAGCTCTTCGTTGGATGACTGCAGCTCTTCCTTCGCCGTCTCCAGCTCTTCGTTCGTGCTCTGCAGCTCCTCGTTGGAGGACTGGATCTCCTCGTTGGCCGACCGCAGCTCCTCGTTCATCGCTTCCTGCTCTTCGATGATCGACTGCAGGTACTCGCGCGTCGTCTCCAGCTCGCGGCGCAGGCGCGCCACCTGCCCGGCGTCCTCGCTCTCCTCGCCGGAGGTTTTGCGGCGTCCTTTTTTGCGCGACTCGGCCTGCACCGGCGTCACCACGTCTTCGAACAGCACGAGCTGATAGCGCAGCCTGGCGGGCGTGACGATGGGGATGATCTCGAGGTTCACCATCGCCGGACCGGCGTCGTTGACGAAGCGGATCTCTGCGCGGCGCACCGGCTCTCCGGACTTGCGGGCCGTGTGAATCGCCGCGCGCAGCTCGGGCAGCAACCCTTCACGCGCCATCTTCAGGATGTTGAACGTGGCGGTGCCGGCGGGCGGCTCCAGGTAAGGGCTCGTGCGCCCACGGAACTGCAGGATGTCGAAATCGTCGTTGATCAGCACGCCGGCCGGGGCGTAGCGCGACAGCAGCAGGCGGTCGGCCTCACGGAAGATCTGCGTGGGACTGACGAGCTCCTCGGCCGCCGCGCGGCCCTGCACCTCGCTCCGGTCAGCCGGCGGCGTCATGTCGAAGTCGACCGTGACGCGCGTCTGCGTCGCCTTTTTCCGGTAGACCTTGTGCTTGCGGTCGATCGTGCCGAACAAGTCGTTGAAATTGCCGATCGTCTCAGAGCTGCCGAGCAGCAGATAGCCGTCCGTGCGGAGGGCATAGTGGAAGATCGACATCACCTTCCGCTGCAGCATCGTGCCGAGATAGATCATCACGTTCCGGCAACTGATCAGGTCGAGACGTGAGAACGGGGGGTCTTTGGTCAGGTTCTGCCGCGCGAAGACGCAGCAGTCGCGCACCGCTTTGGTGACGCGATAGCCCGACTCGACCTTGACGAAGTAACGCCGGAGCCGCTCGGGCGACACGTCGGCCACGATGCTCTCCGGAAAGACCCCGACGCGTGCCTGTTCCACCGCCGCGTCGTTAATGTCGGTGCCGAAGATCTGCACCGGACACGAATAGCCGGCATTGCCGGCCAGCTCCAGCAGACAGATGGCCAGGGAGTAGACCTCCTCCCCCGTCGCACAGCCCGGCACCCAGACGCGCAACGGATTCTCGCCCGGACGCTCGCGCATGAGCTCGGGAAAGATTTCCCGCTGCAGCGCTTCGTAGACTTCGGGATCGCGGAAGAACGACGTCACCCGGATGAGGATGTCGGTATAGAGATGCTCCACTTCGACCGGGTCGGCGGTGAGCATCTGCACGTACTCTTCGAGCGATTCGAGTTTGTGCAGCGCCAGCCGGCGGCGGATACGGCGCTCGACGGTGGAAGGCTTGTAGAGGCTGAAGTCGACGCCGTGGGCCGTTTGCAGGAGACGGAAAATGCGGTTGAGCTCTTTTTCCGGCAGCCTGCCCGTGTCGTCCGCCCTGACGTAGGAATGATGCGTCACTCTCAGGAGCTCGCGGGCGATCTCGCGCGGCGGGAGGACGAAATCGACGGCGCCGGCCGCGATGGCGCTGCGAGGCATCCCGTCGAACAGGGCCGAATCGTCCTGCGCGAACGTGATGCCCCCTTCGGCCTTGATCGCTTTCAGCCCGAGCGCGCCGTCCGACAATGCGCCGGAGAGGACGATGCCGACGGCCGCGGTTTCACGGTCGGTGGCCAGACTGCGGAACAACGCGTCGATGGCCATCGACACCCGCTCCCCGTCGCTGGAAACGTGGAGCTTGCCCTCGACGATCGTGATGGCGGTTTCGGGCGGTGCCACGTAGACGTGGTCGGGCTGGAGGACCATCCCGTCCTGAGCGGTCTCGACCGGCATGGCGCTGTGGCGGCGGAGGACCTCCACCAGCACGCTCTCGTGCTTCTCCTGATGGAGGAGGAAGACGATGGCGACGCCCGGATGGGCCGGCATTGAATCGAGGAGGGTGCGGAAAGCCTGGAGTCCGCCGGCCGAGGCTCCGATCCCAACGACCGGAAACCTGTGGGTGGTGGCCTGCTCGGACGAACCGTCGAACGTCATCGCGTGATGTTTTCACCTTTCGGAGCTACGTTGCTCAGCGTCAGCCTGTGGTCGGGACAGCTTGCGGCAGTCGTCTTGCTTTTACACGACCCGGAGTAAATTTTGACAGACAAAAGAATCGTCGTCATTGGTGCATCAGCCGGAGGAGTCGAGGCGCTGACCCAGATCATCCGCTCGCTGCCTGCCGATTTTGCCGCGCCTCTCTGCGTCGTGCTGCACATTCCGCCCGAATCGCCGAGTCTGCTCTCGACCATCCTCGGCCGCCAGAAGACGCTGAAGGTGAAAGACGGCGAAAACGGCGACGTGCTGCGGCCCGGCATCGTTTACGTCGCGCCGCCTGACCATCACCTCGTCGTCGGCAAAGATTACACACTGCGCGCCAGCCGCGGGCCGAAGGAGAACCGGCACCGTCCGGCCATCGATCCGCTGTTCCGCAGCGCCGCGGTCGCGTACGGCACCGGCGCCATCGGCGTCGTGCTGACCGGCAACCTCGACGACGGCACCGCCGGTCTGATGGCCATCAAGCAGCAGGGCGGCACCATCATCGTGCAGGACCCGCAGGACGCGATGTATCCCGACATGCCGCGGAATGCGCTCGAGCATACGAAGGCGGCGCACTGCGTCCCCCTTTCCGGGATTCCGGCGCTGCTCGTCGAGGTGCTCAACGAACCACCCAAAGAAGCCGAGCCTGTCGGCGCCAAAGCGGACCAGCTCGACATGGAGGCCCGCATGGCCGAACTGGATCCCGAAGCACTGCAGGTCGACGAACGCCCCGGCACCCCTTCCCCCTGGTCGTGCCCCGACTGTGGCGGCGTGATGTGGGAGATCCAGGAAGATCAGGACTACGTGCGCTTCCGCTGCCGCGTCGGCCACGCGTACTCCCCGGAGTCGATGCTCGGCGCGCATAGCCTGCAGCTCGAGGAAGCGCTCTGGACGGCCATGAAGACGCTGGAGGAGAGCGCCCGCCTCGCCCGCCGTCTGGCCGATTCCGAGCGCCGGCGCGGACACGAATGGATGGCCCGCCGTTTCGACGAACGGGAAGAGGAAGCACGTTCCCGCGTGGAAGTGATTCGACGCTTCATCTCGCAGGATCTGGCGAAGCCGATCAGCCACGTGCGCACCGCGGCGGCGGATTGATCGGGACCTTTTCAGCGGGCGCTGCTGACGTATCATGCCGTCCGTGGAAGGACCCGGCATGAAGGTGTTGGTCGTGGATGACGAGCCGCAGGTGAACCGGCTCGTCGGCATCACGCTCAAGCGCGCGGGTTACTCCACGGACAGCGCCTCCGACGGCGCCGAGGCGATCGAGAGACTGGCCGAAACGTCTTATGACGCGATGGTGCTCGACCTGATGATGCCGCGCGTCGACGGTTTCGGCGTGGTGGAGTATCTGGCCACGCACCGGCCGGAGATGCTGGCCAAGACGGTCGTGCTCACGGCGTCACCGCGGGAAGCGGCGCGGCAGCGCCTCGGCGACGTCTGCCATATTGTCTCGAAGCCCTTCGACCTGGACACGCTCATTTCCACGGTCCGGCTCTGCGTCGCCAGTTGACGTGGTCATGTCGTGGCAGAAGTTCCGGCCGAGGCGCACGATTTCCCGCAATAACTCGGCGCGCCGGTGAAACAGGCGCATCTGCTCGCGGTGCAGATCGTCGTTCCGGTCGAGGAGACTCACCGACTCTTCTGTCGCGCGTACCCACCGCTCGAGCAGTTTCTCCATGCCCTGATATTAGAGCATTAGTTGCGCCATCGCTGGCAGCGAACCGTACTAACATGACGGGCACCGCCGATGCGATTCCGTTGTCCTTTCTGCCGCCGGACCATCGATCTCGATGCGGGCCCGGCCGGCTACCTCAGCGCCCAGGCATACGCCCATCTCCACCCCTGCCCCAAACGCCCGGAAAAGGAAACGGATGACGCCGTCTACCTGCGGGCCCAGCAGCTCGCGGAGAAGGTGTTGACGGGCGATAAAAAACGGAAGCCGGGGTAGAGGGCGCGGCAGCGTCTTCAGCCAGCATCGGCGGGCGCAAGCCGCAAAGGCGTTAACTTTAGATGTGGGACAGACACTCTTGTCTGTCCCGTGCACCCGAACGGCCGCTTGTCCGGGAGGAATGGACCTCGGGGGTGGACCGGACAGACAGGAGTGTCTGTCCCACATGAGGCAAACCTCCAAGTCAACGCCCTTGGGACGCGTGGCCCCCGGCCTCGCGCCCCGATGGCGTTGACTTTAGATGTGGGACAGACACTCTTGTCTGTCCCGTGCACCCGAACGGTCGCTTGTCTGGAGGAATGGACCTCGG
>DASWMP010000089.1:0-7179 GCA_036399695.1 Thermoanaerobaculia bacterium | reverse complement strand
GGACAGACAGGAGTGTCTGTCCCACATTCAGATTCCGCCGAATATCGGGCACCCGCGGGCACGCTGGCCTGCAATGTGGGACAGACACTCTTGTCTGTCTGCGCCCGCAGGCGCCGGTTTCTAATCAGGCCATCAGAGTGTGTGCGCTCCGTTTTGAGACACCCTCCTTTCGCCAGCAGTCCGAGATTCGATCGCGCTTATCCGAACGTCTCCCGGAACGCGTCGTGCTCGCGGATCAGCTCCATCGAGCGCTCGAGCAGCGCCAGGTTCTCCGGTTTGTTCAGCCAGGTCGATCGGCCCGAGGGATGCGGGAGCACCACCACGTCGCAGGTCTGTCCCGCGCGGGTCAGTCGGTGCAGCACCCCCACCGCGTCTTTCAACTGCGCAATGCCGAGAAGCTGCGTCGAGGCCAGCGTCCCTACCGCGATCACCAGCCCTGGCCGGATGAGCTGCAGCTCGCGGTCGAGGTGCCGGCCGCATTGGGCGATCTCGAACGCGTCGGGGACGCGGTCGCCGCCGGCTTTGGCGTCGCGGCCGGGGAAGCAGCGGATGACGGCGCCGATGTGGACGGAGTTGCGCCAGTCGGCTTCGGTGATGCCGAGGTATTGGGCGAACCAGCCGAACATCCGCTTGCCGGCCGTGTAGGCGAAGGGGCGCTCGTGGAGCGCTTCACGCGGGCCGGGGGCCTGGCCGACGAGCATCACGCGCGCCTGCTCGACCGCGCCGACGATCGGGTGGCCTTCGACTTTAGGGCAGGCGCGGCAGGCGCGGAGTGCCGCGAGGTGGGCTGCAAACTCGGGAGTCATACGCTACGATGCGAGGGCAAACAATGAAGCGCCTCGGAATCGTCCTCGTCCTCGCATTTCTCCCCCTGACCGCCTCCGCGTGGACTGCTACTTCCGACAAGAAAATCGCCACGAAAGCGGCCGCGCTCGCTCCCCCGGACATGCGCCTCGTCATCAACCGCTTCGAATCCGACTACCTGCGCGGGCTCGAGCGTGCGCGCGCCGACGAGGGCAGCGACAGCCATCGCCGCACCCAGCTCCGGGCGAAGATCGAGCGCGACACGAAGAACATCGCCCAGATGATCCGCGGCAAGCGGCCGATGCAGGACGTCGTCGAGAACCTGGGCATGCTCGCCCACTACATCGCCGACGCCAACAATCCGTTCCACGTCGTCCCCGACGACGCGCGCCTGGCCTTCTCGTACGACGACTACACGCGCTACTTCGAGCGACGGCTGCCGAAGTTTCCGACGGTCTTCTACGGACTGGACCGCCACTTTCAGCTCAACACCTACCTCGACAAGACCTTCGCCCGCAGCGCGCGGTTCCATCCGCTCATCCGGGAGGAGTACTTCCGGCACGGCTCACAGCGCACCTCCGCCGAGTTCGACGACCGGTCCACGGCCTTCGGCATCGCCTCCGTCTCCTACTCCCGCTCCGTCTCCGACCTCGTCAACCTCTACTACTACATCTGGAAAGAAGCCGGCGGCGACGTGCGCAGTGCGTCCGTGATGTCGCGTGGCAACCTGCTGTTGAATGCAAATTGAGCGTGCAATCCTCTCCGTCTCCGACAAGAGCGGCATCATCGAGCTCGCGCAGTATCTGACGTCCAAAGGCATCGAGATCCTCTCGACCGGCGGCACGGCGAAGCACCTGACCGACGCTGGCATCCCCGTCACCGCCATCGCCCAGTGGTCCGGCGCCCCCGAGATCCTCGGCGGGCGGGTGAAGACGCTGACGCCGAAAGTCTTCGGGGCCATCCTTCACGACCGCGACAACAAAGATCACGTCGCCGACGTCGAGCGGCTGAGCATCCCGAAGATCGACCTCGTCGTCGTCAACCTCTACCCTTTCGAGGAGACGATCGCGAAGGAAGGGGTCACGCTGGCGGAGGCCATCGAGCAGATCGACATCGGCGGGCCGTCGATGCTGCGCGCGGCGGCGAAGAACTATCGTCACGTCGTCGTGCTCAGCGATCCGGCGATGTACGAGGACTTCATCGAGGAGCACCAGCAGGGGGAGATCAGCCAAGAGTTCCGCCTGCATGCGGCGATGGCGGTGTTCGCGAAGACGTCGGTCTACGACATCACGATCGCGAACTACCTGCACCAGGCGTCGGAGGGCGACTCGACCGAGGGCGAGGCCGAGGCGCCGGAGACGCTGACGCTGGAGCTCGAAAAATACCAGGACCTCCGTTACGGCGAGAACCCGCACCAGACGGCGGGGTTCTTCGTGCAGGCGGGCGACCGCCCGTTCGAGCAGTTGCAGGGGAAGGAGCTGTCGTACAACAACCTCCTCGACCTCGACGCCGCCATCAAGCTGGCCAACGCCTTCCGCGAGCCGGCCATCGCCATCATCAAGCATACGAATCCGTGCGGAGTCGCGCGCCGCGGCACGCTCATCGAGGCGCTGCGTGCCGCGATCGAGGCGGATCCGGTCTCGGCCTTCGGCGGGATCATCGGCGCCAACCGGACGTTCGATGCCGAGTGCGCCCGCGCCATCGCCGAGCTCTTTCTCGAGGTCATCGTCGCCCCGGCGTTCGCCCCTGAGGCCCTCGACGTGCTGGCCAAGAAGAAGAACCTGCGCCTCGTGACGACGCGCGCGGTGGTGCAGGAGTACGAATACCGCAGCGCCGCCGGCGGCATCCTCGCGCAGTCACCCGACCGCGTCTCCACGCGCGCCGGCTGGAAAGTCGTGACCGAGCGGCAGCCGTCGGACGAAGAACTGGCTGGGCTGGAATTCGCCTGGATCGTCTGCGCGCACGTAAAGTCGAACGCCATCGTGCTGACGAACGAGTCGTCGCAGTCGGTAGGCATCGGCGCCGGGCAGATGAGCCGCGTCGACGCGGCAAAGGTGGCGATGATGAAAGCGGTGCTGCCGTCAGCCGGGACGTTCGCGGCGTCGGACGCCTTCTTCCCCTTCCGCGACGGGCTGGACATCCTGGCCGACGCGGGCGTGCGGGCGGTGATTCAGCCCGGCGGCTCGGTACGCGACGCGGAAGTGATCGCGGCCGCGAACGAGCGCGGCCTGGCGATGGTGTTCACCGGGGAACGGCACTTCCGGCATTAGTTTGGAGTGCGGCAGCGACGCTTCATCAGTTGCCGCTTTCCCATAGCCGCAGCGGCGAGCTGCGGCCTCCCCTGGCGCCCGAAAAGGCGGAAGCTCGACGCTTCCGCTAGGGGAAAGCGGCAACTGATGAAGCGCCGCTGCCGCACTCCAAACTCGCGTCTTTACGTCGTCGTGGTGGCCGTAGTCCCGGTCGTGGCGTTGGTGCCCGTAGTACCGGTAGTGGCGGTGCCCGCCGTGCCGGCCGTGTCCGTGCCGGTCTGCGTATTCACCACTTCTCCGGTGCTCGAGATGCCGATGTGGCCTTCGCCAGGGCCGCTGTTCGTGCTGGTGGCGACGCCGGGGTTCGGGTTGGCGGTGCCGGTGGTTTCGGTGATGGTGGCGCCGCTGCCGAGGCCGTCGGCGGGATCGGGAGTGGGATCGCCGGCCTGCTTGCAGGCGAGGACCACCACCAGGATCGGGAAGAGCAAAAGCTTGCGCATCAATACCTCCTGCGAGGCAGAGAGCAAGCTCAATACCGGCCGGCGGCGCGCTCCTTCGGCGGCAGGATCTCCAGACACGTCGTCCACCAGCCCGTCAGCACCGTCTCGACGAACTCTTCGGGCAGCTTCTCCTGCCGCATCTCCTCGGCCAGCCGCTGGTGATCGTAATGAATGGGGACGAACTCCACCTCGAGCGTCTCCCCTGCCGTGACGATCGTCGCCCAGACGTTCGTCCGCCCGTCGTTGGCCGGCCGGCCGATCACACCGGCGTTGATGACGTGCCGGTTCCCGCTGAGCTCCTTGTGCCAGTGCAGTCCGGTATGGGTGCAGACGATGACGTCCGCCTCATGCTCGCGGCAGAGCCTGTCGAGAAACGGCTCCGGCGACGTCGATCGCCAGAGGAACTCGTTGATCTTCCGCGGCGACCCATGCACCAGCAGAAACCGCCGTCCGCCGGCCACGAACCGCAGCTCCCGCGGCAGCGTCCCCATCCACTCCTTCAGCGAATCGGAAGTGTTGGCGAAGGTGTAGTCGTAGGAGATCTGCGCGTAATGGTTGTCCCGCGGATCCGTATACCCGCAATGACAATCCGTCGCCCCCGACGACAGCGACTCCTCATAGTTCCCCTGAATCCCCCGAATCCCCCGCTCGATCAGCAACCGCGGCACCCGATCCGGGTACGGCCCGAACGCCCCCAGATCGCCCAGAAAGTAGATGTCATCTACCCCCCGCCGCCCGATCTCCTCCAGCGCCGCGACCAGCGCGTGATAGTTCGAGTAGATCCCCCCAATGAAAGCGATTTTCACCGCGCACCGGCCGGGTGGCGGACGTTGTCCGTTGCTCGTTGTCCGTTGTCCGTGCTCCGCGGTGCGTGGTTGTTGGTTGTTGGTTGTTGGTTGCTGGTCTCAAGCCGAAAACCAAAAACCAAAAACCAAAAACCCGCGCCCCTGCGCAGCACGGACAACGGACAACGGACAACGTGCAACGCCCCATTCACGTCGTACACGTCACCCCATCCACCCAGCACGTATGGCACGCGCCGTACTTGAGCGGGAACGGGCGGAGCGATTCGGCGAGGGTGTCGCCCATCCGTGCTTCCGGCTCTTCGATGAGGATCGGGCAGACGAAGATGCCTTTGCTCGTGGCCATGCGGCAGGAGGAGCATTGCAGCACCGACGCTTCGCTCTCGGTGAGCTCTTGCTGCGACAGCCGCTCCCAGTCCTCGTAGGCGTGCGTTCGCGTCTCCTCGGCGCCGATGCGGAA
Source organism: Thermoanaerobaculia bacterium (assembly GCA_036399695.1). Taxonomy (GTDB): domain Bacteria; phylum Acidobacteriota; class Thermoanaerobaculia; order Gp7-AA8; family Gp7-AA8; genus DASVEE01. The sequence goes on along the minus strand of DASWMP010000089.1, from coordinate 2,363 downwards.
CAGCGACAGCACTTTCAGGCGGGGCTTGTCGAAACCGAAGCCGCGGATCAGCTCCAGGAAGCGCGTCCGTCCCTCCGCCGTGGCCACGCCTTCGGCGGCGGTCGTGACGGTGATGACGGGATTCAAGCCGGCTTCGGCGAGATTGCGCAGGCCGATCATCACCCGTTGCCAGACGCCGGCGCCGCGAATGGCGTCGTGCGTCGCCTCGTCGAAGCCGTCCAGGCTGACGCGGAGATCGAGCGAATAGTCGCTGGCGTCGAACAGCTCGCGCAGCCGGCGGCAGACTTCCTTCCGCAGCAGCATCCCGTTCGTCAGCACCGTGGCCGGCCCCTGCCGCAGCGTCGCTTCGAGGATCGGCAGCAGCTCGCGGTTCATGAACGGCTCGCCGCCGGTGAAGTAGTACTCACGCACGCCGAGCTCGCGCGCTTCCGACAGCCGCGCTTCCACGTCCGCCAGCGACATCATCCCGTGCGACTTGTTCCGCGGCGAGCAGGAGATGAAGCAGTGCGTGCACTCGATGTTGCAGATCGTCCCGGCCACCTGGATCCAGAGGGTGTCGAGCTGCACGAGCGGCACGTGCGGATGCGGCTGGGCGGTCAGGACGCTTTCGGGATGCATGCGAGCACGGTCTCCAACTGCTGCAACCCGGTCTGGAGCAGAAACGTTCTCGCTCTGCCGTAACCGCGCGAGCCGATGAACCAGTAGCCCGGCTCCCCCGACTCCAGATCGTGCGGCCGGACCTTCGGCACACTGAGGCAATCCGTGACGTTGGCGATGGCGTTGTAGAGGCGTGCGCCCCCTTCGGTCACGGGCGACGTCTCCACCGTCAGCTCCGAGATGAACGAGGCATCGGGACGATAGCCGGTGAAGGCGGCGATGTAATCGGCCTCGACGCTGCGGTCGCCCGTGAGAGCGACGGTGACGTGCCCGTTGGTCTGCACGACGGCATCGATCATGGCCCGCCGCTGCATCGTCAGGTACGGCGGCGGCGTCTCGGCGAGGGCATTGGCACGGGCGACGATCGCGTCCCGTTCCGGCAGCGGATCGTTCGCCACCTCTTCGCACGGACGGCGATTCGGGGTGCGCACGGCCCAGACGACGCGCGTGTTCGCATCCTCCCGCGCCAGCGCGTCGAGAAAGACGATGGCGTTCGCGGCCGAGTGGCCGTCACCGACGAGCAGCACCCGCTTGCCGCGGAGCTGGTCGCGCAGCGACAGCAGCTCGCCGAGCGTGCGGATGGGCCGCCGGGCGAGACGGGATTCGCCGCGCACCGGCAGGCCGCCGACGCCGAACGGACGGGGCACGACGAGGCCGCCGCTGGCGTCGAGGATGTGCTCCGCTTCGAGCAGTTCCTCCCCCGCCGCCGATTCGACGAGGACGCGGAACGGCCGCTCGGCGCGCAACGGATGGCCGGCGAAGCCGCCGCGCGTCAGGCCCCGGCGGCCGATGGCCACGACACGGTGGCCGGTGCGGACGCGGCCTCGCAACGGTTCGCGCTCCGAGAGCGGGACGAGAATCCGGTCGGCGTACTCGCTGCCGGTGAGGAGAGCCCCGTCGTCGAGAGCATCGTCGAGCGTGCCGTCGAGCGTGGCGAGGAGCTCGCGCATGCGGGGGGAGACATTCATCGCCAGCGGCGAGAAGAAGCGCGTCGCTCCCCAGGTGCGCAGCGAGGCACCGACCTCGCCACGCTCGAGCACCGTGACGTCGTGACCGCGGTCGATCGCGCCGAGCGCGGCGGCGATCCCCATCGGCCCCGCGCCGACGACGATGACTCTCGCCATCCGGCTAGACTTCCTTCCGCGCCATCGTGTTGCACGACTGCACCCAGTGGGCGATCGTGCCGCCGCCGCGGATCACCGCCGCGACGGCGACGGCTTCGGACATCTCTTCCGGTGACAGACCGGCGTCGCTGCAGGCCGAGGAGTAGGAATCGATGCAATACGGCTCCTGGATGGCGTAGGCCACGGCCAGGGCGATGAGCTTCTTGGTCTTTTCGTCGAGGGCGCCGGGCGCCATCGTCTGCTGGTACCAGTTCATGAAGGCATCCCACCCTTTGGGATTGGCCTTCGAGATCTCTCCGAACCGCGCCAGGTCCTCGGACATGTAGTAGCTGGGCATGAAGACTCCTTGGGCCTCAGTTTACCGCAGCAGTTTTTGGCGCGATGTGCCCCCCCCCGCCCACGAAGGTATCGGCGCACTCTGTGCGCCTGTACGACTGCCGAGCATGCGTCGAGCAAGCCCGCTCCGCGGGGACGGACCCGTGAACCCCGGGCTTTGGCCCGGGGCTACACCGCTGACGCCCGCTAAAGGCGGGCTCCGCCGCTCCTCGATGATGCCGCCGTACCCCCTCGTAGGCCCGGCGC
>DASWMP010000088.1:0-34085 GCA_036399695.1 Thermoanaerobaculia bacterium | reverse complement strand
TGCCGCAGCGTAGCTAGGAGAATCTCGCGATATGTATTCAATCGCGTCGACGAGACTTGCGACGGCAGATTCTGTCCACGCTACTTCGTAAGCCATTTCGCCAGCCGTTGCTGCACCTCGGCATGACTCACGATACGACCGCCTTCAGCGTCCTCGAGACCTTGCTCGATCTTCTGCCGCACGTAGATGTGGTACTGGATGTCCTCGAGGGACGCGTCCTGCGGCAGTTGATCGAGAATCTGCTGAACCTGGTCCTTCGCGGTTTCCATCGTGAAGATTCTACCGCTGTCGCTCTGCTACACGTGTACTAGTGCGGTAGCTACGGAGGCAAAAGGCCGCCTCCTCCGCCACCGCACTCCGAGATTGCCTCTCCGCGTCACGGGACCGCTGGTCTTATGAAAGCGTTCTGCTTAGCAGAAAGCAGAAGGGGCAACGAAAAAGGGCCGGCGCGTTAGCGCCGGCCCTTGGGGTTGAACATCAGAGAAACGTGACTTACTGCTCGTCGTCGAAGTCGAGGGCGGCCAAAGCTTCCTCGTCCTCGGGGCGGAGCAGGTCTTCGAGGCTCGGCTGGGCAGGGGCTTCGTCTTTCTCGAGGTAGACCTCGCGGTAGACGGGCATGCCGGTGCCGGCGGGGATGAGGCGGCCGACGATGACGTTTTCCTTGAGGCCGCGCAGGTAGTCGACACGGCCGGCGATGGCCGCCTCGGTGAGGACTCGCGTGGTCTCCTGGAAGGACGCCGCCGAGATGAACGACTCGGTCGAAAGTGACGCTTTGGTGATGCCGAGGAGGAGGGGAACACCGTCGGCCGGTTCGCCGCCGCGGTTCATGACCTTCTCGTTCTCTTCCATGAAGCGGAAACGATCGACCTGCTCGTCGACGAGGAAGTCCGTATCGCCGACTCGCGTCACGCGCACCGACCGCAGCATCTGGCGGCTGATGACTTCGATGTGCTTGTCGTTGATGGCGACGGACTGGGAGCGGTAGACCTCCTGGATCTTGTCGACCAGGTAGCGCTGCAACTCCTTGATGCCGAGGACCGCCAGGACGTCGTGCGGATCGATCGGACCGTCGATGAGCGGATCGCCGGCGCGCACGCGCTCACCTTCCTGCACGTTGACGTGCACGGAACGGGGAACGCTGTACTCGTGGCGGGTGCCCTCGTCGGTCTCGACGATGATGCGGCGCATGCCCTTGACGATCGCACCGTGATGCACGGTGCCGTCGACCTCGGTGATGACGGCCTTGTCGCGCGGGTGACGGGCTTCGAAGAGCTCGACGACGCGCGGCAGACCGCCGGTGATGTCCTTCGTCTTGGTCGTGGCGCGGGGGATCTTCGCGAGCGTGTCGCCCGGATGAACTTCCTGGCCGTTGTGAACCATGACGTGGGCGCCGGTCGGGAGGAGGTACTTCTTCTCCTCGCTGCCCTTGCCCGCTTTGATGATGAGGGTCGGGGTACGCTTCTCGGCCGTCGACGATTCGACGATGACCATCTGCGTGAGGCCCGTGACCTTGTCGGTCTCTTCGCGGACGTTCTCGCCTTCGACGATGTCCTTGAACATGACCTTGCCGCCGACTTCCGTCAGCACGGCGGAGGTGAACGGATCCCACTCGACGAGCGGCGAGCCGGCGTCGACGTGCTGGGTGTCGCGGACCTTCAGCGTCGAGCCGTAGACGAGCGCGTAACGCTCCTTCTCGCGCGCGCCGGTGATGTCGGGCTCGCCCTTCTTGCCCTTCTTCGGCGCCAGGTCTTCCATGATCAGCAGCTTGCCGTTACGGTTGATGACGACGAGCTCACCGTTCTTGTTCGTGACCGTGGCGACGTTGACGAACTGCACGCGGCCCGGGCTGGTTGCTTCGTGCTTCGACTGCTCGGAAACGCGCGAGGCGGTACCACCGACGTGGAACGTACGCATCGTGAGCTGCGTGCCCGGCTCGCCGATCGACTCGGCGGCGATGACGCCGACCGCTTCGCCGATCTCGACGAGCTTGCCGCTCGCGAGGTTGCGCCCGTAGCAACGGCGGCAGACGCCGCGACGCGTTTCGCAGGTGAGCACCGAGCGGATCTTGACCTGCTCGATACCCGCTTCCTGAATCGCGTTCGCCAGCTCTTCGGTCAGCTCTTCGTTCTGGCCGATGATCTGGTCGCCGGTGAGCGGATCGTAGATGTCCTCCTGCGCAACGCGGCCGACGATACGGTCGCGGAGCGGCTCGAGGATGTCGCCGCCTTCCATGATGGGGGTGACGACGATGCCGTCGAACGTCTGGCAATCCTGCTCGGTGATGATGACGTCCTGGGCGACGTCGACGAGACGGCGCGTCAGGTAGCCGGAGTCGGCGGTCTTGAGTGCCGTATCGGCGAGACCCTTACGGGCGCCGTGGGTGGAGATGAAGTACTGGAGCACGGAGAGGCCTTCGCGGAAGTTCGCGGTGATGGGCGTCTCGATGACCTCGCCCGAGGGCTTGGACATGAGGCCGCGCATACCGGCGAGCTGGCGAACCTGTTCCTTCGAGCCACGAGCGCCGGAGTCGGCCATCATGAAGATGGGGTTGAACTCGCCGCGCTCCTCTTCGACGCGCCGCATCTCGGAGAACATCTCGTCCGAAACGTTTTCAGTGGCGCGGTGCCAGATGTCGATGATCTTGTTGTGGCGCTCGCCGTGGGTGATGGCGCCGTCGAGACGCTGGCGCTCGACCTCGAGAACGTTCTTGCGGGCGTTCTCGACGATCTCCTGCTTGCGCGACGGGATGACCATGTCGTCGACACCGATGGAGACGCCGGCCTTCGTCGCGTAGAGGAAGCCGAGCTCCTTGAGGTCGTCGAGCATCTCCACGGTCTTGGCGTTGCCGTAGTTGATGAAACAGTAGTTGACCAGGTCCTGCAGGCCCTTCTTCTTGAGCAGGCCGTTGATGAACGGGATCTCCTCCGGAAGGTTGGTATTGAAGATGACGCGGCCGACCGTGGTCTCGACGAGCTGGTCTTTCAGCTCGAGGATCTCGGCGTGGACGATGTCCTGATCGTTGAACTGCTTGGTCAGGTCCATGAAGCGGCCGCTGACGCGGCAGCGGATGGGCGTGAGCAGCTCAACCTCGGTCGACTGCAGCGCGATCATGACTTCGTCGTACGAACCGAAGACCTTGCCCTCGCCTTTCGCGCCCTTCTTCGCCTTCGTCAGGTAGTAGCAGCCGAGGACGAGATCCTGCGACGGCACCGCGAGCGGCTTGCCGTGCGCCGGCGAAAGGATGTTGTTCGAGGCGAGCATGAGGACCTGCGACTCGACCTGCGCCTTCGGCGAGAGCGGGACGTGGACGGCCATCTGGTCACCGTCGAAGTCTGCGTTGAACGCCGTGCAGACGAGCGGGTGGATCTTGATGGCCTTGCCCTCGACGAGGACCGGCTCGAAGGCCTGGATGCCGAGACGGTGAAGCGTCGGTGCGCGGTTCAGCAGCACCGGATGCTCGCGAATGACTTCCTCGAGCGCGTCCCACACGTCGTTGGTCTGCAGCTCGACGAGCTCCTTGGCGGCCTTGATGGTGCCGACGAGGCCCTTCTGCTCGAGCTTGTGGTAGATGAACGGCTTGAAGAGCTCGAGCGCCATCTTCTTCGGAAGACCGCACTGGTGGAGCTTGAGCTCGGGGCCGACGACGATGACCGAACGGCCGGAGTAGTCGACGCGCTTGCCGAGGAGGTTCTGGCGGAAGCGGCCCTGCTTGCCCTTGAGGGTGTCGGAGAGCGACTTGAGCGGACGGTTGTTCGAGCCCTTGAGGACGCGGCCGCGGCGGCCGTTGTCGAAGAGGGCGTCGACCGCTTCCTGCAGCATGCGCTTCTCGTTGCGCACGATGACGTCAGGCGCGCGGAGCTCGAGCAGCTTCTTGAGGCGGTTGTTGCGGTTGATGACGCGGCGATAGAGATCGTTGAGATCGGACGTCGCGAAGCGGCCGCCGTCGAGAGGAACGAGGGGGCGGAGCTCCGGCGGGATGACCGGGATGACGTCGAGGATCATCCAGGCCGGGCTGTGGCCCGACTTGCGGAAGGCGTCGACGACCTTGAGCCGCTTGGCAGCCTTCAGCTTTTTGATCTGCGACGTCTCGGTGCGCATGATGAGGCGGAGCTCGTCGCTGAGCTCTTCGACATTCACGCGGCGGAGCAGTTCCTTGATCGCCTCGGCGCCCATCTTGGCGACGAAGACGTCGCCGTACTGCGTGCGCAGCTCGCGATAGCGCTCCTCCGGGAGGAGCTCCTTGTCGTTGATCACGCCGGACAGGTCGCCCGGATCGATCACGACGTACGACTCGAAGTAGAGGATGCGCTCGAGGTCGCGCAGACTGATGTCGAGCAGGTGGCCGATACGCGACGGCAGGCCCTTGAAGAACCAGACGTGCGAGACCGGCGAAGCCAGCTCGATGTGGCCCATGCGCTCGCGGCGGACCTTGGACTTGGTGACTTCGACACCGCATTTGTCGCAAATGACGCCGCGGTGCTTCATCCGTTTGTATTTACCGCACAGGCATTCCCAGTCGGTGATCGGGCCGAAAATCTTCGCGCAGAAAAGGCCGTCCCGCTCCGGCTTGAAGGTGCGGTAGTTGATCGTCTCCGGCTTGGTTACCTCGCCGTACGACCACGACCGGATCTTCTCCGGAGAGGCAAGCGAGATCTTGATGGCGTTGAAGTCGTTCGTCGCCTGCTGCTTTACCGGTTGAAAAAGTGCATTGAAACTTTCCAATTTGCGCCTCCGTGTTGGTTGGCGGTATGTGTCGCTTAGTTGTCGGTCTGTGCCGGATGCGGGAACTGCAGTTTGACGTCACTCCCGTAGCACTCCCAGCAGGGCGTTTCCCACTCGTGGTCGCCCGTGTAGAAGTGCACGGTCATGCGGATGGCCCCCATGCCGTGACAGGCACGGCATGAGGGATTCGGCATACGCGTGAGGCTCGTGACTCTGCGTCCCATCGCGTTACTCCTTCAACAGCTCGACGTCGAGACAGAGCGACTGCAGCTCGCGGACGAGAACGTTGAACGACTCGGGCAGACCCGGATCGTCCGGAACCTCGCCCTTGACGATGGCCTCGTAGATCTTCGAACGTCCTTCGACGTCGTCGGACTTGACCGTGAGCAGCTCCTGCAGGGTGTAAGCAGCGCCGTACGCTTCGAGAGCCCAGACTTCCATCTCTCCGAAGCGCTGACCGCCGAACTGGGCCTTGCCACCGAGCGGCTGCTGGGTGATGAGGGAGTAGGGTCCGATCGAGCGCGCGTGGATCTTGTCGTCCACGAGGTGCGACAGCTTGAGCATGTAGATGTAGCCGACGCAGACCTTCTGCTCGAACATCTCGCCGGTCATACCGTCGAAGAGCTGGGTCTTGCCGTCTTCATTGATGCCGGCGGCGCGAAGCTGCGCCTTGATCTCCGCTTCGGTCGCGCCGTCGAATACCGGCGTGGAGAAGTGGAGGCCGAGGGAGTGCGCCGCCCAGCCGAGGTGCGTCTCAAGGATCTGACCGACGTTCATACGCGACGGAACGCCGAGCGGATTGAGGACGATCTCGACCGGGGTGCCATCCGGCATGTACGGCATGTCTTCCTCGGGCAGGATGCGCGAGATGACGCCCTTGTTGCCGTGGCGTCCGGCCATCTTGTCGCCGACCGAGAGCTTGCGCTTCATGGCGACGTAGACCTTGATCATCTTGATGACGCCCGGGGGAAGCTCGTCACCTTTCTGCAGGTCCTCACGGCGCTCTTCAGCCTTCTGCTCCAGCACGCGGATACGGTTCTCGGCACGCTCGACGAACATACGGACCGTCTCGCGCGTCTCTTCCTCGACCGGAAGGGCGAGGAGCTCGCGGCGGCTGAGGCGATTGATGGTCTCGCGATCGGCGGCCTCGCCCTTGCGGACGAGCACGTCGCCGGTCTTGAAGTCGACCACGTCGCGCTGCAGCTTCTTGTCCGAGAGGATCTCGGAGATTTTCTTGTTACGGGCGTCGGTGATGATCCGGATCTCATCCTGGATGTTCCGGTTCATGCGCTCGATCTCGCCCTCTTCGATCGACTTCGCGCGCGTGTCCTTGTCGACACCTTTGCGGGAGAAGATCTTCACGTCGACGACGGTGCCTTCAATGCCCGGGGGCGTCTTGAGCGAGGCGTCGCGGACGTCGCCGGCCTTCTCACCGAAGATGGCGCGGAGCAGCTTCTCTTCGGGGGTGAGCTGGGTCTCGCCCTTCGGCGTGACCTTGCCGACGAGGATGTCGCCCTGCTTCACGGTCGCGCCGATGCGGATGATGCCGCTCTCGTCGAGATCGCGCAGCGCGGACTCCGAGACGTTCGGGATGTCGCGCGTGATTTCCTCGGGACCGAGCTTGGTGTCGCGGGCTTCGATCTCGAATTCTTCGATGTGGATGGAGGTGTAGTAGTCCTCTTTGGCCAGCTTCTCGGAGACGAGAATCGCGTCCTCGAAGTTGTTGCCACGCCACGGCATGAAGGCCACGAGGATGTTGCGGCCGAGGGCGAGCTCACCGGCGTCCGTGCACGGACCGTCGGCGAGAACCTGACCCTTGCGGACGCGCTGTCCTTCGCGCACGACCGGCTTCTGCGTGATGCAGGTGTTCTGGTTCGAGCGCTTGAACTTGATGAGCTGGTAGATGTCGGCGCCGAACTCCTTCGTCTCGCCCGTCTCCTGATCTTCCGCTTCGACGCGGACGATGATGCGGTTCGAGTCGACGAGGTCGACGACGCCACCACGCTTGCAGACGACGACGGCGCCGGAATCGCGGGCCACGACGTTTTCCATGCCGGTGCCGACGTACGGCGATTCGGTACGGAGCAGCGGAACGGACTGGCGCTGCATGTTGGCGCCCATCAGTGCACGGTTCGCGTCGTCGTTCTCGAGGAACGGCACGAGCGAAGCGGCGACGGAGACGAGCTGCTTCGGCGAGACGTCGATGAAGTCGACCTTCTCTTTTTCGATCGAGACGAAGTCACCCGACTGGCGCGCGATGACGCGGTCGTGGGTGAGGTTCCCCTCGTCGTCCATGATGACGTTGGCCTGGGCGATGGTGTAGCGCTCTTCGTCCCACGCGGAGAGGTAGAAGGCATACGGCTCGGCTTCGGCCGCCTGCAGCATCTGCTTGCGCGTCTTGGTGCCGCCGCTGGCGTTGTCCTTGGCGATGCGCGCGTTCTCTTTCTGGAGGTCGCGCTTCTCGACGATCTGGCCGAGGGTGAAGTTGACGTCACCGGCCTTCACGACGCGGTAGTGGTCGAGCACGCGCCCGTCCGCGACCTTCTTGTAGGGCGACTCGATGAAGCCGTACTCGTTGATGCGGGCGTAGCAGGCGAGCGAGGAGATGAGGCCGATGTTCGGGCCTTCAGGCGTCTCGATCGGGCAGATACGGCCGTAGTGGGTCGGGTGAACGTCGCGGACTTCGAAGCCGGCGCGCTCGCGGGAGAGACCACCCGGTCCAAGGGCCGACAGACGGCGCTTGTGCGTGACCTCGGAGAGGGGGTTCGTCTGGTCCATGAACTGCGAGAGCTGCGACGAACCGAAGAACTCCTTGATGGCCGCGATGACCGGCTTGGAGTTGATCAGGTCGTGCGGCATCGCCGAGTCGATGTCCTGGTGAACCGACATCTTCTCTTTGATCGCGCGCTCCATGCGCACGAGGCCGATGCGGAACTGGTTCTCGAGCAGCTCACCGACCGCGCGGACACGGCGGTTGCCGAGGTTGTCGATGTCGTCGACGCGGCCGACGTCCTTGCGGAGGCGGAGCAGGTAGTTGATGACGACGTAGAAGTCGTCCGGCGTCATCGTCTTCTGCGTGACCGGCGAATCGAGATCGAGCTTGATGTTGAACTTGAAGCGGCCGACGCGCGAGAAGTCGTACTTGCGCGCGTCGAAGAACATGCCTTCGAAGAGGGCCTTGGCCGATTCGAGCGTCGGGGGATCGCCCGGACGCATGCGGCGGTAGATTTCGATGATGGCCGCTTCGAACGACTTGGAGGTGTCCTTGCGGACGGTGTTGAGCAGGATGTCGGAGACGAGATCCCACTCGGGGAAGATGACGTCGATCGACTCGATGCCGTGACCGCGCATCACTTCGGCCCAGTCGGCCGGGACGGCTTCACCCGCTTCGAAGAGGACCTCGCCGCTGTTGAAGTCGACGACGTCGCCGAGGAAGGCGGCCTTGTCGAGGGCGGCGTAGTCGACCTTGGCGGTCGCTTCGTTGTGCTTCGTCAGCGCGTCGGCCATCTTCTGGTCGAGCTTCACGCCGGCGAAGACGGTGCGCACGGTGCGGCGGCCGCGGATCGAGTGACGCTCCTTGGCTTCTTCCTGGTCGAGGACGCGGCGGTCGAACGACAGCTCGGCACCCTGGTCGCTCACGCGCACTTTGATCGGCGTGTAGAACTGGCGAAGGATCTCTTCGTCGGTCGTGAGGCCGAGCGCGCGGAGGAAGACCGAGCCGAGGAACTTGCGCTTACGGTCGATGCGGACGTAGAGGATGTTCTTCTGGTCGTACTCGAACTCCACCCAGGAGCCGCGGTACGGGATGATCTTCGAGAGGAAGGTGTGGGCCGTTTCCTTGGTGAAGAAAACGCCGGGCGAACGGTGGAGCTGCGAAACGATGACGCGCTCGGTGCCGTTGATGATGAACGTACCGTTGTCCGTCATCAGGGGGATGTCGCCGAAGAAGACTTCCTCTTCCTTGGCGTCGCGCATGTGCTTGACGCCGGTGTCCGGATCCTTGTCGTAGACGAAGAGCCGGAACGTGACCTTCAGCGGAACGCTGTAGGTCATACCGCGCTCCTGGCACTCCTCGACGGAGTACTTCATCTGGAGATCGACGGGGTTGCCGCAGATGTCGCAGACTTCGACGCGGTTCTTGTTGATGACGCCGCACTGGCCGCAGGTGACGGTCTCTTCATGCGGGTGGTCGGTGATGATCTTGGAGCCGCAGTTCGCGCAGCTCATGCGCAGGTGCTCGAGGCCCTTGAGCTGGCCGCACTTGCACTCCCAGTTGCCGATCGCGTACTTGACGAAGTCGAGCGAGCAGGTTTCGCGGAAGTCGCTGAAGGGGAAAACGCTGGTGAAGACCGACTGAAGACCCGTGTCCTCGCGCTCCTCGGGGAGGAGGTTCATCTGCAGGAAACGCTCGTACGACTTTCTCTGAACGTCGATCAGATTCGGCAGCGCCATATAGCTGCGAATCTTGGAGAAATCGTGACGAACCGGTTCCTGCTTGGGCATGGCTCCGTTCATTCGTGCTCCTATTGAATTGTGGTGTGGCTACGTCAGGCAGGGCCTTCTGCAGGCAACGCAGAAGACTGATTGCGGGGTTTGGAGCCATGTGGAAAGGGCCGCTCCCCCCCTTTCCGACTCCGCTGGACTTCAAATGCAGAGCGCAGAACGCAGAATTCAGAACCTCGAATGCCTTCTCAGTTCTTCACTCTGCGTTCTGCGTTCTAACTTCAACTACTTTACAAAAGGCAAATCCGGGCGAGGGTGTTCCCCGCCCGGAATAATCGTGCAGCAGGGGTCTTACTTGACGGTGACTTTGGCGCCAGCGTCTTCGAACGCCTTCTTGATCTTGGCTGCCTCGTCCTTGGAAACGCCTTCCTTGATCGTCTGGGGCGCGCCCTCGACCAGGTCCTTCGCTTCCTTCAGGCCGAGCGAGGTAACCTCGCGGACAGCCTTGATGACGTTGATCTTCTTGTCGCCGGCGTCCGTGAGGACGACGGTGAACTCGGTCTGCTCTTCAACCGGGGCGGCGGCAGCAGCCGGGCCGGCAGAGGCGGCCGGGGCAGCGGCAGCGGCGGCAGCCGAAACACCAAAGCGGTCTTCGAGCGCCTTGACGAGGTTGGCGAGGTCGAGAACCGACATGCCTTCAATCTGCTTCACGAAATCTTCAGTCGAAATAGCCATTTCAGCCTCCAAAAGTTCTAAACGTTGAATCCCAGCGAGCAGCGTCGTGCGCCCGCGTCAATTTCGAATTAAGCGGTGGTCTCTGCTTCGGCACCAGCGGCAGCGGCTTCGGTGTCAGCGCCTTCGGCAGCAGCGCCGCCGCCCTTCTGCTTGGCGATCTGATCGAGCACCACCGCGATGTTGCGGATCGTGCCGTTGAGCACGACGGCAAGGCCGCGGATGGGGTGCTGCATCAGGTAGAGCAGCTTCGAGAGCAGCTCCTCGCGCGAAGGAAGGTTGGCGATAGCCTGGATCTGGTTCGCCGGAACGATCTGACCGGAGAGCAAGGCGCCCTTGAACTGCACGGCCGGAACGTCTTTGGCGAACTTCGTCAGCGCCTTGGCGAGAGCCACGGCGTCGGTGCGGTTGTACGCCACCGCGGTCTCGCCCGTGAAGTGGTCACGGAGCTCGACGAGCGGGGAGTCCTTGACCGCGATGAGGGCGAGCGTGTTCTTGATGACCACGTACTCCGAACCCGACTCACGGACCTGCTTGCGCAGCTCGGTGACCTGGGGAACGGTGATGCCCTTGAACGAGATCAGGAATGCATTGGTCGCCTGACCGATGCCTTCGGAGAAGTCGGAGATCGCTTGTGCTTTCTGTTCGCGATTCTTCATGCTGTCTCCTTACTCCGCTTTCGTCTCGCCCACGGCCGAGTCGATTTGAAGCGACGGGCTCATGGTCGAAGAGACGTAGATCGAGCGGACGTATTTGCCTTTGGCTGCCGGCGGCTTCGCTTTGCGCACGGCGTTGATGATCGCCGAGGCGTTGTCGCGGAGCTGGTCGGCGGAAAAGGAGATCTTTCCGACCGGAACGTGGATGATCGCGGTCTTGTCGACGCGGAACTCCACCTTACCGGCCTTGATCTCCTGGATTGCCTTGGCGACGTCGAACGTGACGGTGCCGGTCTTCGGGTTGGGCATCAGGCCGCGAGGGCCGAGGACCTTACCGAGCTTACCGACGGAACGCATCATGTCCGGCGTGGCGATGACGGCGTCGAAATCGGTCCAGCCACCCTGGATCCGCTCGACCACATCGTCGCCACCCACGAAGTCGGCGCCTGCATCCTGCGCTTCCTTCTGTTTCTCGCCCTGAGCAATCACGAGCACACGCTTGGTCTGACCCGTCCCGTGAGGGAGCAGGGTCGTGCCACGGACCATCTGGTCGGCATGCTTGGGATCGACGCCGAGGAGCATCGAGAGCTCGACCGTTTCATTGAACTTGGCGAACGCGATCTGCTTCAACAGACCGAACGCCTCCTCCAACTGATACGGCCGCTGCTCGACCTTCCCGGCTGCAGCACGATACTTCTTGCCGTGTTTGGCCATTTCACCTCCGTAGTGCAGACGGCAGCTCTGGCGAGCCACCTCCTACGTTGTTGGTTGCAGCAGCCACGCGCTGCCGCGCCTGATTGCAGATTGAGAATTGAGGATTGAGGATTGAGGGTGGCTCGCTGCAGCCGTCCCCACTTCCTCAATTCTCAATCCTCAATCCTCAATTCTTGATTACTCGCCGACTTCCATGCCCATCGAGCGGGCAGTGCCCTCGATGGTACGGACCGCCGCCTCGAGCGAGGCCGCGTTGAGGTCGGGCATCTTGAGCTTGGCGATGTCCTCGACCTGCTGGTGCGTCACTTTGCCGAGCTTGTTCTTGTTCGGCACACCCGAGCCCTTCGGGATGCCGGCTGCACGGAGCAGCAGGATGGCAGCCGGAGGGGTCTTGGTGATGAAGGTGAACGTGCGGTCCGAGAAGACCGTGATCACGACCGGGATGATGAGTCCCGAATCCTTCTGCGTACGCGCGTTGAACGTCTTGCAGAACTCCATGATGTTCACGCCGTGCTGGCCGAGAGCGGGGCCGACGGGGGGCGCAGGCGTCGCGGCGCCGGCGGGGATCTGGAGCTTGATGTAACCAGTAACTTTCTTAGCCATCTTGATTTCCTATGAATTTAGAACGCAGAACGAAGGATTCAGAGTGTCGGATGCTTTCTAAATTCTTCGTTCTGCGCTCTGCGTTCTGCGTTCATCGTTTCTGTGCTGCCTGTCCGCCGCCCTGCTCCTCGCTCGGGTCGAAACGGGCCACCTGGAGGAAGTCCAGCTCGACCGGGGTGGAGCGTCCGAAGATCGTGACCATCACCTTCAGGGTGTTGCGGTCGAGGTTGACCTCTTCCACGACGCCCGTGAAGTTGGTGAACGGACCGTCGATGATGCGGACGTTCTCGCCGTGCTCGTAAACGTGCTTGGGCTTCGGCTTTTCCTTCGTCGTGACGACCTGCGTCAGGATCTGGTCGACCTCTTCCTGCGTGAGCGGCGTGGGCTTCTTGCCGGTACCGACGAAGCCCGTGACCTTCGGCGTGTTCTTGACGAGATGCCAGGCGTCGTCCGCCATGTCCATTTCGACGAGGATGTAGCCGGGGAAGAATTTACGCTGCACTTCGCGCTTCTTGCCGCCCTTCATCTCCACGAGAGTCTCGGTCGGGATCTTGATCTCGCCGAATTTCTCGCGCATGCCGAGAGCGTCGATGCGTTGGGTGAGGTTCTCCTTCACCCGCTCCTCGAAGCCGGAGTAGGTGTGGACGATGTACCACTGTTTCTGATGTCCGGCTTCCGCCATAAATTACGTCGCCTTACGCGCCCTGCCCGAACTTCGTGAAGAGGAAATCGATCGCCTTGTAGAAGAGAAGGTCGCAGCCCCAGAGGTAAACCGCGAACACGACGGTCGCGATGATCACGACAGCCGTGGTGCCGACCACCTCGTTACGGTTGGGCCAGCTCACCTTCTTCATTTCTGCCAGGGTGTCGCGGAAAAACTCTTTGGTGGAGAGCCACCACCGTTTCGGCTTCGCGACGACCGAGTTGTCTCTGATCGCTTCCATGTTTAGAACCCCGAGCTCTCAGCTTGCAGCTCTCAGCGGTCAGAAGCGTTATGCCCCTGACTGCTGAGAGCTGATCGCAGAAAGCTAATTAGATTTGGCAGGCCAAGAGGGACTCGAACCCACAACCTGCGGTTTTGGAGACCGCTGCTCTGCCAATTGAGCTATTGGCCTGCAAGATGACGCGAACTGCCGAGAAGACCGAGGCTTCCCGTTTAATTCCTTACTTGGTCTCGCGGTGAGGCGTGTGCTTCCGGTCGTGCCGGCAGAACTTCTTCAGCTCGAGCTTTTCGGTGGTGGTTTTCTTGTTCTTCGTCGTCGTGTAGTTACGACGTTTGCACTCGGTGCACTGAAGCGTGATGATCTCGCGCGCTGCTGCCATGGGTGAAACTCCGTTCCGCGAAAAAAGTGGAGCCCTCGACGAGATTTGAACTCGTGACCCCGTCCTTACCAAGGACGTGCTCTACCCCTGAGCTACGAGGGCTGATTCGCGCTCGACTGACGGTGCATCTGCTTCGTCATTCGAGCGCTTGTTTATGTAACGACGTTTTGGAGCGGGAGACGGGATTCGAACCCGCGACCAACAGCTTGGAAGGCTGTGACTCTACCCCTGAGTTACTCCCGCACGAGCTTTCAGCTCTCAGCCGTCAGCTCTCAGGAAGAAGGCGCAACCGAGGGCGTCGGCTTCCTGAGAGCTGAAAGCTGGCAACTGCTAGCTTCGAAAAAAAATGGTGGAGAGTGAAGGATTCGAACCTTCGTAGGGCAAGACCCGGCAGATTTACAGTCTGCTGCTTTTGACCGCTCAGCCAACTCTCCCCGATGGGTTTTCCGATGCTGCATGGAGCTGGCGACGGGACTCGAACCCGCGACCTGCTGATTACAAATCAGCTGCTCTACCAACTGAGCTATGCCAGCACCGACTACTTTTCAAAGACACAAAACCACCCGGACGGAAACTCTTTGGTTGGATGAGTTAACACCGGCGAGGCCGAGGAACTGCGGGTTATAGCACGGTGCCAAACGGGACGCAAGAGGGGGTTATTCCGTTTTCGGAGCGTGCCCAGCCTGCCTCACCACTTCATAGCAGAGCACCGCCGCCGCGGTCGCCACGTTGAACGATTCGACGTGCCCGAACATCGGGATCGTCACTATCCGGTCGCAGTGCTCGAGCACGAGCCGGCGGATTCCTTTGCCTTCGTTGCCGAGCACGAGCGCAACTTTGCCCCGGAAGTCGATCGCCGCCGGTGCGTCGCCGTTCTCCGCCGCCGCGTAGACCCAGAAGCCCGCTGCCTTGAGCGTCTCGATCGACCGGGCCAGGTTCGTCACCCGCGACACCGGCACCCACTCGGACGCGCCTGCAGACGCCTTTACCGCCGCCGGGGTCAGACCCGCGCTCTCGTGCTCCGGCAGGACGACAACATCCACACCGAACCCATCCGCCACCCGCAGGATCGTCCCGACGTTCTGCGGGTCGGTGATGCCGTCCAGAATCAGGATGAAGCGGGTCGCCTCGTGCGCGACCACGTCGTCGAAATCGACGTAACCCGCCTCCTCCACCTCCGCGATCACGCCGTTGTGTACGCCACGGCCGGCCAGCTTATCGATCTGCGAAGTGGGCAATTGCTTGACGGCCACATCCGCATCGCGAGCCTCGTGCAGCAGCTTCTGCATCCGGCCGCTCTGCTCCCGCGACACGGCAATGTACCGGACCCGCTCCGGATGAGAACGGATGGCTTCGAGGACTGGGTTGACGCCGTAAAGGATCATGTTTGGCTCTCAGCTATCAGTTCTCAGCTCTCAGCGAGAGCTGCTGTTCTATGCATCCGAACTAGTTCCATCGACTGCACGGACGGCCCGCGCCAGCCGCTTGGCCACTGCCGGCCCTTCGTAGATGAACGACGTGTACACCTGCACCAGGTCCGCCCCTGCCGCAAGCTTCGTGCGCACGTCGGCGGGGGTGAAGACGCCGCCGACGCCGATCAGCGGGTAAGCGGGCCCGACTCTGCTGCGCACGTTCGCCAGGATGGTGGTCGATTTCCCCAGCAGAGGCCGTCCCGAGAGGCCGCCGGCTTCGTTCATGCCCGGAAGGCGATCGGTCGTCGTGTTCGTGCAGACCATGCCGTCGGCCAGCCGGACGCACACCTCGCAGATCTCGGCGAGCTGCCCCTCGTCGAGGTCCGGGGCAATCTTGATGAGGACCGGCCCGCTCCGCACGGACCGCACCGCCAGGAGCAACTGCTCGAGGTGCTCGGGACGCTGCAGGTCGCGCAGCCCGGGCGTGTTCGGCGACGACAGGTTCAGCACCGCCGCGTCCGCATACGGCGCGACGCGCCGGTAGCACTCGACGTACGCCTCCGTCGCCTTTTCGAGCGGCACTTCCTTGTTCTTGCCGACATTGACGAACGTCGGCACGATGCGCTCCCAGTCGCGCAGGCGCGCCGCGACGGCGTCCGCGCCATCGTTGTTGAATCCCATTCTATTGATGAGGGCACGATGCTCGGGATAGCGAAACATCCGCGGCCGCGGGTTGCCCGGCTGGGGCTTCAGCGTCACGGTCCCGACCTCGACGAAGCCGAAGCCGATCGCCGCCAGGAACGGCATCATGCGCGCGTTCTTGTCAAACCCCGCGGCGATGCCGATCGGCGAGCGGAAGGTCATGCCAAGGAACTGCTTCGAGGCTGACGGCGGGAGGCGATGCATCGCCGCGATGGCGCGCAGGACGATCGGGATCTCCTGCAGCCGCTCGATCTGTTCGGTCGCGAATTCATGTGCCGCTTCCGCCTCGAGCCGGAACAGCAGTTTGCGGAGCAGCGAATAGATCATGCGGACGCCGCGACGATTCTCTCGACCCGTGCGAGCGGCGACAGCACGGCCGGATCGACTTCACTCGCATGCTTCAGCAACGGAATCGACTTCACCAGCTCCGGTCCATGCTCGAGTCCCGTGATGGCCATGCGCAACGGCATGAAGAGGTTCTTCCCCTTCAAGCCGGTCGCTGTCTTGAGCCGCTCCACCATCGCCTGATAGCCCTCGGCATCTCCCGGCGTTCCGTTCGTCCGCAACTCCTCGGCGAGCGCGCCCGCGAATGCCGCGTCGATGGCCGGCGTGTTGTACTCCGTCACGAACCACAACGCCTCCCGGAACTGCGTCAGCCGGTGCACGCTCGTCTTCACCACATCGATCCCCTGCTCGAGCCACGGCACGTCGAACCACCGCGCCGCGAGCGGCCGCAGTTCCGACGCGCTCATCGCGTGCAGGTGCTGCGCGTTCATCCAGTCGAGCTTCTGCGGATCGAACACAGCCGGTGCCGCATTGACGCGGTCGAACGAGAACTTCTCGATGGCGTGCTCGCGGGTGAACACTTCCAGCCCATCCGGCGACGACCACCCGAGCAGCGTCAGGTAGTTCACCATGGCCTCGGGGAGGAAGCCGTCCTCCTCGTACTGCGAGACAGACGTGGCGCCGTGGCGCTTCGACAGCTTGCTCCGGTCGCTGCCGAGGATCAGTGAGACGTGCGCGAACTCCGGGATCGTCCATCGCATCGCGCGGTAGATCAGCACCTGGCGATGCGTGTTCGTCAGATGCTCCTCCGCCCGGATCACATGCGTGATGGCCATGTCGTGATCGTCCACGACCACGCAGAAGTTGTACGTCGGCAGCCGGTCGGAACGGACGATGATGAAGTCGCCGAGCGACTCCTTCTTCCACGTGACCTCACCGCGGATGCGGTCGGCGATCGTGACGTCGCCGTCCTCCGGTACGTGAAAGCGGATGGCGTGCGGGACGCTCTCGTCGTCGCGACGATTCAGCCAGCATTTGAGGTCGTAGTGCGGCGGACGCCCGTCGGCCTCAGCCTGTTTGCGCTTGGCCTCGAGCTCTTCCTCGGTGCAGTAGCAACGGTAGGCAACGCCCTGCGCGATCAGCTCGCGCGCGACGCGGTCGTAGAGCTCGACCCGCTCCGACTGCCGGTAGGGCGCGTGCGGGCCGCCGACATCCGGACCCTCATTCCACGGGATGCCGAGCCAGCGCAGATCGCCGAGGACCATGTTCTCGGACTCGCGCGTGGAACGCGCCTGATCCGTGTCCTCGACCCTGATGATGAACGTGCCGTCGTGGTGCTTCGCGAAGATCCAGTTGAAGATCGCGGTACGGGCACCGCCGACGTGCAGGTGGCCGGTGGGTGATGGGGCAAAACGAACGCGAACGGTCATTGGCCCGCGCAGTTTATCGTGGGAGCAACAGGGGAACGATGGGACCTATGGGACAGATGGGACTTGTGGGACGAATGAGAGAGCAATGCACTGCACCAGACGATCGATGGGAGAGAGCGCCACGGGAGTCACGCCGTTGCGCGTAGGAACCATTGGTCCTATTGGTCCTATCGTTCCCCCGTCCCAATCTCCACGCTGACGATCGCCATCGCGCAGATCCCCTCGGCCCGGCCGATGAACCCCAGGTGGTCGGTGGTCGTAGCTTTCACGTTCACGTGGCCTTCGGGCAGATCGAGCATGCGCGCGATCGACGCGCGCATCGCGTCGCGGTGCGGCGCGAGCTTCGGCTGTTGCGCGAGGATCGTCACGTCGATGTTCGAGATCTCGGCATTCATCTCGTCGAGGATCCGCTTCGCCTCGCGCACGAAGCGTTCGGAGCCGGCATTGCGCCAGCGCTCGTCCGTCGACGGAAAGTAATGGCCGATGTCGCCTGCTCCGGCGGCGCCGAGCAGCGCGTCGGTGACCGCGTGCAGGACGGCGTCGGCATCGGAGTGACCGGCGAGACCGCCGTCGTCGCTGATGCGCACGCCGCCGAGGATCAACGGGCGGGAGGGATCGAACGGATGCACGTCGACTCCCTGGCCGACGCGAATCACTCCGCCGTCTCCTGCAGCCACGACTCGGCGATGGCCATGTCTTCCGGACGCGTGATCTTGATGTTCGTCACGTCGCCAACCACCACCTTCACGGTGTAGCCGTAGCGCACCGCCAGCGTCGCTTCGTCCGTGCCGTCGATCCCCTCGCGCATCGCGCGGTCGAGGATGTCGCGCAGGATGGTGGCGCGGAAGACCTGCGGCGTCTGTGCGGCGGCGAGCGTGCTGCGGTCGAGCGTCTGCTTGATGACGAATTCATCGCCGACGACGTGGATCGTGTCGTTGAGCGGCACCGCCGGCAGCGCCGCGCCATGCTCTCGCGCGAGACTGACGATGCCGGCGAACGTGGACGTGCGGAAGAACGGACGCACCGCGTCGTGCACGGCAATGACGTCGACGTCGTCGCCGGCCGCTTCGAGCGCGCGCATCACCGACTGCTGACGCGTCGAGCCGCCGGCCACGAAAACGACTCGGTCGCCCGGTGCCCGTTTGACGCTCGCGAGCAACGGCTCCGCGACCGCCACGACCACCCGCGTGACCGCGTCGTCGAGAAGAAAGCGTTCGACTGTATGCAGCAGGACCGGACGGCCGGCGAGCTGCAGGAACTGCTTCGGGATCTCGCCGCCGAACCGTGATCCCGACCCGGCGGCAGGGATGAGGACCGCGATCCCCATCACACCGCCATGACGTCGGTTTCCTTGAGCTTCAGAATCGAGCCGACCTCGTCGATGTGCTTGTCCGTCAGCTTCTGGATCTCGTCGAGCGCGCGCTTCTCGTCGTCCTCGGAGATCTCGTGGTTCTTCAGCATCTTCTTCAGCTTCTCATTGCCGTCGCGGCGCACCTGGCGGACCGCCGTACGCGCTTCTTCAGCCATGGCGTGCGCGCGCTTGACCAGATCCTTGCGGCGCTCTTCCGTGAGCGAGGGGATCGGGATGCGCACGACCTTGCCGTCGCTGGTCGGGTTGAGGCCGAGGTTGGAGTTGCGGATGGCCTTGTCGATGGCGTTCACCATCGTCTTGTCCCACGGCTCGGCGATGATGAGTGCCGGCTCCGGGACTTTCAAGTTCGCCACCTGCGCCAACAGCGTCGGCGTGCCGTAGTACTCGACCGTGATGCCGTCGAGCATCGAAACGTTCGCACGGCCGGTGCGCAGGGTATTGAACTCGCGATGGAGCGCTTCGATCGCTCCATGCATGCGGTGCTGCACGTCTTTGATTACGTCCTGAATCATTGCGTTGAGCTCCTACGCCGCGGGCAAGTCATCGGTGACGATCGAGCCGACGTCTTCGCCGAGGAGTGCGCGGCGGATGTTCCCTCGCTCGACGAGCGAGAAGATGTAGATCGGAATCGAGCTGTTGCGGGCGAGATCGATGGCCGCCGCATCCATCACTTGCAGGCGGTCGGCCAGCACGCGCTGATACGTCACGTGCGGCAGGCGCTCGGCATTCGGATCCTTCACCGGATCGGCGGTGTAGATGCCGTCCACTTTCGTGGCCTTGAAGATGATGTCGCACTTCAGTTCCGCGGCGCGCAAAGCGGCGGCGGAGTCGGTGGTGAAGAACGGGTTGCCGGTACCGGCCGCGCAGATGACGACCCGCCCCTTTTCGAGATGGCGGATCGCACGGCGGCGAATGAACGGCTCCGCGACCTCGGACATCGAGATCGCCGACGTCACCCGCGTCGGAATGCTGCGGCGCTCGAGCGCGTCCTGCAGAGCGATGGCGTTGATGACCGTCGCCAGCATCCCCATGTGGTCGCCGGCCACCCGGTCGATGCCTTCGGTCGCCGCCGTCACGCCGCGAAAGATGTTACCCCCGCCGATGACGATGGCGATCTGGATGCCCATCCCATGGACTTCCACGAGCTCGTCGGCGATGGTAGCCAGCGTCTCGGCATCGATGCCCGTCCGGCGTCCGCCCATGAGGGCCTCACCGGAGAGCTTGAGAAGGATTCGTTTGAATTTTGGCTGGGCGTCTGGCATTGCGGGAGCTTTATATCAAAGAACCGAGCATGCAGAACGCAGAAGGACGAAAGCGCCGCGCCGTCAATTCAGCTTGCGGAGGCCGAGCGCTTCAACGGGATAGTCGGCGTACCCCGACTCCTTACCTCTCACGTGCTTTCTGAACCGGCCACTCAGCAAATGGAGCGTACCTGCGGCGTCGGTCCAGCCGGTCGGGGACCAGGCGAGATCGATCGCCTTCACGCCAAAGCGGTGGATCGGCGACGCCTCTCCGGCTCCACAGATGCCATCGTGATGGATGTCACGCCAGAGCCGCAGCCGGTTCCAGATCGCATCGGTGGAATCGATACGTCCGTCCCCGTTGCCGCCTTTCGACGGCAAGTCATACATCGCCAGTGCTTCGTATCCATGACGAGCTCTTCTCCCGTCCGGAAGCAGCATACCGACACCGAACAACTCGGCGCCGTCGTCGACGCGATTGTTGCCGTTCAGGTCCGTCCAGAGGAACGCATCTCCGCTGCCGGGCCAGGAGACCGTCTCGACCGTGCCATCCGCATCCAGATCAAACCTTACGGCTTCATCACCGCTCACCGTCGGTATTCCGTCCCCTTCGAGGTCGAAGACGAGCGGATCGAACCATGGTGTGCCGCTGTCCGTGTGAAGGGTGCCCTCAGGACATTGCGCATTCGCATCGCATGCGGTCCAGCAAGTCGAGTTGCACTGGTTCACCTGCCTCTCCATGGGCGTTTCCCACAATTCACCGACCTTTGCACACTCGTCAGGCTGCACCGTCCCTGTCGAACCGCCCATGACACGATTGGTGCAGTCGGAATCGGCAAGTCCAAGAATGTGGCCGATCTCATGCGCGACGGTGTGCGCCCTCGCTTCTGTCGTGTTGTTGCACGGGAATCCGAACCCATCCCGCTCGAAAAGGTAGATCGCGCCACCGCGGACCTGCCACCCTGAAGCCGTCAGGTCGACATCGGGATCTGCGCTTCCGCACCCGGCTCCGTCAGGGTTCTTAATCGGCTGGTAGAAGACGGTAAATGTGTAATCGCCCGGTTGATTGCAATAAAGCGTCGGAAACGAATCTGCTCCGCAGACACCCCATTGATCAACGCCCCCGCTGATCCACGCCTCACTCACGCCTGAATCGGCAATCACGCCAATGGAACCGGCAGTGTTTGCGGCGTAATACGCCGAGACACACTCGCTATCCGCCCGACCGCGAGGAGCGAAGCAGAGCGCCACGAAGCAAAGGGAGACGAGTAACGCTGGCCTCACTGGCCGGCCCGGGAGGGAACCTCGGTGGCACCTTGGCTGTGTTCGATCGCACGAACGATCGAAGCGAGATCCGCCGGCCGCCCAGTCCTGAGGTTTGCCGGGCCCAGGAGCGTGTGATCCCGTTCAATGATGATCCCTGCGCGCGGGTCTGGTCGGATCAGATGGCGGTTCACGTCATGCGCCGGCAGTTGGGAGAAAACGACGAGCCGGTCACCACGCCGGGGCACCACTGCGCCCGGACCTGCTGTCGAGCAAATATGGCCACGTGACGTGGCGATGTCACCGCCGGCGACGAACACATAGAGCTCGGTCGCGTCATGGGCGTGACCGAACATCTTCAGTCGCCTCGTGATCTGAACCGTGAACAGCGTTCCAGGCATGCCAGCGTAAAACCCATCTTCCGCAGCCGTCACTTCGCCCGCTACGATCGTATAGGCTGCGGGCACTCGGTCTTCTATAGTTGCGATGGCAGCGGGGCTCATCGGACCGCTGCTGAGATAGCTCAAGCATCCTTCGGAGTTACGCGCGCGGTTCTGCTCGAGGCGTTGCAGGCGTACAGGATCGAAATACGCAGCGCTCAATTCGCCGTCCGGCTGCACCGCGATCGACGCAGGGACCCACAACGGAGGGCCATCCTGAGCAGCTTCGATCCGCGGCATCTTCCCCGTCGACGTCGTACAGAGGAGCGGAGACGTGAGAGCAGACGCGAGCAGTAGCACTCCGAGGACATTCATCGCAATAACTCCTGCCGACCAACTTACGACCGTCCCTCTATACACGCAAGCGGCCTGGACGAAAAAAGGCGGCCTGGTTGCCCAGGCCGCCTCGGTTGATCGTTGCTGTAACCCTTACTTCATGTACGACGCGACTTCGGCGGCGAAGTCCTCGGACTTCTTTTCGATGCCTTCGCCGAGCTTGTAGCGGGTGAAGCGGGTGATGACGTACTTGCAGCCCGTTTCCTTGCCGGTACGGTCGAGGTGCTGGGTGACGGTCGACTTGTCGTCGCGGATGTACGGCTGTTCGAGGAGGCAGGCCTCCCCGTAGAACTTGTCCATCTTGCCCGTGACCATCTTCTCGACGATGTTCTCCGGCTTGCCCGACTTGAGGGCGGCGTCGCGGGCGATCTCGCGCTCGGTGTCGAGATCCTTCTGCGTCACGTCCTCGCGGCGGAGGAAACGGGGCTCGGCAGCGGCGATGTGCATCGCCACGTCCTTGGCCAGCTCGTCCAGCTTCGCCGTCTTCTCGCCGGACTCGGCGAGCAGCTCGACCAGCACGCCGATCTTGCCGCCGGCGTGGATGTACGAGCCAACCGTGCCGTTCGCCGGAACTTCGTAGCGGGAGAAGCGGCGGATGGAGATGTTCTCCTTGATGGCGGCGATCTGCTCGGCGACCTTCTGGCTCACCGGCTCGCTCGTTCCCGGCCAGTTTTCGGCGAGGAACTCCTCGACCGAGTTGGCCTTCGACGACGCGATGGCCTTGGCCACCTCGTCCGCGAACGCGCGGAAGTTCTCGTTGCGGCCGACGAAGTCGGTCTCGCAGTTGACCTCCACGAGCACGCCGGCGTTTTCGGCGACGTACGCCTGCACGGTGCCTTCGGCGGTCACGCGTCCGGCCTTCTTGCCCGCCGCGGCCAGGCCCTTCTTGCGAAGGATGACCACGGCTTCTTCCATGTTCCCCTGGGCCTCGGTCAGCGCGTTCTTCACCTCGGTGAAACCGGCGCCCGTCTGCTCGCGCAGTTGCTTGACCATCTGGGGGGTAATCTGCGTCATTTGTGAACCTCTCTGAGAAAATGTGGGATCAAGAATAGTTGGCGGTTGGCAGTGCGCAGTTGGCGGAAAAGACTCCTGCCAACCGCCCACTGCCAACCGCCAACTATAGGGTTGAAGCTAGGCCTGCGCGGGCATCGGCTCGACGGCCGCAGCGTCGGTCATGGCAGCTTCCATGGCCACGTCGCCCTGCGGCTTGTCCTCGACTCCGATGTAACGCTCCTCGGCGAGGTTGTAGCCCTCGAGGACCGCATCCGCGATTTTCTGCGTGAACAGGCGGATCGCACGGATCGCGTCGTCATTGCCCGGGATGACATAGTCGATGTCTTCCGGATCGCAGTTGGTGTCGACGATCGCCACGACAGGGATCTTCAGCTTCTTCGCTTCCTTGACCGCGATGTACTCTTTCTTCGGATCGATGACGAAGAGTGCATCGGGTAGACCGTCCATCTCGCGGATGCCGATCAGGTTCTTCTGAAGCTTGTCGCGTTCCTTGTCGAGTGCTGCACGCTCTTTCTTGGAGAGCTCCTTGTCGGTGTCGTTGAGGACCGACTCGAGCTCTTTGAGCCGTTCGATCGACTTGCGCACCGTCTGGAAGTTCGTGAGCGTGCCGCCGAGCCACCGGTTGTTCACGTAGAACATCCCGCAGCGGTTGGCTTCTTCGAGAATTGCGTCCTGCGCCTGGCGCTTGGTGCCGACGAACAGGATGCGCTTGCCCTGGGATGAGAGGTCCGAAATGAACCCGGAAGCTTCCTTGAAGAGCTTGAGCGTCTTCTGAAGGTCAATGATGTAGATCCCATTGCGCTTGCCGAAGATGTACTTCTTCATCTTCGGATTCCAGCGCTTGGTCTGATGACCGAAGTGGACGCCAGCTTCCAAAAGCTCTTTCATTGTGATGGAGACTGCCAAGTGAATCCTCCTTTACGAGGTGAAATGGGGTTGATCGTGACTGCTGCTCGAAACAAAAAGACAGGAGCGGCACGAACCGACTCCTGTCTTCACTCAAACCGCGGGGTGATGAAACCGGACCATCGGAGAAATTAGCGCTTCGAGAACTGGAAGCGAGCGCGCGCGCCTTTCTGGCCGTACTTCTTGCGCTCTTTCATTCTCGGGTCGCGGGTCAGCAGGCCGGCCTTCTTGAGCCGCTTGCGCAGCTCCATGTTGTAGACCTGCAGGGCGCGCGAGATGCCGTGCCGGATCGCGCCGGCCTGGCCGCTCGGGCCGCCGCCGTCGACTGTGACGACGATGTCGAAGCGATCGACCGTCTCGGTGAGCGAGAGCGGCTGCTTGATGATCATCTTGAGCACTTCGTTGCCGAAGTAGTTGTCCAGCGAGCGGCGATTCACAACGATCGCCCCCGAGCCCGGGCGCAGGTGAACGCGCGCCGTCGACGTTTTCCGTCTTCCCGTTCCGTAGTATTCGACCAAAGCCATGAATTCTCCTGTGATTACTCGCCGAGCGTCAGCGGCTCAGGCGCCTGCGCCTGATGCGGATGCTGTCCACCGCGGTAGACCTTCAACTTCTTGAGCATTTTGCGGCCGAGCTTGTTCTTCGGCAGCATGCCCCAGACCGCTCGTTCGATCATCGACTCGGGCTTCTCGGCCCGGACGAAGCGTGCCTGCTTCTCTTTGAGGCCGCCCGGATAGAGCGAGTGGTTACGGTAGATCTTGTCCGTTTCCTTCCGCCCCGTGAGCAGGATCTTCTCGGCGTTGATCACGATGACGTGGTCGCCGGTGTCGAGGAAAGGCGTGTACGTCGGCTTCGCCTTGCCCGTGATGATGTTCGCAATGGTCGTGGACAGACGTCCGAGGACCATACCCGAGGCGTCGATCACGAACCACTTCGGCTCGATATCGCCCTGCTTGGGAAAATAGGTACGCATGACTCTCCCTGAAACTTTCGTGTTGTCGGTTGTCCGTATTCCGTTGACCGTCCGGGGGCTCGGGCGGGTTCGCAACGGGCAACAGACCCACTTCGGCACTGCTGTGGCGCTCGAGAGACCCTGGCGCGGGTAAGAACTGCACTGCGCCCGGATCGTTCAAAACGTTTACACACCTTCCCCGGTGGGGGAAAGGGCTGAGACGGTAACACTGCCGAACAAAGCGTGTCAAGCCGCTCACTCCCCGCCCTTTGGAGGTATGGCGCGAGGGTAACGGGGCAGGCGGGGGATGAATTCCGCACGGTATCGAGTTGGGCGGTCGGCGGTACGCTTCGCTCGCGGTTGGCGGTGGGCCGCGATCATGATTCCACTGCCAACCGCCAACTGCCAACCGCCAACTCCCTATGATACAAACTGCTCGTGACCGCACAGATCATCGATGGCAAGGCCGTCGCGCAGCAGCTCGAACAGGAAGTGGCGGCGGCAATCGCCCGGCTCGGGTTTCGGCCCGGGCTCGTCGCGGTACGCGTAGGCAACGATCCGGCCTCGGAGATCTACGTCCGGAGCAAGGCGCGGAAGGCGGACGAGCTCGGCCTGCAGGGGACGGAGCTCATCCACCCCGGAACCATGGCCGAGGCCGATTTGCTGGCCGAGGTGGAACGGCTCAACCGCGACGAGAACGTCGACGGCATCCTCGTGCAGTTGCCGCTGCCGCCGCAGATCGACGCAAAGAAGGTCATCGACGCCATCAGCCCGGCCAAGGACGTCGACGGCTTCCATCCCTTCAACGTCGGCATGCTCCACCTTGGGAGGCCAACGCTCGCCCCCTGCACGCCTGCCGGAGTCATGCGTCTCATCGACTCCACCGGCATCTCCATCGGCGGCAAACATGCCGTGGTGCTCGGACGGAGCGACATCGTCGGCAAGCCGCAGGCGGCGCTGCTGCTGCAACGGGATGCGACCGTCACGATCTGCCACTCTCGCACACACGACCTCGCGTCGATCACGCGGCAGGCCGACATCCTCGTCGCCGCGGTCGGACGGCCGATCCTCGTCACGGCGGACATGGTCAAGCCGGGAGCGGTGGTGATCGACGTGGGGATGAACCGCGTTGGACCGGAATTTACCGAGCGGCTCGCGCACGACGAACAGAAGTCGCGCCTGCTCCGGAAGAACGGAACGGTGCTCCTCGGCGACGTCGATTACGCCCGCGTCCGTGAGGTCGCCTCATGGATCACGCCCGTGCCGGGTGGCGTCGGACCGATGACCATCGCCATGCTGATGAAGAACACGGTCGAGGCGGCGGCGCGGAGACGGGCGTGACGCTGCGCGTCGGCCTGACGGGCGGCATCGCCAGCGGCAAGTCGACCATCCTGGCGCTCTTCGCCCGCTTCGGCTGCTGGACGCTCGACGCCGACAAACTCGTCGCGGAGCTCTATCGGCCCGGCCAGCCCGGCCATGCCGCGTTGATCCGGACGTACGGCGAGCGCATCCTCCGCCCCGACGGCGAAGTCGATCGTGTGGCGCTGGCCAACATCGCCTTCGCCACCCCCGGCGACGCCAGGAAGCTGAACGCGCTGATCCACCCGATCGTGATCGAGGAAACGGAACGGCGGCTGGCAACCGTGCAGGAGGAGATCGCGGTCGTGGAAGCGACCCTGCTGCTCGAGGCCGGCGGCCGCCAGCGCTACGACCGCATCGTGGTGATCGACGTCGACCCCGCGGTGCAGATCGAGCGTGGCGTAGCCCGCGGCATGGCGGAGGAAGAGGTCCGGCGCCGCCTGGCCAATCAGATGCCGCGCGAAGAGCGGCTCCGCCACGCCGATTACGTCATCGACAACAGCGGTGACCTGGCCCAGGCCGAGCGGGAGACGGCCAGGGTGGTGGAAGCGCTGCGGCAGGATGCCCCCGCCAACAGGGACCGATAGGACCTCTGGGACAGATGGGACTTATAGGACCGATGGCTGCGCACGTTTTTCCATAGGTCCCATAGGTCCCATCTGTCCCATCGTCCCCCCACGCCAGCCCCAAAAAAAACAAAAAAGCCCCGGACTCGCGCCCGGGGCTCCAGAAACCGCTGAATCCGGTCTTAGGTGTGGGTGGTGCTGGTCGTGCCGGTCGTCGAGGTGGACGACGTGCCCATCGTATCCGTGCTGGTGCCCGACGTGCCCGTCGTGTCGGTGGACGTACCGCTGGTGCCCATCGTGTCGGTGGCCATCGTGTCGGTGGCCATGGTGTCGGTCATGATCGTCGAGCTGGTGTCCGACGAGGTCGAAGTGCTCATCGACGTATCGGTGGCGGCGGTATCGGTATTGATGGTGGTCTCTTCTTTCTTGCAGCCGACGAAGAGAACGAGCGCAACCACACTCAGAAGAACGAGAATTTTCTTCATTTGATGTTTCCTCACTTTAAATGTTTGTGTTGTGAACGGCTCACGATCCGGGATGAATGAATGGGGGCAGAATCGTGTCCAAGCGGAGTGAAGCAAGGGAAGTGCCCGAAAAGAAAACGCCCCGCCGGAAGCGAGGCGTTTCTGTCTGCTGATCCGTAAAAACTAGGTCGTGGTGGTCGACGTGGTCGTCGTCGAGGACGTGTCGGTGGACGTGCCGCTGGTGCCCGTCGTGTCGGTCGTGGTGCTGGTGCCCATCGTGTCGGTGCTCGTGCCGGTCGACATCGTGTCGGTGGTCGACATGGTGCCCATCGTGTCGGTCGCGACCGTGTCGGTGGTGCTCATCGTCATCGACGTGTCGGTGGCCGCCGTGTCGTTGACGGTGGTCTCTTCCTTCTTGCAGCCAACGGCGAGCATCGCAACCGCGAGCAGAACTACGAGGGTGAATACGAGTGACTTCTTCATTTGAACAATTCTCCTTAAATTACTTCAGACCGTATCTCGATCTGATGTCTTGGGTTCTTTTGTACCGGGGTTTCGCGACAAAGCCGCGATTGATGGCGTTCTGATCCGGGGGAATTGACGCTGGGGGCACATGAGCCGCAACGCAGCGCCACAGCGGGATATCATAGGAGCAGACTGGACGATGTCAAGCAGTTCGCTAGCAGAAGTACGCCTTCAACCGGTTTCGGCAACGGTTCCGTCGTTCGACGGAACGACGATCCATTACGACCTCTACGACGGTCCGTCGCCCTCGCTCGTCCTCGTGGTGCCGGGCTTCTGGCGTGACCGCAAGCACCCGGCGATGGTCCGCCTGGCCCACTTCCTCCACGACCTCGGCTACCGCGCCGCGATCGTCGACGTGCGCGGCCATGGCGACAGCGAAGGAACGTACGGCTTCAACCTCCACGAGCATTACGACGTCGCCGCCGCCGCCAGCGACATCCTGAAGAACCACGCCTCGATCTCCTCGATGACGCTGGCCGGCTTCTCGTACGGCGGCGCCATCGCCATCTCGACCGTGGCCCGGCACGAGCTGCCGGTGTCGTCGATCCTCCTGGTCTCGGCCGTCGCCGATTTCGCGATGATCACACCGCGGCTGAATCCCTTCACGATCCACCGCCACATCGCCATCGGCAACGCCATGCGCCGCCCCCGCTTCGTCTGGTTCGCGCGGCAGAGCGAGAAGCTGCGGGCCGTCGACGACGTCGCCAACGTCCACGTCCCCCTCTGCTTCATCCACGTGAAGAACGACTGGCTCATCAGCCACCGCCACTCCATCGCCCTCTACGAAGCCGCCCACGAGCCGAAAGAGCTCCACGTCCTCGACATCGAAGGCAACTACCACTCCGACCGCATCTTCTCGGTGGCCTCGGCGTCGATCGAGCCGCTGGTGGTGGATTTTTTGACGAGGCATACGCAGCGCTAGCGCGCTGCGGCGCGCTTCGCGCGCGTTTTCGGTTGTTGGTTGTTGGTTGTTGGTGCTGCGCTCGGCGAAACATCCCCGTGCAGCGCAGCACCAAAAGCCAACAACCAACAACCAGCCTCTAACGCAGAGAGCCGCGCTTTCGCGCGGCTCCGGGTGAAGTCGTTCGGTTGGTTGGAACTTGCGTCAGACGATCGGGAACAGGGGAATCTCGACCGTCCGGGGGAGCGGCACCTCGATCACCTGCAGCTCGGGGAGGAACATGTCGTATCCGAGCTCCGGACCGTTGTTGTTGCTGATGGAACGGACGGTGGTGGATTCTTCGCTGCCGTCATCCTGCCGCCACTCTTCTCCGTCGAAAACCCACATGGTGGTATGTCCTTTCCGCGTTGAACCGGGGAAGCTCCCCGGCGCGCACCTTCGTAGATTTCAAGGGATCTGCCAGTTGGTGATACGGACCGGGCTCCTTCGATGTTCTTTTATACGAGGGTTTTACGCAATTGGTGGGGGGAGACGGTAGCGAAACCGTGACGGTCAGGTGTCCGCTGCAGGACTCGGATCGTCACGTCGAAGGGGCACCTTCCTCTTTCCGCAGGTACTCGGCGAGCTTCCGGTACGCGCGGCCGCGGTGGGATATGTCGTCCTTTTCCTGCGGCGTCAGCTCCGCGAAAGTCTTCCTGGAGCCTCGGGGCTGAAACCAGGCGTCCCAGCCGAACTTCTGTTCGCCGCGCGGCTCGACGAGGATCTCGCCGGCGGTCTCGCCCATGAAGATCTTTCCCTGCCGGCCGTTCCAGTAGGCGACGCAGCACTGCGCTTTGGCGGAGCGGTTGTTGAGGGCGTAGGCGATGGCCGCGAGCCCCTTGCCGCCGGCCGCTTCGAGGAGCCAGCGCACGTAGGGGCCGGGGAAGTTCCCGAGCTCGTCGAAGCCGAGGGATACGTCCTCGACGATGAGCCGGTGGTAGCCCTTCGTGCGCGCCACCTCGAGCTTGTAGCGGGTGATCTCTTCCACCCCGGGGGCCTGGATCTCGGGGAGGGAGATGGCTACACGAAGCAGCGGCACGCCGAGGATGCGCTCGGCTTCGATGCCTTTGTTGGGATTGCTGGAGACGAGGATGAGTTTGTCGTCGTGGCTCACGCGGCGGATTCTATTCGCTCGCGCCGCTGGCGGACCATTCAGTACGGAAAGCCCGAATGGAGCGGGTCAACCTCACCTTGAGACGATCGGGAGCGGAGACGGGCGAGAGGCGGCGATTGACGAACTCGCGAATCTTCTTCTGAACGCGCATCCGGGTGCTGCAGTCCGGACAACCGTCGAAGTGCTTCGCCAGGTCGTTTTTCTTCTGATCGCTGAGGGACCCGTCGAGGAAAAAGTAAACCACGCGCTTGACCTCGTTACAAAGCATCACTGCTTTCCTTCCGTGGCATCGAGGTAATGGCTCATTCGTCCGGCTTCAACTGACAGTAACAAAATCGAATTCCGTATCGCCATCACCTTCGGAGTGGACATCGTTGGTTGGCGGCTAGAGCAATCGGGCTGCCACCGCGCGGCGACGGGCGCGTTGCCCGTTGCCCATTGGCGTTGTCCGTTGTCGTTGTCCGTTGTCCCTGTTCCTGCGCGTGAGCTGGCGGTGGTCGGCGGCCAGCGGTCGGTCGCCCGCGCCTCATAGGTCCTATAGGTCCCATCTGTCCCATAGGTCCCATCGTCCTCCGCACGGACAACGAGCAACGGACAACGCGCAGGCGCCCCAAACGAAAAAAGGCGGCCCAAGGGCCGCCTTTTCGTTACGCCGCGCGGTCGCGCGGCTACTCGATCTCGAAACGCTCTTCCTGCTCTTCTTCCTCGTCGAGGTCGAACTCGAAATCTTCGTCCTCGGCGCCGGCGAAGAGGATCTCTTCTTCGGCCTCTTCCGGCTCGGCGACTTCGCCCTCTTCCGGCTTGTCGTCGTCCTTCTTTTTGCGGCCCTTCGTCTCGTCTTTGCGCGAGCGCATCTTGGCCGGCTCGGCTTCGCCGCGGATGTAGCCGTACTTGCGGGCGTACTCGAGGAGCGTCCGCTCGAGCATCTTGCGGCCGCGGTAGAGACGCGACATCACGGTGCCGACCGGGCAGTCGAGGATCTCGGCGATCTCCTTGTACGAGAAGCCTTCGATGTCGGCCAGCAGGACGACCATCTTGTAGTCATGCGGCAGCGAGTCGAGCGCACGCTTGACGTCGGCATCCATCATGTCCTGGAAGATCTCGCTCTCGGGGTCGCGGATCAGGTCCGGGGCATTCTTCTGGATGACGCGCTCGTACGACTCTTCGATCTCGGAGAAGTCGATCTTGTGAGGGGTGAGCTTCTTCTTCCGATAGTTGTTGATGAACGTGTTCTTCATGATCTTGAAGAGCCACGCCTTGAAGTTCGTTCCCTCTTCGAACTTGTCGTAGTACTTGTAGGCCTTGAGATACGTCTCCTGGACGAGATCTTCCGCGTCCTCGGAGTTCCGGGTCATGCGATAAGCAGTGTTGTACAGGGAATCGACATACGGCATCGCTGCCTGTTCGAAATCCCATCCCTGCTCATGCAACGTGGCTTCGGCGGTCTTCATTGATGTCTCCCTGCACAGCACCGATGAAAAACTTCATAACTCGTGCCGCATGCAGTGTTAGATGCACTAACAAATAAATTAGTTTCGCCGAGCCGGACACGTTCGCTAAACTACTGGCGACTCAGCTTGTTATGAGCTCCGGCCATTTTTCTTCGCCGACGACGGCGCGGCGCGCGCGTCATCATCAATGGACACGCACGTCCTGAAAAGCGGCTGATCTCGTGAAAAGTTTAAGGTCTTCCGGAGGGAACTGCTGGCAAACCGCTTGTGAACATCCCGTGAACAACCTGAATTCCCAACCGGCCCGATAATACACGGCCAGGTCGGTGATGGTCAATCCCGGTAGATTCGCAACAGTGTCTCATATGCCCGCGTGATCTCGATGAAGCGCGCCGCGGCCGTCGATTGCTCGTCCGCGGGGCGGCCGTAGTACCGGTCCGGATGGTGCCGTGCCGCGAGCCGCCGATAGGCCGAGACGATACTCTGCCGCGACGGGCTCCCCTGCACTTCCAGAACACGTAGCAATTCCACCGCCCGGCTGTCGTCCCGCACGAAAAGCGGCTCGTGCCCGGCCTCCCGCGGCCTGCCGTCCTTGGCCGGATCGACGTACTCGAAGCCGTACACCTGCCGCAGCTTGGCCAGCGCGTCCGTCTGGAAGCCGAGGGAAAAGCTGAGGTCGAGGAGTGCAGAATACTGCCGCAGCGGGACGACGCGAGCCTCCGCGGCCACGAGCTGTACGGCCGTCTCGAGCAGCGCCCCACGCTGCTGCGGAGTGGCCAGGCGGGCGTAACTCTCCGCCCAGTTGTTGATGTCGATCCCCCGCGTCACCGGCGCGGCCAGCCCCGCTCCCCGCCTGATCCGCCGCAGCGCCTCGTCTTGCGCGGCACCACCGGCGACGATGACGTGATAGAGAATGGAGGCGGCGATCGTCTCCCGCTCCGGCGCGGACGTCCGGGTCCCGGGATCATGCTGCGCTTCTTTCTGCGCGATCGCCGCCGCCGTGACGACGAACATCGCGAGCGCCCCGCCCGCGACGAGCATGAAGATGAGGGCGATCAGCTCCACGCGACCAGTCTAAGCAACCCGCAGTCCCGGCAGCTCCCCAATCTCCCCGAGCCGCTCCTGCAACGCCTCCTCGGTGATCACGGGCGTCGAGCCGTCGATCTCGATCTCCTCGTCGACGCTCAGCCAGCTCCGGCAGCCGGCGTACGCCTCCTGGAACTTCACTTCGGCCGGCTCCGGCAGCTTCCAGGTGCGCACGCCGATGACGTAGAGCGCCTGATCGGTGCGGAAGCGGTAGCGCGCATCGAGCGTCTCCCGCGGCAGCGCGACGAGCGGCGCCAGCCGATCGATTTGTGCACTATCCGTCACCACCCAGGTACACACGACCTCACACCAGTGGGTAACGGTGACGGACGGACGATGCTCCGACTCCCCCTGATGAAAGTAGGTGGGATAGAGGTAGAAGCGGCGCTCGTCAATGCCGAAAGAGGCGTCGGCGATGCCGCCCTTGCGGATGAGGACGACCTGCTCGCCGTTGCCGAGGGCGCGGACGACGTTCGACCACTCCTTGAGCGCGGCGTGATTCGGGAGCTTCGTCATGCGTCCGGTTCCGGGACGTAGGTGACGGAGTTGACCGGCCCTTCCCAGATCGTTACGCCGGTGACGACGGCGCTCTCGTCCTCGACGGCCGCCTGCAGCTCGCGGGCGAACCATTCGGCGATGTTCTCGGCCGACGGATTGACCTCCGTGAACGGCGGGACGTCGTTGATACAGCCGTAGTCGAGCTTCCTGGCCAGCACTTCCAGCTTCCTTTTGGCGCTGACGAAGTCGACGGCGATGGCGTCGGCGTCGAGACCGCCGCCGCGGGCGATCAGGTCCGCCTCGACCTTGTACGAATGGCCGTGCAGCGGCTCGGAGATGCCGCGGTACTCACGGAGATAGTGGGCTGCCTCGAAGCGTGCTTCGACGCGGACGCTGAACTTACCGCTCATAGGATGACTCGGGGTGCTCCGCAAAGACGTATTCGATGAGACGCTCGTTCACGCCGAGCTCGCGCAGCTCGTCCGCGCTGGCCTGGGACCGCAGCAGACCGATGGCGCGGTTGTCGTCCCAGCAGGAGCTGGGATTGTTTTCCTCCGCCAGATCGACCAGTGCCAGAAGGGTGCGCCGGCGGTTGTCGTCCACCGGGGAAGTGTACAATGCGCGCCGTTTCGACATGCCGCTTCCCAAGTCCGTACTCTGCTCGTCCTGCAAGAAAACGTATCCAGAAGGCTGGAAGCGTTGCCCCTATTGCGGTCATGACGAGATCAAGCTGCGCCGCGAGGCGCAGGTGCGGAAGTACATGGAGAAGAAGCTCCGCGAGTTCGAACAGCGGACAGGCGTGAAGCCGCAGCGCCAGCAGCAGCCTCAGGGTCAGGGCGGCGGCCAGCGCCAGCGCGGTCAGCAACAGCCGCAGGGGCAGGGGCAGGCGCAGGGGCGGCAGCGTGGCGAACAGCGTCAGCGCGGCGGCGGCGCTCAGCAGCAACAGCAGCAGCGCCCTCGTAACGAAGCCGCCGAGCAGCAGCAACTGAACGCCGCCGGGCAGCAGCAGCCCCGCGAAGGTGCCCGCCGCAGACGCCGTCGCGGCCGTGGCGGTCAGGGACGCGGCGCCGAAGGGCAGCCGTCGCCGAACCCGCAGCAGCAGCCGGGACAGCAGGGCCAGCCCGATCAGCCGCAGAACCAGCAGCCGCGCGAGCCCCGTCCGCCCCGCCCGCCGCGTCCGCGGCGCGAGCGTGGGGAACGTCCCGCCGGCGCGGAGCGCGCGGAAGGTGCGGCCCCGGAAGGTCAGCGCCCCGAGGGTGAGCGTCCGCCGCGACGTCCCCGCCGCGAGCGTCCGCCCCGCCCACCCCGCGCCGAAGGCGCACCCGCGCCCGAAGGTGGCGCGCCGTCAGCGCCCGCCGAAAGCGGTGGTGAAGGCGGAGACGCCGCCGCGCGCAAGCGCCGACGCTTCCGTCGTCGCCGCAGAGGCGGTGGCGGGGGCGGTGGTGAGGGTGGCGGCGGTGGCGGCGGCGCCGAGTAGCGCCCGATCTTGGAGTGCGGTGGCGCACGCCACCGCTCTTTTACACGTGTAGCAGAGCG
>DASWMP010000087.1:0-1675 GCA_036399695.1 Thermoanaerobaculia bacterium | reverse complement strand
GCTTCGGCGGCCAGAAATTCATAGAACCTGTTGTCCCCAAGATCCGTCAGATAGCCAGGCTCATTCGCGAGCGTGGTCTTCGTGTGGAAATCGAGGTGGACGGCGGCATCGACGCGAAGACGGCCCCGGCAGTGGTAGCGGCCGGTGCATCGATCCTCGTGGCAGGCTCGGCGGTCTTCGGACAGCCGGACCGTGCCGCTGCAATGCAGTCGATCCGAAACGCTGTTGTTGGGACAACCATTGAGTAGGTAGCTCGCCTGGAGGAGATTTGAAACTCACCCGAATCACAACCATCGTCATGGTGGCCATGCTCGCCCTCGCGGCATGTAGCCGCGGCCCTCGCGCCGTGCGGCCGCAGGTCGATCCGCAGCTTCTGTCGCTCTCGAAGGAGCAGATCTTCCAGAAGGCGGAGGATCAGTTCAAGGACCGCAAGTGGCAGCGTGCGCGCCAGTATTACTCGCACCTGTACGAGAACTTCCCGAACGACCCGCTCGGCCGGCGCAGCCTTCTGCGCATCGCCGATACGTACTTCATGCAGGGCGATCCGGTGAACCTCGTCGAAGCGCAGTACAAGTACCGCGACTTCATCAACCGCTATCCGACGAGCGACCAGGCGGACTACGCGATGCTGCAGATCGCCATGGTCTCGTACAAGCAGATGGAGCGTCCGGACCGCGATCAGCAGAAGACTCGCGAAGCGGTGGAGAAGTTCCAGGACATGCTGCGCACGTACCCGCGGAGCGCGCTCCGTCCCGAGGCCGAGAAACGGCTGCAGGAAGCGATGGACCGGATGGCCAGGCACGAGCACATCGTGGCCCGGTTCTACATCAAGCGCCGGAGCTACACGGCGGCCGTCCAGCGTCTGAACTACCTCATCGACACCTATCCGGCCTATGCGGAGCGGGATGGCGCCTTCTTCGACCTCGGCTCGGCTCTTGCGGAGCTGGGGCGGAGCGGTGAGGCGCGGCTTTACTTCGAGCGCGTCGTCTCCGAGTTCCCCGAGAGTGATTACGCCGACCGCGCCAAGCGCCGTCTCGGCGACCTGAAAGCCTGATGAAAAAGCTGCTCGCCGCCGCTCTCGTGCTCGCCGCCGGTTGCGCCTCGACGCCGCCGGTCGACGAAGACAACCTCGTCCCGCCGCCGCAGATCGCGTCGGCGGCATCCGATCCGCGCTCCGCGGAACTGCAGACGACGCTCACGGAACTGCTCGAGCGGCTCGACGTCATGAACGAGCGGATCGCCCGGCTGGAAGAGCGGCCCGTCACCGTGGCGGCGCCCGCGCCGGCCGTCTCGGCGCCGGTCGTCTCTTCGCCGTCGAGGCCGGCGCCTGCCGTCGCGCCTGTGGTCACGTCCGCCGTCGAGGGCGATCGCGCCCTGATGGGTGCGCAGATCGCCACCGACTACCGCAACGCCATCATGCTGTACGGCCGCGGCCGTACAGCGGATGCCCGGCGCGCGTTCCAGAACGTGTTCGACGCCGACCCGACAGGGGAGCTGGCCGACAACGCGCTGTTCTGGATCGGCGAGACCTACTTTGCCGCGAACGATTTCACCAACGCCATGCGCTACTACCGCCGCGTGACGACCGAGTTCGCCGACCAGAACAAGGCCCCCGACGCCATGTTCAAGACGGCGCTCTCGCTCGAGAAGACAGGCGACCTGCAGCTCGCCCGCC
>DASWMP010000086.1:0-5897 GCA_036399695.1 Thermoanaerobaculia bacterium | reverse complement strand
GGTGCAGGAGTGCGGAAGTGCAGCGTGCTCGCGCCATTTCTCGCGTGACGGACAGGATTGTCCGTCCTCCACTACAGCCTTGCCCTCGCTTCCTTGTGATCGCCGACTGCGCCAGCGCTGTGTCCCGGCTCGGGATGACAGTTGTTACGAGATGGCTTCGTGGCGGCTGTGTCGCCGGACCATAGAGTCCATAGGTCCCATAGGTCCCATAGGTCCCATCGTTCCCACCATCACCGCTTCTTCGTGCGGTGCGTGGCTTGTGCGGTCCAGGGGTCGTCGGGCCAGGGGTGGCGGGGATAGCGGCCGCGGAGCTCTTTGCGGACTTCCTGGTACGCCCCGTTCCAGAAGCTGCGCAGGTCGCGTGTGACCTGCACCGGCCTCCCGCTCGGGGAGAGCAGTGCGAACGTCACGGGCACGCGCGATGGCCCGAGCCGCGGCGACTCGGCCAACCCGAATAGCTCCTGCAGCTTTGCGGACGCTACGACCGAGCCGTCGTCGCGGTATTCGAGCGCCGTCGTGCGGCCGCTCGGCAGGGGGAGGCGTTCGGGGGCGAGCTGGTCGAGGCGTCTGCGGACGTCGTACGGCAGCTCCGTCGAGCCGCTGTTCGCGATCAGCTCTTCCCAGTTCACCTCGAGCTGGGCGAACGCCAGACGCAGTTGCAGCGACGGCGGAACCGCGTCGCGCATCGACGCCGCGAGCAGGCGCCGCTCCTGATCGGGGTCCGGCTTCACCGCCACTTCGCGCAGCAGGATCGAGCCGTACCAGCGGCGCTCGATGGCTTTCACGCGGCCGTTCACCAGCGAGTGCACCACGTCGCGGTGCGTCGCCGTCAGCCAGTCACGGTCCACGTACGACGCCATGCGCACGAGCGGCTCGCCGCCGGAGCCGCCGACGTCGAGCGCGACGAGGAACTCCCCTTCGCGGACGCCGCTTTCGCGCGCGAGCTGGGCGCCGGTGCCGGTGGCCAGGAACAAGCGCGTCGAGCCGGGCTCGCGGCGCATGGCCACGCGGTCCGGATAGCCGGCCAGGAGCGCGCGCAGGATCGTTTCTTCATCGGCGCCGCGGCGGTAGTCGCCGCCGAGGATCCGTCTGGCGATCGACGAGAGCTCGCGCACGACCGGGTCGAGCAGACGCGAATCGGCGAGTGCCACGGCATCCGAGCGCGTGGTCGGCGGCGTGTCGCCGCGCATGACGCGCCGCGAATCCTCGGAGAGCAGCGCGCAGACGCGCACCGCCGCATCGGCACCGCGGGCCGCCACCAGCACCCGGGCAATGCGCGGGTGCAGCGGAAAGCGGCGAAGCTGTTCGCCGAGCGGCGTCAGCTTCGTGCCGTCGATCGCGCCGAGCGCCGCGAGCAGTTCCAGCGCGCTGTCGATGCGCGCTTCCGGCGGCCGCTCGAACCAGGGGAACGTGCGCGGATCGCCACCCCAGGCGATGACGTCGAGGGCCGTCGAGGCGAGATCGACGCGGCGCACTTCCGGTTCGCGGTGTGGACGGAGGATGGCGCGCTCGTCCCAGAGCCGCGTGGCACGGCCGGGGGCGGTGCGGCCCGCGCGGCCGGCGCGCTGGTCGGCGGAGTCGAGCGAGATCTGTTCCGTGTGCAGGTGATCGACGGCGGTCTCGGAGTCGTAGCGCAGCACCTTCTGCAGGCCGGAGTCGATGACGTCCGTGACCCCTTCGACCGTGAGCGACGTCTCGGCGACGTTCGTCGCCAGGATCACCTTCCGTTGCGTTGACGGGGCGAGCGCGAGCTCCTGCGCGTCGACGTCGAGTGAGCCGTGCAGCGGGAGGACGGGGATGCCGAGGCCGGACAGCTCCTGGATGGCGCGATCGATCTCGCGGGCGCCGGGGAGGAAACCGAGGATGTGCCCTTTCGCGTCGCGGGCAACTTCGCGGACGGCCGCGGCCATTGACAGACCGGGGGCGTAGCGGACCGAGACGGGGAAGCGGGAGGCTTCGATCTCGATCACGGGGGCGCCGAGATAAGAGGAGACGGCGGTTGCGTCCATCGTCGCGGACATGACCACGACGGAAAGATCGTCGCGGGCCTCGACGGCCTGCTTGACGAGCGCGAGGGCGAGATCGGCGTGGATGCTTCTTTCGTGGAACTCGTCGAGGATTACGGCGTCGAAATCGGAAAGCAGCGGGTCGGCCTGCAGACGGGCGGTGAGAATGCCTTCAGTGGCGACGAGGAGTTGCGTGCGATTCGTAAAGCGGCGCTCGAAGCGGATCTGCCATCCGATCTCTTCGCCGAGGGTCCAATGCTGCTCGGCGGCGATGCGGCGTGCGAGAGCGCGTGTCGCAACACGGCGTGGTTGGAGTAAGATCACGCGCCCGACATGCGCCAGGGCTGGTGGGATGCGAGTGGTCTTCCCCGAGCCGGGTGGTGCGACGACGACGACAGCACGGTCGTCGCGCGCGGTTGTGACAATTCTGTCGACGTGAGCGTCGACGGGCAGCCGGATCGGATCGAGCATTTGAATCGAAATTCGAGAAATTTGAATCGTGGCTGAAGCCCGATGAGGGTGAAGTCACGTAAAGTGTTGAATCTTCAGCGAAATCTCATTTCAAGGTCGTGGCAGCGCGGGTGCAGTTTACAGGGGCACCAACGTTACGGTGCTGTCACGGTCGAAATGACCAATCCGGAGGGGGGTGAGCAAGTCACAAACGGTATCCAGGAGTAGTAGACCAGTCCACTCAACAACATTTCTCAATCATGAGGAGTTACTGAATGAATTCTTTTAGACGGTTTGCAGTCATCTGCGCCGCTCTGTTGCTGCTCAGCGTCGCGGCTAGTGCGCAGACGACGTCGAACCTCACCGGGAAGGTGATCCTCGACGGCAACGGCCTGCCGGGCGTGACGGTGACGATCTCGTCGCCGGCTCTTCTGGGCACCCGCACGACCGTGACCGACGTGAACGGGAACTACAACTTTGCAGGTCTCCCCCCGGGCGCTTACACCGTGCGCTTCGAGATGGAGAGCATGCAGACGCAAACCCGCAACGTGCAGGTCACGCTTTCGGGTACGGCCCGCGCCGACGCGGAGATGAGGCTCACGGCGGTTGCCGAAGCCATCACCGTCACGGCGGCGGCCCCGGCCGTTCTCGAAACGACCGAGGTGCAGACCAACCTTCAGGCCGAGCTGGTCAACAACCTGCCGACCCAGCGCACTCTTCAGGCGACGACGGCCCTCGCGCCGGGCGTCACCACGACGAGTGGCACGGGCGGCGCGGCGGCTGGCTCGATCGCGATCTCGGGCGCTCCGGCGTACGACTCCGTCTTCATGATCAATGGCGCGACGGTGAATGAAAACCTTCGCGGCCAGGCGCACAACCTCTTCATCGAGGACGCCATCCAGGAGACGACGGTTCTCACCGCGGGCGTCTCTGCCGAATTCGGTCGCTTCACGGGCGGCGTGGTCAACGCGATCACGAAGTCCGGTGGTAACGAGTTCAGCGGCTCTCTGCGCGACACGGTCACCAACGACACGTGGACCGCTGAGGGCGAACTCCGCACGACCGATCCGATCGACACGACGAACCACGTGTACGAAGGCACGCTCGGCGGCCGCATCATCCGCGATCG
Organism: Thermoanaerobaculia bacterium; assembly: GCA_036399695.1. Lineage (GTDB taxonomy): Bacteria > Acidobacteriota > Thermoanaerobaculia > Gp7-AA8 > Gp7-AA8 > DASVEE01. The sequence continues at coordinate 2,312 of DASWMP010000086.1, read as the reverse complement.
TCTGTGGTTCTTCGCCGCCGGCCGTTACGCCGAGCGGTCGCAGAACAACACCCTCGCGAACGAGCTGGCCACCGGTTATGTCTCGGGCACGACGGATACGCGTTACGAAGGCAAACTGACGGGTCAGTTGACCTCGAAGCACAGCCTCGTCGCGTCGTACCTCGACGCCACGACCGAGCAGACCAACAACTGCCCGTTCGGCGGCTGCCTCGAGTTCGTCAACCTCGACGTTGCTCGTGAGCTCCCGAACACCTTCCTCACCCTCCACTACAACGGCATCATCACCAACTCGCTGCTCATCGAAGGCACCTACGCGAACAAGGACTTCTCGTTCGTCGGTTCCGGTGGTGACTTCACCGACCGTATCCGTGGCACCGCTCTCGGCGCCTACGGCACGGGCGAGGGTTACCTCGGCGCTCCGTTCTTCTGCGGCGTCTGCGACGACGAAGAGCGTAACAACGATCTCTGGGGCGCCAAGGCGACGTACTACCTTGCTTCCAAGAGCTTCGGTACGCACAGCATCGTCACGGGTTACGAGAACTGGACCGAGACCCGTCTGTCCAACAACTACCAGACGGCCTCGAACTACATCGTCTACCTCTACGACGACGCCAACCTGATCGCCCCGACCTGCACCGGCGCGTCGGCAGCCGACATCACCTGCCGCCCGCAGATCACCACGGGCGACGAGCTCAAGTGGAACCCGATCTTCGAGCTCAGCCAGGGATCGGACTTCCAGACGCAGTCGCTGTTCGTCAACGACAAGTGGGACCTGAACGACCACTGGAACTTCAACCTCGGCGTTCGCTATGACAAGAACAACGGCAAGGACTCGTCGGGCATCACCGTCGCCGACGACGCTTCCTTCAGCCCGCGTCTCGGCCTGGCGTACGACGTCCTGGGCGATGGCCGCTTCCGGTTCAACGGCAGCTACTCGAAGTACGTTTCGCGCATCGCCGAGTCGATCGGCTCGATCGGTGCGGGTGGCGGCAACCCGTCGTACCTCTATTACGAGTACACCGGCCCGACCATCAACCCGAACCACACCCTCACGACGCAGGAGGCCCTTGCCCAACTGTTCGCGTGGTTCGACGCCAACGGCGGCAACAACATGGCGCCGACCCGCGGCACTCTCTCCGGCGTGAACCAGAAGATCGTCGGCTCGCTCAAGTCGCCCAGCGTCGATGAGTGGAGCGTTGGCTTCGGTTCGCAGATCACCTCCAATGCGTTCATCCGCGTCGACTACGCCTACAAGGATTGGAACGACTTCTACGCGCGCTACACGAACCGCCAGACCGGCACCGTGCCGGCTGTCGTCCGCGATGCGAACGGCAACGTGATCGTCGATCTCGGTACCAATCTCGACTTCACGGAAGTCACCAACAGCGACGACTATGACCGCAAGTACAACGCCGCTACGGTGCAGGCCGCGTGGCGCCCGTTCCAGCGCATCAACGTTGGCGCGAACTACACGTGGTCGACCCTGAAGGGCAACGTCACCTCCGAAAACACGGGCTCCGGTCCGGTTCCGGAGAGCGCCTTCCAGTACCCCGAGTACAAGGCGTTCGCTCAGAACAACCCGAGCGGCTACCTGCCGGGCGATCAGCGCCACAAGCTCCGCGCGTGGGTCAGCTACGACCAGCCGACGCCGTTCGGTACGTTCAACTTCTCGCTCCTGCAGCGCTTCGATTCGGGTACGCCGTACTCGGCTACGACCGCTCTCGCCCCGTCGTTCTTCACGACGACGCGCGCGGGTTATACCGCTCCGTTCCTCGATCCGGCCTCGCTGTCTTACGCCGGCAACCCGGGCAACGTGACGTACTACCTGAGCGATCGCGGCCAGTTCCGTTGGGACGACATCAGCTCCACCGATCTCGCCATCAACTACGAGCTCCCGATTCGCCGTGTCAGCCTCTTCGCCCAGGCGAAGATGATCAACTCGCTCAACAACCAGGGCCTCATCAACGGCAACACCGCTGTCGTCGTCGACCGCGCGTGGAACCCGTTCACCGAGACCCCGGTCGAGGGCGTGCACTGGCACAAGGGCCCGAACTTCGGTAAGGGCACCCAGCCGACGACGAGCGCAGGTGGAAACCTGCTCGCGCCGAACGGCCACTACCAGCTCCCGCGCACCTACCTGTTCTCGGCAGGTCTGCGGTTCTAGTCTGGTTTCTGTAGTCCTGTAGTGAATCGCCCCGGCTGGAAACGGCCGGGGCGGTTTTTTTAGAGGCGGTGGTGTGGTCGGTTTTCGCTCGTGTATCCGTGCACGTGTTTCTGGTTTTTGGTTTTCGGTTGTTGGTTGTTGGTTGTTG
>DASWMP010000085.1:0-13440 GCA_036399695.1 Thermoanaerobaculia bacterium | reverse complement strand
CGAACGCCACCGCTCTTGTACACGTATAGCAGAGCGGTGGCGTTCGCCACCGCACTCCGAGATGCTGCGCAGTTGGCATTCAATGTGGGACAGACACTCTTGTCTGTCCGCGCCCGCAGGCGCCGATTTGAAGGCCATCAGAGAGTGTGCACTCCGTTTTGAACCTTCCTATGCGCCACCGCACTCCGAGATCTCCCCCCGCGCCCGCAACGTGCAGTAATCTTCGCCGCCATGGACGTGCGCTTCCGCGAGCTCTTCAACCGACAGTTCACGCAGGAAATCTACGACTCGTATCAGCGCGAGCTTTCCGCGCGGATCGGCCTGCCGTTCGAGTTCCGGCTCGCCGAGTCGCCGCTGTTCCTGCCGGACGACTTCAAACAAAAAGCCATCAACGGCGCACGCGCCATCGTCGAGCAGCTCTCCGATCCTGCCACCGTCGAGCGGATGAAAGCCGCCATCCCGGAGCGATGGAACACCCCCGGCATGGACACGCTCCCCTCCTTTACGCAGGTCGACTTTGCCGTCGTCCGGGAAGGGGACGAGCTGGTGCCGAAGCTGATCGAGCTGCAGGGCTTCCCCTCGCTCACCAGCCTGCAGGTGATCCAGCGCGACGTCTGGACCGAGACCCTCCAACGCATGGACGGCCTCGACCACGAATGGTCCTGCTGGTACTCCGGCTACGACCGCGCCGGCTTCCTCGAGCTGGCCCGCCGGACGATCGTCGGCAACCACGATCCGGCCGAGGTCATCCTCATGGACATCGACCCGCCGCGCCAGAAGACCGCCGTCGATTTCGCGGCGACGAAGATGCTGTTCGGCGTCGATGCCGTCGATCCGACATCCCTCACCAAACGCGGCAAGCAGCTCTTCCGCGGCAACGACCGCGTGAAGCGGATCTACAACCGCGTCGTCTTCGATGAGTTGATCAACAAACGCATCGAGCTGCCCTTCGATTACCGCGAGGAGCTGGACGTCGAGTGGGCTCCGCATCCGAACTGGTACTGGGTCTGGTCGAAGTACTCGCTGCCGTTCCTCGATCACCCGTCCGTGCCGCGCGCCACCTTCGTCTCCGAGCTCGAGCAGATCCCCGACGATCTCTCCCGCTACGTCCTCAAGCCGCTCTTCTCCTTCGCCGGCGGCGGCGTCAACGTCGACCCCACCCGCGCCGACGTCGAGGCCATCCCGGAAGCCGAGCGCCACGCCTGGTGCCTCCAGGAGAAGATCGAGTACGAGCCCGCCCTCCGCGCCACCGACGGCGGCGGCGTGAAGATCGAGATCCGCATGATGTTCCTCCGCCCCGACGACGAATCCCGCCCGATCCTCGCCCAGAACCTGGTCCGCCTCTCCCGAGGCAAGATGCTGGGCGTGGATTTCAACAAGCAGTTCACCTGGGTGGGGTCGTCGGTGGGGCTGTCGCCGAGCTCGTAGCGCGAGGAGCTGGTTTTCGGTTGTTGGTTGTTGGTTGTTGGTGCTCTGCTTTGCGGGGGAGCTCGCCAGGACGGGGCCGTCCGCGTAGCGCAGCACCAAGAACCAAAAACCACCCCATCCCTGCACGCTTCTTGCGGCTCGCCGCGCACATGACCACCGCCGCCCCGCTGATCCCGCCCCGCCCCACGCTCAACAAGCTGCGGGCGGTGGCGGCGGAGTGCAAAGCCTGCGATCTCTGGAAGACCGGCACCCAGACCGTCTTCGGTGAGGGGCTGCAGAAGGCAGAGGTCCTCTTCATCGGCGAGCAGCCGGGCGACAAGGAAGATCTGGAAGGCCGCCCCTTCGTCGGGCCGGCCGGGGCGTTGCTGGACAAAGCGCTCGACGAAGCAGGCATCGACCGCTCCAAGGTCTACGTCACGAACGTGGTGAAACACTTCAAATGGGAGCCGCGCGGCAAGAGGCGCATTCACAAGAAGCCGAATGCCGGCGAGATCACGGCCTGCCGTCCCTGGCTCGAGGCTGAGATCGGCGTGATCAAACCGAAAGCGATCATCTGCCTCGGCGCCACCGCGGCGCAGGCGGTCATCGGGCCGAAGTTCAAGGTCACGGCGCAGCGGGGGGAGTTCGTGGAGTCGCCGCTCGCCGAGTACGTCACGGCGACCGTCCATCCGTCGTCCATCCTCCGCGCTCCCACCGACGAAGCGCGCCGCCTGGAGCGTGAACGCTTCGTCGACGACCTCAGGAAGATCCGGGAGGTCCTCGGAGCACTGGTTTCGTGACGAGCGGCGCGGCCTCGCCGGCCGAGAAGTCGTTGAAGTCGCGCCAGGCCTGCTCGCTCGCGTCGCCGTCCGCATAGCACTTCGCCCGCAGCGCCAGCATCGGATGGAGCCACGGCGCGTTCGGCTCCAGCTCCTGCAGCGCCGCGATCGTCTGCGGCGAACAGTCGCCGAGCGTCTGCGCGAGGAACACCTTCGCGTGCAGCCGGTAGTCCTGCAGCAGGCGCATGGCGAACGGCTGCGACACCGCGTCGTAGAGCCGCGCCGTGTGCCGCCGGTCGCCGCGTCCGATCGTCACCAGGTGATCGAGCGCCGTGTCCATGATGCGCAGGTTCGGCCAGGGATCGCGGCGGAAGGCGAGGAACGCCCGCTCGAAGTGCACGGCCGCTTCGTCCCCATGATTCTGCTTCGCCCGCAGGATGCCGAGGATCGCCTCGGCCTCGACCGGCTGCCACTGACGCAGGGCCTCGATGTACGGCAGCGCCGCGTCGTCGCCGCGCGTGGCGAACGACATCGCCGTCGTCGAAACGTCGCCGCTGTTCGCCGGCGGGAACGGCGGGCGCGGGCTGACGATCGAGACGCGATTGTTCGCGACCTGCTGCCAGTCGAGCGCGCCGCGCACGTGGCGCGGACGGTCGAGCCCGAGGCGCGTGGCAGAGGAGGCGAGCTCCGTCAGCAGGTTCGCGCTCGTCGCCAGCGTGCGGGCGAACCCGAATTCGATCACGGTCCGGTCGTCGGTATTGATGTCCAGCGCTTCCGCCGCGGCGAGGCGTGCGAACTCGTCGTTCGCGATCATGCGGGAGACGAAGCCTTCCGCCGTCTCCACGCGCCACGCGTTGTGCACGGCCGTGCGATACGGCTCGCTCGTCATGCGGCTCCGCAGCAGCGCGGCGTCGTAGACCACCGGCTTCTTCGAAGCCACGAGCACCACGTCCCCCTGCGTCGTCCGCCACGCTTCGACGTAGGGGAAGACGCGCAGCAGCGTCGCGTAGATCGTCCGGAACGTGGCGTTGTCGATCGAGTACGTCTGCACCCACTGCAGGAACATGCCGCCCGGCTCCAGCCGCTCGCCGACCGCCTCGTAGAACTCCCGGGTGAAGAGACTGGCCACGCCGGCGCGGTAGGGATTCGACGGCTCCGAGGCGATCAGGTCGTAGCGCTCCCGCGTCGCCAGCAGCACTTCGCGTGCGTCGGCGATCGTGACGTGCAGCTTCGGGTTGCGGAGCGCGCCGCCGTTCACCGGATCGCAGACGCGTGCCACCTCGAGCACCGCCGGCTCCAGTTCCACCACGTCCACCCGCTTCATCGTCGGCACCCGCGCGAGCCAGCCGGCGCTGCTGCCCGTGCCCAGGCCGATCACCAGCGACTTCGACGGACGGGGATGGAGCATCGCCCCGATGAAGCCGCACATGATCTGCGTCCCGGCATCTCCCCGCGCCGCTCCATCCGACTTGCCGTTGACGATGAACGCCATATCCTCGGCATTCGACAGCGCGACGCTGCTCTCGCGCCCTTCGGCCTCCCAGATGATCCCGCGGCGCGCCGCCGTCATCCACTGGCGGACCTCATTGCGATTGTCGATCACCGGGCCGCGTCCGACGCCGATGCCGGCGTGACGCCACACCGCGGACGGCCCGTTCGCGAAGAGCGCCGCCACCGTCAGGACCGCGGCGAACAGCGACGCGAAGGCGAAGGTCCGCGACCGTTCCCTCAATGCGAAGGTCGCGGCGAACAACCCCAGCGCCGCGAGCAGCGCCGCCACGAGCCGCCAGCAGCCGGGCGCCGTCAGCAGCGGCATCAGGCCGAAGCCGCCGGCCAGCGAGCCGGCGATCGCACCGGCGGTGTTCCAGGCGTAGGCGGCACCGACCTGGCGGCCGACGTTCTCCCGTCCGGTCCCGAGCAGCGCGATCAGCAGCGGAAACTGAATGCCCGAGATGAAAGCGGCGGGGAAGACGACGAAGAACGTGACGATCGTCCACGTCAGCAGGTGGCCGCCGAATCCGAGGACGCCGAGCGGATGCAGCGCCGTCGTGAAGATCGCCAGCCGGTCACCGACGGCGAACGGGATCACGATCGCCAGCGCCTCCAGGCTGCAGGTAAGCGCGAAGCCACCGGCCGTCGCCCGGCGGCCCCCGCGCAGCAGCGCATACGCCGCGCCGCCCGTGCCGATGCCGAAGAGGGCAATGGCCAGGATCAGGCCGAACATGTACGTCGTCCCGCCGAGGATCGGGGAGAGCAGCCGGTACCAGACCAGCTCCATCAGCAGGAAGGCGAAGCCGACGATGGCCGCGGAGGCGTAGACGACGTTGCGCGGGACGCGCGCTTCGGCGATGGGATGCGCTGTCGTCGTTTCAGCGGGCGGCTGCGTCGCGGTTCCGCCGGACGCGGACATCGAGCGCGCCACCAGGGCCACGAGGAGGTTGACGAGCACCGCGGCGAAGAGCGTCTGCCGGTTTCCGAAGAGCTCCAGCAGGTAGAACGTCGAGAGCAGCGCCCCGGCCACGGCGCCCAGGGTATTGATGCCGTACAGCAGGGCCACGGCGCGGCGGCCGCCGTCCTCCCCCGTCTCCGCGGCACGCGCCGCTGCCGGCAGCGTTCCGCCCATCAGGATGGTCGGTACCGCCAGGACGAGCACCGCCAGCAGGAGCCGGACGACGCTGGCGCCGCCGAGGCCGAGCGTCAGTGAGCCGCCCACGGCGAAGTAGATTTTCGCCACGAGCCAGAGCAAAAGGGGCGAGACGGCCGCGCTGAGAGCGATGAGCAGCTCGAGCTTTGCGTACCAGGCCAGCGGCCGCTCCTCGCGGTCGGCGCGTCGGCCGAGGAGCGCACTGCCGAGACCCAGTCCGGCCATGAAGATGGCCAGCACGGCGCCCGTCGCGAACGTCGAGGCACCGAAAATGAGCCGGAACTGCCGCAGCCACGCCGTCTGATAGACGAGCGCGCACATGCCGGAGAAGAAGAGGAGCCCCGCAACCTTCCAGCGGTGATGAGTCACGGCCGGGGAGTGTAGCCGATGCTCGAAAAGGGTCGCGCATCGCTCGTAGAGTCTTGCGCGACACTCGAAACCGCTCGCGCGACACTCGAAAACGATCGCACGACACTCAAAGCTGATCGCGCGGCACTAAAAAGCGATCGCACGACGCTCCAAACCGCTCGCGCGGCACTCCAAACGCAAAACGCGACACTCCTGGACGAAGCGCGATCACGTTCAACGTGGTGCCGTCACTCCGGAAGCGATTTCGCCTACCGGCAGCGTGGCGCGTACGTCTCCCGGAGCTTCGCGAAAGCCTGCGCGAGCGCCGTCACGTCCGCCGGGAGCGGTTTCGGATCGTCGATCCAGCGCGTTTTCCCCACTTTGCCCGCTTCGTCGACCGTCAGCAGGTACTCGATGCGGTCGCAGCACTCGTTCTCCGGCGCATAGGAGGCGGCCCAGCCCTCGGCGTTGGCCGTCCCGACGAGCCGGCCGAAGGTCGCGAGCTCCTCAGCCGTCGCGTCGAACGTGCAGCTCTTCGACGTCATCGTCGTGAGCGTGAGCTTCCGGTCCGAGTCGATCGAGAGGTTGCCGAGCCCACGGCCGGAGAAGCCGCCGCTCGTCGCCAGCTCCGCGCGCCACGGCGTGTCCGGTGCCGTCGACTGGGAAGCGGCACAGGCGGTGAGAAGAAAGAGACAAAGAACCGCTCGCAGCGAAAGCATTCGTGGACTCTCCTGGTTGTAGAATTTGTGCACAATATCCCCCGTCTACAGGCGATTTCTTGACGGTCGAAAAAACGTCAGCGTACACTCGCCTCACCACACGACATGTTCCGTCCGACCGACTTTTTCCCTTCGCCTCTCCTCGGCGGCCCCTGGGAAATGAACACGCCTCATCAGAGTCGTCAGCAAACAAGAAGGAGCAGGCATGGCCAGCATACCGAATGACAAAATGAAAGCGGCAGAGACGGCGCTTTCACAGATCGAGCGCCAGTTCGGCAAGGGCTCGATCATGCGCCTCGGCGCGAAAGAGTTCCTGCCGATCAGCGCCATTTCGACCGGCTCGATCGGCGTCGACGCGGCCCTCGGCGTCGGCGGCGTCCCGCGCGGACGCATCATCGAGATCTTCGGCCCGGAATCGTCGGGTAAAACGACCCTCTCGCTGCACGTGATCGCCGAAGCCCAGCGCGTCGGCGGCCTGGCGGCATTCATCGACGCCGAGCACGCCCTCGACGCCGAATACGCCAAGAAGCTCGGCGTCGACGTCGACAACCTCCTGGTCTCGCAGCCGGACAGCGGCGAGCAGGCCCTGGAGATCGCCGAAGTACTGGTGCGCTCCGGCGCCATCGACGTCATCGTCATCGACTCCGTCGCCGCCCTCGTGCCGCGCGCGGAGCTCGAAGGAGAGATGGGCGACAGCCACGTCGGCCTGCAGGCCCGCCTCATGTCGCAGGCGCTGCGCAAACTGACCGGCATCGTCTCGAAGTCGAAGACGTCGATGATCTTCATCAACCAGATCCGCGAAAAGATCGGCGTCATGTTCGGCAACCCCGAAACGACGACCGGCGGCCGCGCGCTCAAGTTCTACGCGTCGGTCCGCCTCGACATCCGCCGCACCAACCAGATCAAGGAAGGTGAGGAAGTCGTCGGCTCGCGCGTGAAGGTGAAGGTCGTCAAGAACAAGTGCGCCGCACCTTTCCGGCAGGCGGAGTTCGACGTCGGCTACGGCGAAGGCATCTCGAAAACCGGTGAGCTCCTCGACATCGGCATCGAGAACAAAATCATCGAAAAATCCGGCTCCTGGTTCTCCTACGGCGACGTCCGCCTCGGCCAGGGCCGCGAAAACGCGAAGCTCTTCATCAAGGAAAACTCCGACCTCTCCACCGAAATCGAGCGCAAAGTCCGCACAATCCTCGGCATCGGCGGCCCGGACCTCACCCTCATCGAAGGCGGCAACAGCGAAGCCCTCCCGCAGATCAAGCCGGAGCGCGCGTCGCGGCGGTAGGTTTTCGGCAACACAGTTCACTTCAGCGCCGCCGGGAAACCGGCGGCGCTTTTTGTTTGGCCGGACAGACAGGAGTGTCTGTCCCACATTGGTTTGTCGTGATGTGGGACAGACACTCTTGTCTGTCCGCTGCCGCTTGACGGTAACGGCGTAGCCCGCTCTGCGGGCGACAGCGGTGTAGCCCCGGGCGAAAAGCCCGGGGATTCCCGGAGGTTCTTGTGGTCGAGCCGGGCGTGAGCCGGCGACACCCGGTGCAAGTGCCGCCGGCTTACGCCGGCTCCCGTTGGATCGGATCGAAAAACCCCGGGCTTTCGCCCGGGGCTACACCGCTGCCGCCCGCATAGCGGGCTGAAGACGCTGGCGCTCCGAGCCCGCTCCTGCGCGCATCATCTGTCCATCCGTCCCATCTGTCTCATCTGTCCCATCTGTCCTATTTGTCCCATCTGTCCTATAACTCCGCACGGCATGCGACTCGATCAGGCGGTGGCGGCGCGGAATGCGGGGATCTCGCGGACGAAGGCGCGGGAGCTGATCTCGGAGCGGCGGGTGCTGGTGAATGACCGGCCGGTGGGGATCGCGTCTCGCGAAGTTGCGGACAGCGATCGCATCACCATCGTCGAGGCCCTACCCGAGCTCACGATCATCCAGCAGACGGACGAGTGGATCGCCGTCGACAAGCCGGCCGGGATGCCCACGCAGCCGACGCGCGACCGTGCGCTACGCTCGCTCGAGGAGCTGCTGCGCGTCCGCTACGGCTCGATCTTCCTCGTGCACCGGCTCGATACCGGCACGAGCGGCGTGGTGGTCTTCGCCCGGACGCGCGATGCCGCTTCGCAACTGTCACAGCTCTTCGCCTCGCGCTCCATCCGCAAGACTTACCTGGCGGTCGTCGACGGCACCATCGCCGAAGAGCGCACCATCGACACCCCCATCGATGGCAAAGACGCACTGACGATCGTCCGTCCTCGCGGCGACAGCCTCGTCGAGGTCGAGATCGGCACCGGTCGCATGCACCAGATCCGCATCCACCTCTCGTCCATCGGCCATCCGATCCGGGGCGACCGCCGCTACGGCGGGTCGGCGGCGGCGCCGCGGATGCTGTTGCATGCCTGGCGGCTCGAGCACGAAGAGCTCGGTGGAATCCTCACGGCACCGTTACCGGCCGACTTTCCCCCCGTTTGATACGATCCGCCGCGCTATGGAAGAAATGGTGATTCGCGCGACGACCGTCATCTGCGTCCGTCGCGACGGGCAGGTTTCACTGGCCGGCGACGGTCAGGTCACGGTCGGCAACACTGTGATGAAGCATGGCGCTGCCAAGGTGCGCCGCCTCTACCACGACAAGATTCTGGCGGGCTTCGCCGGCTCCGCTGCCGATGCCTTCGCCCTCTTCTCCCGCTTCGAGGCGAAGCTCGAGGAGTATCGCGGCAACATGGAACGGTCGGTCGTCGAGCTGGCCAAGGACTGGCGCATGGACAAGTACCTCCGCCAGTTGCAGGCCATGCTCATCGTCGCCAACAACGAGAAGGCCTACCTCATCTCCGGCACGGGCGACCTGATCCAGCCGGACGACGGCATCCTGGCGATCGGCTCCGGCGGCGCATTCGCGCTCGCCGCTGCGCGGGCGCTGATGAAGCACACGGACATGTCGGCGTCCACCATTGCCGAGGAGTCGCTGCGGATCGCGGCGGCCATCTGCATCTATACGAACGACAACATCACAGTCGAGAGCCTCCAGTCATGATCACTCAACTCCCGGGCGTCACGCCCGAGCTCGCGCATGCGGATGCGGAGCGCCTCACCCCGAAGGAAATCGTACGCGAGCTCGACAAGTACATCGTCGGGCAGCGGGCCGCCAAGCGCGCCGTGGCCATCGCCCTGCGCAATCGCTGGCGCCGGCAGCAGCTTCCGGCCGGCCTGCGCGACGAGATCGCGCCGAAGAACATCATCATGATCGGACCGACCGGCGTCGGAAAGACCGAGATCGCCCGCCGCCTGGCAAAGCTGACACGCTCCCCGTTCCTGAAGATCGAAGCGTCGAAGTTCACGGAAGTCGGCTACGTCGGCCGTGACGTCGAATCGATCGTGCGCGACCTGACGGAGATCGGCGTCAAGCTCGTCCGCGACGAGAAGAACAAGCAGGTCCGCGAAGCCGCCGAGCGCAACGCCCGCGAGCGCATCCTCGACCTGCTGCTGCCGGACTCCCGTCCTCCGCGGGCGCGGCCGGCGTTCGTCTCCTCGCCGCAGCCGGTCGAGGAAGAGTCGTCCAGCGAGACGCGCGAAAAGCTCGGCCGCTGGCTCGACGAGGGAAAGCTCGACGAGCGCGAAGTGGACGTCGACGTGAAAGAGCAGGGCTTCCCGTCCGTCGAGATGTTCACGCCCCAGGGCGTCGAAGAGATCGGCATCAACATGAAAGACATGCTGCCGGGCCTCTTCGGCGGCCGCGAGCGGCGGAAGAAGATGCGCATCGGTGAAGCGCGCGAGATCCTGATCCAGCAAGAAGCGGAGAAGCTGGTGGACCAGCAGAACGTCGCCCGCGAAGCGATCGAGCGCGTCGAGCAGAGCGGCATGGTCTTTCTCGACGAGATCGACAAGATCGCCGGCCGCCAGTCCTCCGGCCACGGCCCCGACATCTCCCGCGAAGGCGTACAGCGCGACCTGCTGCCGATCGTCGAAGGCACGACCGTCAACACAAAGTACGGCATGGTGAAGACGGACCACATCCTCTTCATTGCCGCCGGTGCCTTCCACGTGGCCAAGCCGTCCGACCTCATCCCCGAGCTGCAGGGGCGCTTCCCGATCCGGGTGGAGCTCGAGTCGCTGACGGAAGACGATTTCGTGCGCATCCTCCGCGAGCCGCAGAACGCCCTCACGATGCAGTACACGGCACTGCTGGGCACGGAAGGGGTCACGCTCCGCTTCGAAGACGACGCCATCGCGGAGCTCGCACGCTACGCGGCACTCGTCAACGACAAGACGGAGAACATCGGCGCCCGCCGCCTGCACACGATCCTCGAGCGCCTGCTGGACGAGCTCTCGTTCGAGGCCAGCGAAATGCCGGGGCAGGAGGTCGTGGTGAACGCGGCTTACGTGCAGCGGGTGCTGGCGGACGTGATCAAGGATGAGGACCTGAGCAGGTACGTGCTGTAGGGATCGGTTCGACCCGCCGTCGGCTCAAATCACCAAGTCGGATTCAAGTCACCCGCGGTCGGATCAGTCACCGGGAGCAGGTGCGTTTCAGCCACTCCATTGCTGCAGCCAGTGTGGCTTCATCACCTTCGGTGATTTCATCCGGCGGGACCTGGCTGCCGTAGCTGTTACCTCGCCGGTCGGCCATGACGGCGGTGGTCAGGACGATGCGGCCGCCGTCCGGGAGGCGGTACGTGGAGTTGGCCGTGGAGACGCCGGCGGTGGGCTGCCCGAACGAACGTGTATCGGCGCGGCCGCGGAACGCGATCGCGACGAGCTCGCCGGCACTGGCGGTCCAGGGTCCGGTGAGCACGGCCACGGGCGCGTTGCGTAGCGCGCGCAGGGAGGCCGGCGGCGGCATGTTGACGCCGAAACCCGGTACCCACGGTTGCGGTTTGCCGATGAGCGGTACGTTCGCGCCGACTCCCGCACTGCCGAGGAACGGCTTCAACCCGGCGAGCATCGGGAGTGGCGTGCCGCCGAGGTTCGCGCGGACGTCGACGATCCAGCCGCAGGGGGCGTCGGTGGCGGCGAGGGCGTCGTGCATCTCCTTCGTCCAGGCGCGCATCGCGCCGGTGTCACCGCCGAGGTAGCCCGGCACTTCGACATAGCCGATGCCGTTGGGGAGGGCTCGCGCTTCCGCCGGGCGATTCACGCGAGCGGCGGACGACGATCCCGGCTTCATGACGAAGCTGTGGCGATCGCCGAGCTCGCTGAGGAGCTGGCCAATCGCGGCATAGACTTCGGATGACTGCCGTGCGCCGGCGGCGAGCGTACGGACGCGCGGCAGCGCCTCGTTCCAGTTCACTTCCCGGCGGCGCAAGGCGTTGTTGCGCACGATTGCTATCGCTGCTTCGAGGACGCGTCCCGCCTCCCGCGACGGCGGCGCCGTCATGTCCCAGGGGGAGGTCTCGAGACGGAGGTTGCGGGCGGTGATGGTCCCGCCGCCATGCATCGAGACACCGTATGCGATCGCCGTGGCATCGTCCGGCACCGGGAGCGTTACGCCGCGGCGCGTCCGGCTGGTATCGCCGTAAACGCTCAGGTCGTGCTCGCCAATCGTCGAACCGTTGCCTCGTTTGATCACGAGCGTCAGCGTCGCTCCCTGCGTGACGCCGCGTGTCTCCACATCGGCCGACAGCGTCACGCGCCTCGCGCGCATCCCCTCCGCCGGCACCTCGGTGGACGCGCTGCCGTACGTCGTGTCGCGGTCGTTGCGCAGCGTCACGGCCGCGTCGCTCGTCTCCATCACATAGCCGTCGTTCCCGCCGGTCAGCCGCCATTCACCTGCTTCCACGGTGGTGGACATCAGCAAGAGCACCAACATCCCGAGAATGGGTTTCACCTGTCCTCCTCTATGTTCCGGTGTGCCGTCGCATCAGCGGTGATTACGCGCCTTCAATTGAAACGCCGGCCGGGACGAATCTTGAAACGAATGTGCAACGGCGTGCTCCTTCGCGTCGCCAGCACCCCGATGATCCGCCGTGACGATGTGGTCCGTGAAGGCGACGCGCGGCAGCGTCCGGCTGCTGCCACGGCCGCGCGTGTGGCCGCCGCCGTGCACTATGATCGGCGCATGGCCATCGCCACCGTGAACCCCGCCACCGGTGAGACGCTCCTCACGTTCGAAGCGCTCGACGAGGCGCAGCTCGAAGGAAAGCTGCAGCGCGCGGTGGAGGCGTTCCGCGTCAACCGTGCGCGCTCCTTCGCCGAGCGCGCCAGCCGCATGCTTCGCGCCGCCGAGATCCTCGAGGAGCGCGCCGCCGAGTACGGCCGCATGATCACGCTGGAGATGGGGAAGCCCGTCACCGCCGCCGTAGCCGAGGTGAAGAAATGCGCGACCGTCTGCCGCTACTACGCGGAGCAGGCGGAAGCGCAGCTCGCGGACGAGCACATCGAGACGGACGCAAAGGAGAGCTACGTCCGCTATGAGCCGCTCGGCGCGATCCTGGCGGTCATGCCGTGGAACTTCCCCTTCTGGCAAGTGTTCCGGTTCGCCGCTCCGGCGCTGATGGCGGGTAACGTGGGGCTGCTCAAGCACGCGTCGAACGTGCCGCAGTCGGCGCTGGCGATCGAGCAGGTGTTGGTCGACGCCGGCTTCAGTGACGGTGAGTTTCAGACGCTGCTGATCGGGTCGGACGCGGTGGCGAAGCTGCTGGACGACGAGCGGATCCGCGCCGCCACGCTCACCGGCAGCGAGCCGGCCGGCGCGAGCGTCGCCTCCGCCGCGGCGAAGCAGATCAAGAAGTCGGTCCTCGAGCTGGGGGGCAGCGATCCGTTCATCGTGATGCCGAGCGCGGACCTCGACGAGGCGGTGAAGATCGGCGTGAAGGCGCGTATCGTCAACAACGGGCAGTCCTGCATCGCAGCGAAGCGCTTCATCCTCCACCGCGACATCGCCGGCGAGTTCGAGTCGAAGATGGTCGCGGCATTCGAAGCGCTGAAGATCGGCGACCCGCTCGACGAAGCGACGGAAGTCGGCCCGCTGGCGAACCGGCAGCTCGTCGACGATCTGGACGAGCAGGTGCGCGCCTCGGTCGACGCCGGCGCGAAGCTGCTCACCGGCGGGAAACGCATCGGCGACCGCGGCCACTTCTACGCGCCGACGATCCTGAGCGACATCCCGGAGTCGGCGCCGGCATACGGCGAGGAGACGTTCGGACCGGTGGCTTCGCTGTTCCGCGTGGACTCCGTCGACGAAGCGGTGCGCATCGCGAACGCGACGACGTTCGGGCTCGGCGCGAGCGTCTGGACGAACGACGACGAAGAGATGAAGCGGTTCATCGACGGCATCGACTCCGGCCAGGTGTTCGTGAACGCGATGGTGGCCTCGGACCCGCGCGTCCCGTTCGGCGGTACGAAGCACTCGGGCTTCGGCCGCGAGCTCGGCGTCTACGGAATCCGCGAGTTCGTGAACGTGAAGACGGTCTGGATCGCGTAGTTCGACAGAGAGACGACCGGGGGGCCTCCGGCGGGCGGGCACGGCCCGCAGCGCTTGTTGCCATAGGCTCGGCGCACGGCGTCGCGATCAACACGTTAGCAAGTAGGGTCGACTGAGGCTTGGCCAACAAG
>DASWMP010000084.1:0-17668 GCA_036399695.1 Thermoanaerobaculia bacterium | reverse complement strand
GCTCCTTAGAAAGGAGGTGATCCAGCCGCAGGTTCTCCTACAGCTACCTTGTTACGACTTCACCCCAATTACCGATCACACTTTAGGCGGCTGCCTCCCTTGCGGGTTAGCCCACCGACTTCTAGTGCAACCGACTTTCGTGATGTGACGGGCGGTGTGTACAAGGCCCGGGAACGTATTCACCGCGGCGTGCTGATCCGCGATTACTAGCGATTCCAGCTTCATGGAGTCGAGTTGCAGACTCCAATCCGAACTGAGAACGGCTTTATGAGATTAGCTCCACCTTGCGGCATCGCAACTCTTTGTACCGTCCATTGTAGCACGTGTGTAGCCCTGGACATAAAGGCCATGAGGACTTGACGTCATCCCCACCTTCCTCCGGTTTATCACCGGCAGTCTCCACAGAGTTCTCGCCATGACGCGTTAGCAACTGTGAATAAGGGTTGCGCTCGTTGCGGGACTTAACCCAACATCTCACGACACGAGCTGACGACAGCCATGCAGCACCTCTACAGCGGCTCCCGAAGGAGAAGACTCATCTCTGAGCCGGTCCACTGCAGTTCAAACCCAGGTAAGGTTCTGCGCGTTGCTTCGAATTAAACCACATGCTCCACCGCTTGTGCGGGCCCCCGTCAATTCCTTTGAGTTTCAGCCTTGCGACCGTACTCCCCAGGCGGAGTGCTTAATGTGTTGACTTCGGCACCGCAGGGGTCGATACCCGCGACACCCAGCACTCATCGTTTACGGCGTGGACTACCAGGGTATCTAATCCTGTTTGCTCCCCACGCTTTCGCGCCTCAGCGTCAGTTCCGGTCCAGCGAGCCGCCTTCGCCACTGGTGTTCCTCCCAATATCTACGCATTTCACCGCTACACTGGGAATTCCACTCGCCTCTCCCGGACTCAAGCCAAACAGTTTGGAAGGCAGTTCCTCGGTTAAGCCGAGGGATTTCACCTTCCACTTGTCAGGCCGCCTACGCGCCCTTTACGCCCAATAATTCCGAATAACGCTTGCCCCCTCTGTATTACCGCGGCTGCTGGCACAGAGTTAGCCGGGGCTTCCTCTGCAGGTACAATCAAGTTCACGACGTATGAGGTCGTGTCCCTTTTTCCCTGCCGACAGGAGTTTACAATCCAAAGACCTTCATCCTCCACGCGGCGTTGCTGCGTCAGGCTTCCGCCCATTGCGCAAAATTCCCCACTGCTGCCTCCCGTAGGAGTCTGGACCGTGTCTCAGTTCCAGTGTGGCCGATCACCCTCTCAGGCCGGCTACCGATCGTCGCCTTGGTAGGCCATTACCCTACCAACTAGCTAATCGGACGCGGACCCCTCCTGTAGCGAGAGCCCTTGCGAGCCCCCTTTGACCTCTCGGTATCATGCGGTATTAGCCCGAGTTTCCCCGGGTTATTCCCCACTTCAGGGCAGGTTATCCACGCGTTACTCACCCGTTCGCCGCTCGACTGGGGGTTGCCCCCCGCCTCGCTCGACTTGCATGTGTAAAGCACGCCGCCAGCGTTCATTCTGAGCCAGGATCAAACTCTCCAGTTTGAACTACATCGGCCTAAGCCGATTCATCTTGGATGTCTGATTCCTAAACATCAGCCGTTTGAACGACTGCTGCTTATTCGGATACTACTGTTTTGATGAACTCACCGGGGGGTGAGCCCATCGGATTCTTGAAGTTCGCAATTACGAACCTCGAAAGGAATCTTCGTTGGTCTATTCTTTCCTATTCAGTTGTCAAGGAACCGACTTCCCGTCGAAAGGGCGGCAAGATTGCCAGACCCTCCCGTCCGTGTCAAGCGGAATGTTTCCGCGCGCTGACCCTCCGTTTCGAGGGGGCGCGAACTCATTCCGGTTAACCCGGACGCACGAGCTACTCACGCGTTTTGGGGATTTGAAAAGATCGTACTGCCGAGGTGCTGCGGTTACTGCAGGGAGGCGAATCTTAGTGCCGCCCGCCGCGCTTGTCAACCCCGCGGCCAGGGAATGATGATAACCAACTACCCCTGGTGCCTATTTCCGTGGTTTCGGCCGTCTTCGTCGTTGCCAGAGATCCGCTTTCCGTTGCCGGAAGGACGCTGTTCAGCGTCAGGACTCATGGTAACGATTCACACCCCGTTCCCATTCCCACCTTGCGCTGCACAACTCGCTGTGCAGACGTGAGTTACGTTCGTCGTTCAAAGAGCGCGTTTCCGCGTCGGGACCCGGCTTAACCTGGCGACGGTGTGGGGTATTCCAGCGTGTTTGGAAGGTCCGGAAGGGACGAATGGGACCTCCAGACTATGCGGCGATGCTTCCGGAGTGATGCGCGCTCGGCTTCGAGTGATCCGGAATCGTTTTCGCGTGATCGGAAATCGGTTTTGAGTGATTCGGATCCGGCTTGCACTTTCGGTCATTCGTCCTGGAGTGATCGAAAACCGGTTTTGAGTGATCGGAAATCGATTTTGAGTGTCCGAGTCTCGTCTGGAGGACACTGGAAATCGGTTTTGAGTGATCGATTCTCGTCTGGAGGACACCGGGAATCGGTTTTGAGTGATCGATTCTCGTCTGGAGGACACTCGGACCACTCAAAACCGATTTCGGATCACCCAAAACGGATTTCAGTTCGTCTGGAGGACACCGCGCATGTGCTCCGACGAGTACAAAAAGCTCCTCGCGAAGCTATCGTCGCTCCAGCAGCTCGGCCCGACGCAGTTTTCCGAGCGCCGTTCTGGGAATCTCCACCACGCGCTGCACGGCACGGATGCGCTCATACGGCATCACCCGTTCGTTGAACGCCGCCACGATCGGCTCTGCCTCACCGGCGGCGAGGGCCAGGTGAATGACGTGACCCAGCCGCTCGTCGGGCGCGGGAAAGAGGGCGGCGTCGGGGCCGGCCAGTTCGAAGAGGATCTGATCCAGCCGCTGGAGGTCGACCGATTCGCCGCCGATCTTGAGGAACTCCCCTCGCCTGCCGCGCACCCTCAACACGCGCCCCTCCACCTCCCCCAGATCCTCGGAGAGGAACCAGCCGTCGACTTTCGGGTCGAAGAAGCCGCGCTCCCCTGTGGCATAGCCGGTGAGGAGCGACTCGCTCCGGATGCCCAGGCGGCCGTCGTCTTCCGTGCGCGCTTCGACGTGGTCGAGGAGCAGCAACTCCGGCGACGCGCCGCGGGCGGTGGCGATCTGGGAGCAGCATTCGGTCATGCCGTAGCTCGGCACGACCGGCCAGCCGAGGGCGTGGGCGTCGCGGTACAGCTCCGCGGCGAGGGCCCCGCCGCCGACGACGATGGCGCGCAGCGACTTTGGCGCGCGCAGACCGGCGCGCACGAGGTCGGCCACCTGCGCGGGGACGAGCGCGGAGAGCGTTGCGTGACCGGCGGCGAAGAGCTCCGCGTCCCACGGCTCGACGACCACGCGGGCGCCGCTGAGGAAGGCGCGGGCGTGGATGCCGAGGCCACCGACGTGGAACGGGGGGAGGACGTTGAACCAGACGTCGTGCTCGTTCGATTCGAGATGGCGATTCACCGCGGCGGCGGAGACGAGCAACGCGCGCTTGGAGAGCGCCGTCAGTTTGAGCGCGCCGGTGGTGCCGGAGGTGGCGAGCCAGACGTGCGCCTCGAGCGGCGGCACCTCGCGCACGAGCCGGGCGAGCGCTGCACGGTCATCCGCGGGCATGCGCGGATTGAGCAGCAGGTGCGTTTCGGGCGACGTCCAGTCGATGGTCATGCGAGACGCTTCCAGGGCAATGATCGCAGGAGATCGTCGAAGCCGAGCCCGCTGCCCGCGGGAGGAAGGAGGCGGGCGCCGTCTGCCTCGATGCACTCGGAGAAGGCGTTGGGCTCGTAGACGACGTGGGTGAAGAGACCGCAGCGGGGGCTCACGTCGTTCGTGGCGGCGATGTAGGCGGCGTGGAACTGGCCGAGGGGGTGGTCGAGGTAGGACGTGACGACGACTTCAGGGGCAATGTTCAATGTTGAATGTTGACCGTCGACTGTTGAATGGTTGCGGAGATCGGCGATCGCCGGCTTGATGACGAGCACGTCGACCGCGTCGAAGGCGATCTCCCGATCCAGGGCCAGACGCAAGCCGGTTTGGTCGCGGAGGGTGCGCCACATCGCCGCATCGTAAGGGCAGGGGTCCTCGATGAAGTCGATCTGGTCGCGCGGCAGCGTCTCGGCAATGCGCAGAAACTGCTCCGGCGTGAGCGTGGCGTTGAAGTCGAGACGAACGCGCTTCCCCCGGAAATCGGAAATCGCAAATCGGAAGTCGCTTCCAGCCTTCACCTTCACCGTATCGAACGCCGCGGGCGCCCCTTCGCCAGTCCAGTGACTCAGGGGAATGGTCAGGCCTTCAAAGAGCGAGCGGTTGTTTGCGCGCGCTTCGCCGTCGAGTTTCGCGCAAGCCAGCGAGGCGCGGGTGAGATTCGTCGTTTCGCCGCGGGCGAGGCGGGCGAGCTGTTCGTCCAGCGGGAGGTCGCCGAGCTCGGGCCAGGGGTGGACGTCTGCGTAGCCGTCGTCCACGCGCAGCAGCGCCCCTTCGCGGGGGCCCGGACGGGCGACGCTGCTGAGCCGGCGATGCGGCGTCAGCGTGTAGCGCCAGTACGAGAGGTCCATCTAGAGCACCGTGCCGATGACGAACAGCAGGCCGAACGCCCACTGGAGCGCGCCGGCCAGGGCGAGGGCGCTGTTGAGCTCCACCCCTTCGACGCGCATGATACGGACGATCACGAGCAGCGCCAGCGGCAGGGCGACGAGCGTCAGGAGCAGCCACGGCATCGAGCGGTGCCAGGCCACGGCGGCGGCGACGAAGAAGGGGACGAGGGCGAAGAAGGCGACTTCGGCGCGGGCGAAGGGGACGCCGAAGCGTACGGCCAGGGTCCGTTTGCGGCTGCCGCGATCGGTCTTCACATCCCGGAGGTTGTTGATGACGAGCAGCACGGTGGCGAGGGAGCCGGCGGCGAGGCCGGTCAGCAGCACGGCCGGATCGATCGTCAGCGTCTGCACGTAGTACGTCCCGCCGACGGCGGCGAAGCCGAAGAAGAGCAGCACGAACAGCTCACCGAGCCCGTGATACGCCAGAGGGTAGGGCCCGCCGGTATACGCGTAGGCCATGACCATCGACGCCAGCCCGATGAGCAGCAGCGGCCACCCGCCGCGGAGCATGAGCGGCACACCGCAAAGCGCCGCCAGAAAGAGGCAGACATAGGCGGCCGTCAGCACCGTGTCGGCCTTCACCAGCCCCGCCTGCACGACCCGGATCGGCCCCACCCGCTCCCCCGTATCCGCCCCCTTCTTGAAGTCGAGCGCGTCGTTGATGAAGTTCGTGGCGATCTGAATGAGGATCGCCCCCACCAGCGCACAGGCAGCAATCGGCCAGACCACCCCCGTCGGCTGATGCGCCGCCAAAGCCGTCGCCATCCCCACCGGCACGATCGCAGCCGAGAGGGTCTTGGGACGGGCGGCGAGGAGCCAGGTGCGCATGGGAGTGTTTGGTGGTCAGTGGTGGTGGTCGGGGAGTCGTGGGCGGTGTTGTGCGGAGGAGTTGTTGGTTGTTGGTTGTTGGTTGTTGGTGCTGCGCTGGAGTGAGGTTTTCCGGGAAACGGCCGCGCTGCGGAGCACCAAGAACCAAAAACCAAAAACCAACAACTCGCTCAGCGTGCACTGAGCGGCGCGCGCTCCGCGCGCTCCTAAGGAAACCTCTTGAACTTATCAAACTCCGGCTTCCTCTTCTCCACGAACGCGTCCCTTCCTTCCTGGGCTTCTTCGGAGAGGTAATAGAGGAGGGTGGCGCTGCCGCCGAAGTCGAGGAGACCGATCTGGCCGTCGCAGTCTGCGTTCATGGCGGCTTTGAGGAAGCGGAGGGCCATGGGGGAGAGGGCGAGCATTTCGCGGCACCACTGGAGGGTGGTTTCTTCGAGCTGCTCGTACGGGACGACGGTGTTGACGAGGCCCATGTCCAGAGCTTGCTGGGCGTCGTACTGGCGGCAGAGGAACCAGATCTCGCGGGCTTTCTTCTGGCCGATGATTCTCGCCAGGTAGGAGGAGCCGAGGCCGGCGTCGAAGCTGCCGACGCGGGGGCCGGTCTGGCCGAAGCGGGCGTTGTCGGCGGCGATCGTCAGGTCGCAGACCACGTGCAGCACGTGACCGCCGCCGATGGCGTAGCCCGCCACCATGGCCACGACCGGCTTGGGCATGCTGCGGATCTGCTTCTGCACGTCGAGGATATTGAGGCGGGGAATCTTTTCCTTCGGATCGACGTAGCCCCCCTTGCCGCGGACGCGTTGATCGCCGCCGGAGCAGAAGGCGTCTTTCCCCTCGCCCGTCAGGATGATGACGCCGATGTCGGAGTCATCGCGGGCCATGTCGAACGCTTCCTTCAGCTCGCCGACGGTCTTGGGGCGAAAGGCGTTGCGCACTTCCGGACGGTTGATCGTGATCTTGGCGATCCCGTCGGCGGTGCGCTCGTACTTGATGTCCTCGAAATCGCGGAGCTTCTGCCAGGTTTCAGCCATGCGGGCCGCACGTTATGTCATTCGACGAACGGGCGCAATCGGGCCAGGAAAGCCTCCGGCCGCTCCCAGGGCACGCGGTGTCCGGCGCGAGGGCAGACCCACAGCTCTCCCCGCGGCAGGAGGCTGACGGCGCGCGATCCTTCGATGACGTATTTGACGTCCCGCTCCCCCGCGATCCAGAGCACCGGCACGTCGATCTCCTTCAGGCGCGGCGCGAGCGGCTCGAGCCTGCCGGACGACCATTCGCGCAGCGCGGCCGCGAGCTGCTTTCGATCGAAGTCCTGCTCGTTGCGCGGCTGTTCGTGGCCGGCGAAGACCGGCTGCGTGTTCCAGTCCTTCATCAGCGACCACCAGGGCTCGTCGGATTCGAAGCGGCGCGCCCAGGCGTCGTCATCGGCCTGGCGCTGCTCCCGCTTTTCCTCGAGGTTCAGGCCGGAGGAAACGATGATGGCTTTGCGGAAGCGGCGTGTGAGCAGCTCGCGGAGGGCCAGCCGGCCGCCCATCGAGTAGCCGAGGAGGACGTCGTCTTCTTTCGCCTCCTCGAGCTCGGCCAGGCCGTCGTCGAAGAGGTTCACGGCGCGGTGCGGAAAGGGGAGAAAGTCCCAGTCGCGCGGAAGGCCGAGAAAGCCGTGGAGGCACCAGATCACGCCCATAGCTCGTCGTAGCGTTTCCAGACGCGTGCCGTGGCTTCCTCGTCCGGCTGCAGCTCGGTGACGCGTGCGGCGATGTCCCACGACTCGGCCCAGGGGGCGAAGCGGAACTGGTGGTGATTCTCGATGACCTTTTCGCGGAACGCGGGGTCGAGGCGGCGGAGTGACGGGACGCGGCTGAAGATACGGCCCCCGCCGTTGTTGACGATGACGAGGCGCCAGTCGCTGTCGTCGAGCTGCGGGATGATCCAGGGGGCGTTGCTGTCGTAGATGGTCGTGAGGTCGCCGAGGATGGCGACGTTGGGGCGGGCCGGATCGCACTGGCCGAGAAAGGTGGAGAGCTGACCGTCGATGCCGTTGGCGCCGCGGTTCGCTTCGTAGGTCCAGCCGGGGATGTCGCGCGTGGCGACGAGGTCCCATTCGCGGATCGGCAGGCTGTTGCCGAGGTAGATGCGCGTGTCGGGAGGGAGCTCGCGGGAGGTCTGGCGCAGCAGGGACAGCTCGGAGTGCGGCTGTTCGTCGAGGAGGGTCGCGAAGCGCTGAGCCATCTCTGCATCGAGCTCCGCGAGGTCGTTCGTCGCTGCCTCCACATCCGTGGGGAGCGCATCGATCGGATGCAGTTCGCCGCGGGTGAGCCCGGTGAAGGGGAGATCGCTGAAGTGAATGACTTTTACGTCGCGGCGTGATTCTTCGAGATCGCGCCAGAAGCGGAGCGTGGGGACACTGCCGATGCGCACGACGGTTTCGAACCGCGCGCGACTGAGGACGCGCTCCCCCGATTTCAGGGTGGGGAGTGCACGGTCTTCACGGAGACCGCTGAGCGGCTCCGCGTAGGTGGGGGCGTTGAGCTGCTGCACGAAGGCGCGCACCCGCTCCCGGTGGTGCGGGGGGAGACCGCCGATGATCACCAGGGGCTTTTTCAGGGGGAAACGATGGGACCCATGAGACCCATGGGACCGATGGGACCGATGGGACCCATGAGAAGCAGCCATAGGTCCCATGGGTCCCATCTGTCCCATCGGCCCCATCGTTTCCCCTGCCGCAATACCCACATCCCCGTCGATCAACGGCTCGTCGAACTCCACGTTCACGTGCAGCGGACGCCCGCCCCCCCACCCAGCCAAATCCACGTCCGCGTAGGGGCCGAACAACCCTTCCTGCTCGATGCACTGCGGCGCAGCCGTCCCCCGGAACCGTGCCGGACGGTCCGCCGACACCAGCACCAGCGGCAGTCCGGAGTAATGCGCTTCGATGGTGGCCGGCAGCAGCTCGGCGACGGCCGTCCCGGAGGTCGTCACCACCGCTACGGGCGCGCCGTGCACCTTCACGCGGCCGAGCGCGAAGAACGCCGCGGACCGTTCGTCGACGAAAGAAAAGAGCCGGAACGACGACACCCCCAGCACCGCCAGCAACGGGCTGTTGCGCGAGCCGGCGCAGACGCAGAACTCCCGCACGCCTCGCGCCGCGAGGCCGGCGATCAGTTGCTGTGCGAGCTCGAGGTTGCCCATGCCTGGCGCTCGATGCCAAAGAGCGACTTCACCTGCTCCCGTTTCTGGCGCAGCTCCTCGAACTCCCGCTCGAGATGGCTCTCCACGAGCAGCCCGGCGCCGCTGCCGACGCGGACCTGCTCGCCGCTCCACTGCACGTTGCGGATGGCCACGAGCGCGAGCGCGGAGTGGTCGGCGCGCTCGACGCCGAACGGGGCGCCGAACGAGCGGCGCTTCACGCCGCGATCGGCTTCGCGCAGCCAGCGCTCCCCTTCCGAGTTGCGCGGCGAGACGCCGAGGGCGGCCGTCGGGTGGAGACGGCGGACCATCTCGCCGAACGTCATTCGCTCGGTACCCATCTCCATGAAGAAGATCGGCGTGATGAGGTGGGCAATGGACGGGAGGATCAAAAGACCGAGGGGGCCGATCTCCACGTTGCCGAAGGGGGCGAGACGGCGGACGATGTCGTCGACGACGAGACGGTGCTCGCGGCGCTCCTTCGGATCGGCAAGCAGCTCGTGCGCGCGCTGCACCGGGCGCGTCCCGGCCAGGGCCATCGTGCGGTAGCCGTGCGCTTCCGCCTGGAACAGCAGCTCCGGCGTCGCGCCGATCATGCCGTGCCCTTTGTACGAATAGCCGTAGGCGAACATCCCCGCCGGCAACGCGGCCAGGCGGGAGAGGAAGTAGCCCCAGTGCGGCGCCGGCTTCGCGAACCGGCCGCTCTCGAACAACACCGGGACGATCTTCGTCAGCGTGCCGGCGCGCATCGGCTCGAGGGCTGAATCGAACAGGCGGGTGAAGTCCGCGAACGACGGCGTCTCCCAGTCGATCTCCGGCACGTCGTAGCCCTCGAAGCGGGCGGCGAAGTCGTCGACGGAGATTTCCTCCCAGTCCTGCGGGTGGCGCCAGGGATGCGGCTCGTCGAGAAAGAAATCCGTGATAAAAAACGCCGGCCTCTCCGGTCGCCGGAAGGGCAACTGCTCGAAAGGGCCCCACCCGACGAACAAGCGCCCGGGCGAGGTCTGAACGAAGGCGAAGTCACGCATCGCGGCGAGATTGTATTTGACTAACGACTACAAAGGCCCTGATCCGAAGCGCATCAGGGAGATGTTCGCCTCCATCTCCTCCGGGTACGACCGCGCCAACACGGTGCTGTCCGGCGGAGTGCATCACCTCTGGCGCCGCCGCGCGGTGCGCTACTCCGGCGCGAAGGCGGGCGATCGCGTGCTCGACTGTGCGACCGGCACTGGCGACCTGGCCATCGCCTTCCGCAAGGCCGTCGGCGACGGCGGACGGGTCGTCGGGACGGACTTTGCGCCGGAGATGCTGGAGCACGCGCGGGTGAAAGCGCCCTCGATCGAGTTCGAGGTGGCGGACGTGACGAAGCTCCCCTACCCCGACGCCGCCTTCGACATCTCCAGCATCTCGTTCGGCATCCGCAACGTCGGCGATCCGAAGCGGGGCATCGCCGAGCTGGCCCGGGTGGTGCGGCCGGGCGGCCGCGTCATCGTGCTCGAGTTCGGGCAGCCTCGCGGACGCGCGTTCGGTGCGCTGTACGACTTCTACCGGCGTCACGTGCTGCCGCGCGTCGGCGGACTGGTGACGGGAGAGAAGCAGGCCTACGAGTATCTGGAGGCGTCGGCCGGACGGTTTCCATCAGGCGGGGATTTCGTGGCCATGATGCGGGAGTCGGCGCAGTTCTCGGCGATCGAGTTCGTGCCGCTGACGTTCGGGATTGCCTACCTGTACCGCGGCGTGAAGGCGTAGAGGGACGCGGAGTTTGGAGTGCGGCAGCGACAGCTGCCGCTTTCCCATGGTCGCAGCGTCGAGCTGCGGCCCACGTCTCACACCAGGAACGAGGCGGCGGCTCGACGCCGCCGCTAGGGGAAAGCGGCAGTTGATGAAGCGCCGCTGCCGCACTCCAAACTCGGCGGGGCGTGCTCGTCTACAATCCCACCGGTCCGATGAGTCACGTCTATAAATTTGGCGGGGTTGCGGTGGGGTCGCCTCAGGCGATCCGTACGGCCGTGGAGCATGTGCGGCACGCGGCGCCGGGAGTGGCGGTCATCGTCTCGGCAGCCAACGGGATCACCGATCTGCTGCTCGCGGCCGCGGATGCAGCCCACGGCGGCGATGCCGAGAGCTGCAACACCCACGCGGGAGCCTTCGAGCGGCGTTACCTCGACCTCGCCACCGCCCTCCTCCCGAAAAACAAAAGCATCCGCCAGACGATCCAGGCCTCCGCGCAGCAGATGCGCGCGATGACGGACTCGATCATCGTCCTGCGCGAGCTCACGCCGCGCCAGCAGGACGCACTGGTCGCGCGCGGCGAACGGCTCCTGGCGCAGCTCTTCGTGGAGGTGCTCCACGCCGAAGGCATCGACGCCACCTACGTCGACGCCCCCGACGTCATCGTCACGGAACGCCGCCTCGGCAGCCTCTGGCCGAACTTCCTCCGCTGCGAGCGCAACGCGAAGAAGCTCGTGCTCCCGCTCCTCGCGCAAGGACACGCCGCGATCATGCCGGGCTACCTCGGCAGCGGCCCAGACGGAGAAGTCGTCACGCTCGGCCGCGGCGGCTCCGATTTCTCGGCGGCCATCCTGGCCCGCTCGATCAACGCCGATGCCGTGACGCTCTTCAAGGAAGTGGACGGCCTCATGACCGCCGACCCGAAGAGCGTCCCCCGCGCGCGTCTCATCCCCGAGCTGCACTACCGCGAAGCGGCGGAGCTGGCGTTCTACGGCGCGAAGGTGCTGCACCCGCGGACGATGATCCCGCTGGTGGAACGCAAGATCCCGCTCTTCGTCCGCAATACGTTCGACCCGAACTCGCGCGGCACGCGCATCGCCGACGACGTCAAACCGGGCGATTACCCGGTGAAGGCGCTCACGGCCATCCACAAGCAGGCCCTCGTCTCCATCGAAGGCTCGGGCATGATCGGCGTCCCGGGCGTGGCCGGCCGCGCCTTCACGGCGCTCTCGAACGCCGGCCACTCGGTGTCGATGATCAGCCAGGCTTCGAGCGAGTCGAGCATCTGCTTCGTCGTGCCGGCGGATGAAGCGGCGCACGCCATCGCCGCGCTCGAAGAGACGTTCGCCTTCGAACGGAAAGCCAAGCTGATCGACCGCATCCGCGCGGAAAAGAATGTGGCCATGATCGCCGTGGTCGGCCTGGGCATGCGCGGCAAGCCGGGGATCGCGGCGCGCACGTTCTCGGCCCTCAGCGCCGAACGGGTGAACGTGGTGGCCATCGCCCAGGGGTCGTCGGAGCTCAACATCACGGTGACGATCGACGAGACCGACGCCACGCGCGCGCTGCAGGCGCTGCACAACGAATATCAGCTCGACAAGCTGCGCCCCCTCGCGGACACGAGTGGCCGCGAATCGAAGCTCACGCTCCTCGGTTTCGGCCAGATCGGCCGCGCGCTCGCCGCGCAACTGACGGCGCAGGAGAAACACCTCCGCCAGGAGCTCGGCCTCGACCTGAAGGTCACGGCCATCGCCGACCGCTCCGGCATCAAGATCGACGAGAAAGGCTTCGGCCCCGCCGCGCTGCAGAAGCTGGCGAAACAGAAAGCGGCCGGCGGACGCCTCTTCGACCGCGACTCGCCGCTCACGCTACACGGCCTGCAGGAAATGATGCGCGAGGAGCTGTGGCTGCTGCCGTCACATCGTCCGATCCTCGTCGATCTCACGTCGGACGAGACGGCGCCGCTCATCCAGGAGGCGCTCGACCAGGGCTTTCACATCGTCCTGGCGAACAAGAAGCCGCTCGCGGTCTCGCAGCTCGAATTCGACCGCATGATGGCCACGGCGAAGGAGCGCCGCCTGTCGCTGCGCTACGAAGCGACTGCCGGCGCCGGCCTGCCGGTGCTCGACACGCTGGCCAAGCTGCAGGAGTCGGGCGACCGCGTCGAACAGATCCTCGGCTGTTTCTCCGGCACGCTCGGCTACCTGATGACGGCGCTCGAAGACGGCCGCCGCTTCAGCGACGCCGTGCGCGAAGCGTGGAAGCTCGGCTATACGGAGCCCGACCCGCGCGACGATCTCTCCGGCCTCGACGTGGCCCGCAAGGCGCTGATCCTCGCCCGTACGCTCGGCCGCCGCCTGGAACTGTCGGACATCGAGCTCGAGCCGCTCTTCCCCGCGAGCCTCGGCCACGACGATCCGTCGACGTTCATCGACAACCTTCGCCAGCTCGACGAGCCGTTCGCCGACCGCCTGGCCCGCGCACGCCGCGAGCAGAAGGTGCTGCGCTATGTGGCCAGGATCGGCAAGCGCGCCATCCGCGTGGGCATCGAAGCGGTGCCGGAGAATCAACCCATGGGACGCCTGCGCGGCACCGACAACCAGGTGGTCATCCACTCGAAGCGCTACAGCACGAACCCGCTCGTCGTCACCGGCCCCGGCGCCGGCGCCGAGGTCACGGCGGCGGGGGTGCTGAACGACATCGTGGCCATCACGATGACCGAACGGCGGCGGCAGGCGCGCTGATGCCGGCTCCGCGCGCCACCGCTTTCGCTCCCGGCTCGATCGGTAACGTCGGTCCCGGCTTCGACGTCCTGGGGCTGGCGGTGGGCGGCATCGGCGACACGGTGACGGTGGAGCTGACGAAGGATGCGCCCCGTGTGGATGCGATTACCGGGCGGGACGCGGAACTGGTGCCCCTCGATGCGGCGCGCAACTGCGCGGCCATCGCCGCGCAGGCCATCCTGCACGGCAGCGGCTGGAACGCCATCGTCACGATCCACAAGGGGCTGGCGCTGTCGGGAGGGATGGGGGGGAGTGCGGCGTCCAGTGTGGCGGGGGCGTACGCGGCGTATCTGGCGCTGGGAACGATCGGAGACATGGGACCTATGGGACAGATGGGACCTATGGGAAGCAGCGCTCCGACCGACGACCGACCACTGACCACCGACCACACCTCCATCATCTCAGCCGCCCTGGCCGGCGAGTCCGCCGTGGCCGGACGGCATCTCGACAACATCGGGCCGTCGGTCCTCGGCGGGCTGGCACTCTCGCGCAGCGTCGATCCGATCGACGTCATCCGGCTGCCGGTGCTCGCGGAGTGGTGGGTGGCGCTGGTGACGCCGAACGTACGGGTGCGGACGAAAGACGCCCGTGCGCTGCTGCCGATGGAGTGCGACCGTCAGACCTGGATCCAGCTCATGGCCAACACCACCGCCATGGCTCATGCGTTCGCTACCGGCGATGGCCCGCTGCTGCGGCGGGCGATGGATGACCGTTACGCGGAGCCGCGGCGGGCGTCGCTGATCCCGCATTTCTACGACGTGAAGAATGCCGCGCTCGGTGCCGGTGCTTACGGCAGCTCGATCAGCGGGTCGGGTCCGACGATCTTCGCCATCGCCGAGGATGAACGGAGCGCGCAACGATGCGCGGAGGCGATGCAGCGGGCGTTCGCGGACATCGAGTCGGTGGCGCACGTCGGGCCGATCGAAAAAGAAGGAGTGAGAGCCGTATGAGCAGCGAATACCTGCAGTGCATCTCCTGCGAGCGGCACTACGACCCGCTCGAGATCCGCTACACCTGCGACTGCGGCAGCCTGCTCGAAGTGCGGCGGGTGACGCTGCTCGACCGCGACTCCTTCGACGACCGCCGCACCTCGCGCGCCGCCGTCGATCGCAGCGGCGTCTGGCGCTTTCGCGAAGGGGTGATGAACGACGTGCCGCTCGAAAAGATCGTCACGCATCCCGAAGGGGCCACGCGGCTGTACGAGCGCGACGGCATTTTCTTCAAGCACGAAGGGGAGAACCCCACGGGCTCGTTCAAGGATCGCGGCATGACGGTGGCGGTGACGCAGGCGGTGCGCGTCGGCGCGAAGGCCATCGCCTGCGCGTCGACCGGCAACACGAGCGCCTCGCTCGCCGCCTACGCGGCGCAGGCGGGCCTCCGCGCGATCGTGTTCGTCCCGAGCGGCAAGATCGCCTCCGGCAAGCTCGCGCAGACGCTCGCCTACGGCGCACGCTGCCTGCAGGTGCGCGGCGATTTCGATGACGCGATGCGCCTCGTTCGCGAAGCCTGCGACCGCCTCGGCATCTATCTCGTCAACTCGATCAACCCGTTCCGGATCGAAGGACAGAAGACGATCGTCTGGGAGCTCCTCCAGGACCTTGCCTGGGAGGCACCCGACTGGATCGTCGTCCCGGCCGGCAACCTCGGCAACACCAGCGCCTTCGGCAAGGCCATCAACGAGGCGCACGCGGCCGGCTGGATCGAGCGCAAGCCGCGCATCGCCTCCATCCAGGCCGCCGGCGCCAACCCTTTCTTCCGCAGCTACAGCGGCGACTTCAGTACCCGCCACCGCGTCAGCGCGGAGACGATCGCCAGCGCCATCCGCATCGGCGATCCGGTCAGCTACGAGAAAGCCGTCGCCGCGATCCGCGATACGCACGGCGTGGTCGAAGAGGTCACGGACGGGGAGCTGATGGACGCGAAGCGCACCATCGACGGCATGGGCATCGGCTGCGAGCCCGCCTCCGCCACCACGCTCGCCGGCGTGCGCAAGCTGCGCGCCGCCGGCATCATCAAGGAAGGAGAGCAGGTGGTCTGCGTGCTGACCGGGCACATCCTCAAAGACCCCGACGCCAACATGCGTCCCGATGGGCTGGTGGAGATCGATGCCACGGTCGAGGCGGTGGAGAAGGCGATCTGAGAAATGTTGAATGTTGAGTGTTTGAATGTTGAATATGCGGCCTGGCCACGCCAACATTCAACACTCAACGTTCAACATTCAACATTTCTAGCCTTACCATTGCCAGATGCGCCGCTCGCTTCTGCTTTTGATGCTCGCGGTGCTGCTGACGTCCTGCGACGGCAGCAGCCCGACCGATCCTGAAGACCGCCGCCCGCGCGGCCGTCTGGCCGGAGCCGTGAAGATCGGCCCGAATTGCCCGAACGAAAACCCCGACCGCCCCTGCCCCACCTCGTCGACCGCCTACGCGCAGCGCAAGGTGCTGGTCTACGACGAAGCGAGGACGCGCATCCTCTTTACGGTGGACATCGACTCCGCGGGCGTCTACCTGATCGACCTGCTGCCGGGACGCTACACGGTAGACATCCGCGGCGTCGGCGTCGACCGGAGCGCGGACGTGCCGAAGGTGGTGGAGATCACCCCCTTCACCGTCACGCGGCTCGACATCGCCATCGATACCGGCCTGCGCTAGACGCGATTCCGGCAAACAAGAACGGCGGCCTTGCGGCCGCCGCTATCGTTCAGCACGGGCCAGGGCTTACGCCTTGAGGTGCTTGTTGACCAGCGCGGTCATCTCGAACATCGAGACCTGATCCTTGCCGCCGAAGATGACGCGGAGCTTGTCATCGGCGTTGATCATGCGCTTGTTCGTCTGGTCCTGCAGGCCGTTGGCCTTAATGTAGTCCCACACCTTCTTGGTGATCTCGCTGCGCGGAATCGGCGTGCTGCCGACGATCGCCGCGAGGTCTTTGCTCGGTGTGACTTCGGCGGCGAGACCCTTGCCGCCACCCTTCGAACTGCTCTTCTTTTCAGTCGCCATCATGAACCTCTCGCGAAATTAGTCTGGCGATTCTGTGCCGAGGAGAGCATGCGCGTCAAACAGGCTCATTTGGCAACGCGGTTCGCATGGAAGGTTTTGTTGACGATCTTCCACTCGCCGTCGATCTTCAGCAGCGACAGGTAATCGACGAACTTGACGGCCGGATAGTCGAGCCGCACCTTCGCCACGGCCGAGTCTCCCGTGACGTCGATCCACTCGATGGAGCGCTTCCGCTGCGCCTCGTCCGCCGCCGGCGAACCGCTCGCGCGCCCGATGTACTCCTCGCTCGTCCAGGAGGCGAACTTACCGTCGCGGATGAAGAACAGCTTCGAGTCCGGATGGAACACTTTGCGGAAATGCGCCCCGTCGCCGGTGGCGTGCCCGCGGAAGTAATGCTCCACCGTCGCCCGCACCGCGGCATCCTCGGCCCCGGCACTCGGCGGATCGGCGACGACAGGAACGGCGGCGAGAAGCAGGAGAAGCAGCGCAAGGATGGTTCGCATGCGCAAAAGAGTACGCGCGGCGCGAACCGAGAGGCGCTCAAGAATCAGTGAACGGTTGTTACAGCGATAGCAGGCGGCTCACCAGAAAGCGACATCTCCGAAGGTCACGTGCCCGGACGGCGAGATGTGAAAGTCCTTCACTTTGCGCGCCCGAATGGCGGTGGAGGCGCCGTAGATCAGCGGGACCATCATGGCCTCGCTTTCGATGAGATCGGTGATCGCTTTACGGTTCGCCGCTGAGGGATCGACACGGAAAGCCGCCAGTGCGGCGTCGGTGGCCGGATCGCTCCAGCGGGCCAGGTTCGTCAGGTACTGGCCGTTGCGCGACACCTGCGCGGAAGAGAGCAGCGACTCGTAAAACTCCGCCGGATCGGGGTTGTCGGCGACCCAGCCTCCGAGACCGATGTCGTAATCACCGTTGGCGAGACCGGTGGCCCTGCCTTCCTGCTTTTCATAGGTACTATCTGTCCTTTAGGTCCTTTAGGTCCTATTGGTCCTGTCGGTTCCCCCTGGACCTGAGCGCATCCCGCCCGATCGCGTCACTCCGTCTCCGTGGTGAAGACTCTCATCGTGGAAACGATGATGCGCATGCTCTGCGACGCGCAGGAGCTCTCCCGCACCCTGGAGACCGACACCTCCCTCGACGCCCCCTCCCGCGAAGCCGCCCTGCGCACCCTCGGCCGCATCGCCGCACAAGCCGAAGCGCTCCTGCAATCGTTCGACGACCCCTCCGAACCGCCCAACTAGCCGCTCCGAAGTCGAATCGACGTCTCTCGAGCAACGATGCCTGGCGTGGAAGTCAGATTCACTTTCCTCGAAAGCATCGATCCTTGGCGCCGAAGCCAAATGGCTTCCGTCGATAGCATCGATCCTTGGCGACGAAGCCAAATTGGCTTCCCTCGACTCCATCGATCCTTGGCGCCGAAGCCAAATTGGCTTCCCTCGACTCCATCGATCCTTGGCGCCGAAGCCAAATTGGCTTCCCTCGACTCCATCGATCCTT
>DASWMP010000083.1:0-12632 GCA_036399695.1 Thermoanaerobaculia bacterium | reverse complement strand
GCGGAGGTGGGACGGACGCGCGCGCCGACGACGCCGGTACGTGCGTCGGTGGCGACGACGTCGAGGAGACGCTCGAGGGTGTCGGCCGGGAGGTGGGCGTCGGCGTCGGTGACGAGAACCCAGGGCGCTCCGGGATGAGCGTGCAGCGCTTCGGTGAGCTGGGCCGTTTTGTTGCGGTGGGTGGTGGCCAGGAGCTCGTAGGTCTGGGAACGATGGGACCGATCGGACCCGTAGGACAGATCGGACTCAGGGGATGCCGGTGACGCCTGCAGCGCCATAGGTCCGATTTCTCTTGCGGCAAGCCACCGGGTGACTTGCGCGATGGTGCCGTCAGACGACCCGCCGTCAACGATCACCACGTGGCGGTTCCGGTACGTGAGAGCGGCCAGGTTCTCGAGCTTGCGCTCGATGAGCGCGGCTTCGTCGAAGACCGGGACGACGATCAGGATGGGTGGTGCGGCGTCGCCGCGGGCTCGAACGGCGGTGTTACGCCGGGCTGTGGCGAGCCAGAGAACGTACGTCGTCACGATTGCCGCCGAGGCGAGCATCAGGGTGGCGGCGACCGCCGAAAATGCCATTTCGCGAAGTGTAAACGACGGTCGCGCTGAGCAGCACGAGAAACGGAACGGCCGGCACGCGGAAGCGGTGGTAGCCCGGAACGCCGCCGCCGGCGACGATGAGGTAGGCGGCGAGGAGCGCCAGCAGGATGACGCGCGGATCGCGGCGGAAACGGATCGCGGCGACGGCCGGCAGGATGACGAGCGGCAGGAGCGCGACGGCCAGGACGACTGACGCCGCGACCTCCAGCGGATACGCACGCACGAGGGCGGGCAGGCCGCCCGCGCGGACCGTTGCCGCGGCGCCCTCGCGGTAGGTGCCGAACATGCGCGGGTATTCGAGGGCGCCGGGATCGAACAGCGTGCGCAGCATCCCTTTGGCGTGCGTGACGGCGTAGCCGAAGGGATCGGAGCGGATGAGGGCCAGGCCTTCGCGGCGGATCTGCGCGGGGGCGACGGCGTTGGCGCGGCCGAGCATGCGCTGGCGCATGTCGGCGGTGGGGATGCGGGCCCGTTCGGCGGCGACGGAGGCGCCGGCGGCGAGGTAGGCGGCGCGTTCCATGATCGTGGAGAAGCCGGCGTAGCCGGCCACCGCGTAGTTGCGCAGGTGCCATGGTGCGAGCAGGGTCACGCAGCAGGCGGCGAAGAGGGTGGCGGTGCGGGGGCGCACGATGAAGAAGGCGGCCACGATGGAGACGGCGACGAAGGGATAGACGATGGGCTTGACGTAGGTGGCGGTGCAGAGGGCGGCCGCCGCCAGCAGGGACACTTTCGTCAGGACCGGCCTGTCCTCCATCACCGCGATCGCCGCGCGCGCGAAGACGAGGAGGCAGAGGGTGAACAGGGCCTCGGGCATGACTTTCATCGACCAGGTCATGAGCGTCGGCTCCAGCGCCACGACGAAGGCGCAGACGGCGGCGGTGCGCTGGCTGGTGAGGCGGCGGGCGAGGTCGTACGTCAGCAGGACGATCCCGGCGACGAAGAGCAGGTTCAGCGCGAGCGCGTACAGGACCGGCGCGTCGAGCAGCGTCCCCGGCACCAGGAGCAGCGGGTACCCGGGCGTGCGGGAAAGCTCGGGCACCCCGGAATCTCGCTGGAACACAAAGTCCGCGGCCAGATGGCCGGCGACTTTGAGGTAGGTCCAGGAGTCCGGCGCGAGGAACGGCGACGTGCCGCCCACCGCCCAGGCGGAGGTCATGAGCGCTACGCGTACCGCGATGGCTGTAATGACCGCGTACAGCGGGCGATCTCGGATTTCCGACTTCCGATTTCCGGCAGGGAGAGTCCCGCTGTCCGCAGCCGGTCCGTCATTACGCGCCATTCAGCGCAAATCATCGCTCAGGCGAAGCCGATTTTCCGGAAATCGGAACGGAAATCGATCAGCTCCCGCTCATGCATGAGCGATCTGCGTCGCCGCCAGCTCGTGAGCTCTGTCGGCCAGATGCGTATACACGCGTGACTCGGGATGTGTGCTGGCCTGCGCCAGCAGCTCGAAATGCACGGCCAGCTCGCTGACCACGTCGCGGATGGCCGTACGCACGAACGACTCTTCGGCTGAGAGTACCGGGCTCGCCAGCAGGGCGCGCAGGCCGGGCAGGTCCTGAGCGAAATGAACGGCGTTTTCGAGGGGCGTCATGGGTGCAAAATAGTACGCAGCCGGAGTGCAAGTCTGTCTGCTGTCGTACGGTTCTGCCCGCGAATTCATAATCGACGTCAGTATGTCCAGCCTGAGAAAAAGCAAAGGCCGCGACTCGCGTCGCGGCCTCAGCCTTTTTGTTTGGGTGTGGGCTCGTTGCGGTGACGTGGGTTAGCGGCGCTCGCCGGTTTTCTCCCGCTGCGATTCAGGAGTCTGCACGTTCGGGCGTCTGGAATCGGTGGCATTCGACCGCGACTCGGCCGGTCCACCGGGCTGCAGAGGTTGCTGGTCCGGCTGAGGTGAACCGGGTGAGCTCGGCTTCGGCTGATGAATCGTTCCCATCAGTTTCCTCCTGCAGTCTTTCATCTCAAAAACAGTGCCCGATCTTGCATGCAGACGAGGGTCATGAGGAAACGCCTCCTGCTCCTGTCCCTGCTCCTTTTGCCCACGCTCGTCCATGCCCAGGCCCGCTACGAGCTGCGGCTCGTCGCCTCCCCTCTCGCGAACCCGGTGGCCATCACGCACGCCGGCGATACGCGCCTGTTCATCACACTGCAGGAAGGGCAGGTCGTCATCTATGACGGCACCCGTCTGCTGCCGGCGCCGTTCCTCGACGTGCGCGGCCTCGTCACGACCGGCGGCGAGCGGGGGCTGCTCAGCATCGCCTTTCATCCGCGGTACCGCGACAACGGTTTCTTCTACGTCAATTACACGGACCTGAGCGGCAATACGGTCGTGGCCCGCTACAGCCGCTCGGCCACCGATCCGAACCGCGCCGATCCGAATTCGGCGTTCGTCGTCCTCCGGGTGAACCAGCCATACGCCAATCACAACGGCGGGCAGATGCACTTCGGCCCGGACGGGTATCTGTACATCGGGATGGGCGACGGCGGCAACGGCGGCGATCCGGGCAACCGCGCCCAGAACCTCGGCGAGCTGCTGGGCAAGATGTTGCGCCTGGATGTGGACAGCGGCACCGCGCCGTACGCGATCCCGCCGTCGAACCCGTTCGTCAACCGCACGGGCGTCCGAGGCGAGATCTGGTCGTACGGCCTGCGCAACCCGTGGCGCTTCTCGTTCGACCGGGAGACGGGGGACCTCTGGATTGCGGACGTCGGCCAGAACCAGCTCGAGGAGATCAACTTCCAGCCGGCCACCAGCACGGGCGGCGAGAACTACGGCTGGCGGCGGATGGAAGGGACGCGCTGCTACCTTCCGACGTCGAATTGCAACGACGGGACGCTGGTCCTGCCGGTGATCGAGTACACGCACGCGAACGGCTGCTCGGTGACGGGCGGCTACCGGTATCGCGGGGTGCGTTCTCCGCGGATGCGGGGGCTGTTCGTCTACAGCGATTACTGCAGCGGGACGGTGTGGGGAGCGACGGAGACCGCCGACGGGCGGTGGACGTCGACGGAGCTGCTCAGGACAGGCTTCCTGGTGAGCACCTTCGGCGAGGATGTGGCCGGAGAGCTGTACGTGGCCCGGCACGGGAGCAACGGCGGGATCTACCAGTTGGTGGACGCGAATCCGGTGGGCCCGCGGCGGCGGGCGGTAGGACGGTAGGGAGGGATCATCGTGAAGCTCGGACCAACCGCGGTGCAGCGAGTGGAGGACGGACAATCTTGTCCGTCACGCGAGAAAGTAGCCACGAAGAGATTGTCTCCCCGCAAAGTCCTGGTGCAGGTGTGCGGAAGTGCTGCGTGCTCGCGCCATTTCTCGCGTGACGGACAGGATTGTCCGTCCTCCACACACAACCTTGGCCCGTGCTTCCTGCTGATGATCGGCTGCGCTCCGCAATCGGTCAGCGTCCAGGAGGCGTCCGCGACGACGTGATCTTGCGGCACGGTCCGGGGTCGCCACCATCCTCCTCCGGGATTTTTCGTTTACAGTGCGGCGGCGTGTTCGGGACGTTCATCAATGCGCTGGCGGCGGCCGAGGTTTCGGAGCGGGCGGTCAATCAGTATTCGCGCACGTTCGGCGATCTGAAGGCGAACGCGGTCCGGCGGCGGAATCTGCGGTTGTACCTCGAGGAGTTGCACGCGCTCGGGCCTCGCATGCTGCTGATCGGTGAGGCGGTGAGCCATCGCGGCGGGCGGTTGACCGGCATCGCCTTCTGCAGCGAGACGGTGATGCTGGGCGGCGTGGAGCTCGAGAACGGTCAGCGCATTCTCGGTGCCGATCGCGGGTACCGGAAGGCGACGAGCGGGCCGCGTCTGTCGACGGAGGCCAGCGCCACGATGGTCTGGGGGACGATCCGCGACCTCGAGCCGCTGCCGCTGCTCTGGAACGCCTTTCCATTTCACCCGTTCCATCCGGGGCGTCCGGAGTCGAACCGCGTCCCCACGTCTGCCGAGCTGGCTGCAGGGGCGCCGTTCATCGAGCGGCTCATCCGTCTCTTCGGGATCACGCGCGTCGTGGCTGTGGGAAATCAGGCTTCGGCGTCGCTGGAAAAACTAGCCGTCGAGCACGACCGCGTACGCCATCCGTCGATGGGCGGAAAGGTGCAATTCGTGGCCGGAATGGCCCGTCTCTCGCAGTATCGAGAGGCATGAAAAAGAGCCAGATTCAGGAGATCAAAGAAGGGCGCGCGATGCGCGAGCGGGTGTACGCAAACCGCAATCAACCGTTCGGCCCGGCAGCGCCGCTGCCCACGGCGAATGCGGTGCGTCTGTCGACGGTGCCGAGCTCCGCTGAGGAGAAGTACAACGGGGGGCGGGACTGACGCAAAACCGTGGCTCATCCCCCGATGTGCGACATCTCCACTTTCGGGGTGGCCACGGTGGCGTCGGTGCGGATCTCGGAGTAGCGATCGATCCGTGCCGACCAGCAGGCGGTGAGCGCGGCCAGGAGCTCGGCGTCGGTGGCGCCATTGCGCAGCGGGGCGCGCAGGTCGCGGCCTTCTGCGGCGAAGAGGCAGAGATAGAGCGAGCCGGCGGCTGACAGGCGTGCACGCGTGCACGTGCCGCAGAAGGGCTGCGTCACAGACGTGATGATGCCGATCTCGCCGGCCCCGTCGACATAGCGCCAGCGTTCCGCGACTTCGCCGAAGTAATTCGCTTCGGCGGGCTCGATCGGCCACTCGGCGGCGATGCGGTCGCGGATCTCGCGGCCGGAGACGACCTCCCCCATCTGCCAGCCGTTGGTGTTGCCGACGTCCATGTATTCGATGAAGCGAAGGATGTGTCCGGTGCCGCGGAAGTAGCGGGCCATCTCGATGATCGACGCGTCGTTCATGCCGCGCTTGACAACCATGTCGACCTTCACCGGCGCCAGCCCCGCTTCGGCGGCGACGTCGATCGCTTCCAGCACCTTCGCCACCGGAAAGTCGACGTCGTTCATCGCGCGGAAGACCGCGTCGTCGAGTGAATCGAGGCTCACGGTGAGGCGGCGCAGGCCGGCGTCCACGAGCGCGCGCGCCTTGGCCGGCGTGAGCGTCGAGCCGTTCGTGGTCATGGCGATGTCGTCGAGCCCGTCGATCTCCGCGAGCATGCCGACGAGGCGCTCGAGGTCGCGGCGCAGCAGCGGCTCGCCGCCGGTGAGCCGGACCTTGCGCGTGCCGAGCTGCACGAAGAGGCGCACCAGGCGGGCGATCTCCTCGAACGTCAGCAGCTCATCGCGGCGCAGGAAGGCGAAGTCGCGGCCGAAGACTTCCTTCGGCATGCAGTAGGTGCAGCGGAAATTACAGCGGTCCGTGACCGAGATGCGCAGGTCGTGGAGCGGACGCCCGAACGCGTCGTGGAGGGGCATGTGCGTCCGCCGAAACTACGTCGGCGGGAACAAAAACTCCAGAGGTTTGCGGGCACGGCTGGCCCAGGCGCGCTCGGTATGGTCGGCGCGGCGGTCCTCGTAATAGAGGAAGTCCTCCTCGGCGCGCCAGCCTTTGCTCTTCAGACGGTCGCGCAGCAGACGCGCGTCCTGCAGCGCTTCGAGCCCTTCACGCCCGCCGATATCGAGCCAGATGCGCGGACGGTGGCTGCTGTCGAAGCGGTCCACGTCCGCCAGCACCGCACGGTTGTTCCACCATACGGACGGCGACATCACGGCCGCGCCGCGCACCCAATCGGAATGACGCAGCGCCAGGTAGAGCGAGACGAGCCCGCCGAGCGACGAGCCGCCGACGCAGGTCTCGTCCGGGATCGTGCGGAAGCGCGCGTCGATGGCCGGCTTCAGCTCTTCAGCGAGCATGCGCGCATGATCCTCGGCACGGCCTCCGGAATTGCGCGCTTCGTCGCGCGTCGGCGTGTATTCGTCGACGCGCGACGGGCCGGCGTGATCGATGCCGACGATGATCATCGGCGAGGCGGTGCGCTCGCCGATGGCGCGGTCGGCGGCCTCGTTGAGGCGCCAGTGGTTATCGGGAACGAAGGCACGGTGCCCTTCGAAGAGGTTCTGGCCGTCGTGCATGTAGAGCACGGGATAGCGGCGGTCGTCGCGGTCGTCGTAGCCGGCCGGAAGGAAGATCGTGATCTGGCGCGTGTTGCCGAGGATCTGCGATTCGAAGGCTTCGATCTTTTCGAGGCGGCCGTGGCGCACGGCGGCGCGACGGTTCTCGAGGCGCAGCATGCGCCGGAAGGTGGTCCTCAGCGTCTCCCCCATCTCCTGCATTACGAGATCCCGCGATACGAGCTGCGCCAGTAGAGGAGCGGCTGCCCCTCAGCGGTCGCGGAGCCGACGACCTCGCCGACGAAGATCGTGTGATCGCCGCCGGGGAGCTGCTCGTGGAGGCGGCACTCGAGCGTGCAGACGGCTCCGGCGACGAGCGGCACACCGAGCTCGCCGCGGTCCATCGTCAGGCCGTCGCACTTGTTCTCGGCCTTGGAGGCGAAGCGGTTGGAGACGTCGGTCTGATTCGCGCCGAGGATGCTGACGCCGAACTTGCGGGCAGCGACGATGGCGTCGTGCGTCTTGACGGACTTCTCGATGCAGACGAGCACGAGCGGCGGATGGAGCGAGAGGGAGGCGAACGACGCCACGGTCATCCCGTAGAGGTTTCCGTCGTGCTCGGTCGTCACGACCGTCACCCCGCTGGCGAAGTGCGACATCGCCAATTTGAACTGAGCATCATCGATCGGCATGGCGGGCGGAGTTTACTGCAAACTTTGGACGATCCGGGGCGTATGAGGAGTAGTTGGCGGTTGGCAGTTGGCGGTTGGCAGGAGAGTCCGTTCCGCCATCCGCTGTCGGCCAGGAACGGTTCCACCGCCAACCGCCAACTGCCAACCGCCAACTGATTCGAAGGAGCCCTTCATGCGCAGAGCAGCGATCCTGGCACTCACGTTATTCATGGCCGCCGCGGCCCACGCGGCGATCGACGACACGATGCGTCGCGGGTTCAACGTGTCGGAGGGAGGCAAACTGACGCTGAACGCCGACCTCGGCGACGTCACGATCGTGACGGGCGGCAGCGGCGTGGCCGTGGAGATCGTCCGCACCGCGCGCACCTCGGACCGCGACAAGGCCACCCGGATCTTCAAAGACCTCGACATCCAGTTCGCCCAGAAGGGGAACGACGTCGAGATCACGACCGACTGGGATGACGACTGGTTCAACTTGAACTCGCCGCTGCGGGTGAAGTGGAACATCCGCGTGCCGTCGCGCTACAGCGTGGAGGTGAAGACCTCCGGCGGCAACATCGACCTGACGAATGTGACCGGGACGGTGAACGTGCGCACGTCCGGCGGCAACATCAAAGGCGGCAGGATCGACGGGCCGGTGATGGCGCGCACCTCCGGCGGCAACGTGGACCTGGAGAGCGCCACGGGTGACGTGGACGTCCGGACGTCGGGCGGCAACGTGCGCGTCGGCGACGCGCAGCGCGCCGTGACGGCGGCAACGTCGGGCGGCTCGATCGCCGTGACCCGCGCCGGCGGTAACGTGAACGCCCGCACGTCCGGCGGCAACATCCGCATCGCCGAAGCAGGCGGAAAGGTCGACGCGTCGACGTCAGGCGGCTCGATCGTGGCGAGCTTCAGCCGCCAGCCGGGCGGCGATTCGACGCTGTCCACCTCGGGCGGTGACGTGCGCGTGTCGCTGGCGCGCAATGTCGGCGCGGAGCTGGATGCGCGTGCCAGCGGCGGCGGCATCAGCGCCGACGTCCCGGTGACGGTGGTGGGCACCCAGAGCTCCGGCACGCTCCGCGGCAGCATCGGCGGCGGTGGCCCGAAGCTGACGCTGCGGACCTCCGGCGGCGGGATCACGATTCAGCCGCTGGGGTGAGTGAAACGATGGGACCTATGGGACTTATGGGAAATGGGACCGATGGGCCTGCGGTCCGCGGAGCGGAGCTCCCAGTGGCAACAGGCGCAACAGCTCCGCGGACCGGAGGCCCATCGGTCCTATAGGTCCCATAGGTCCCATTTCCCATAGGTCCCATTGCCCACCTACGTGGCCAGGATGGCTCGCGCGGCGCTGCGGGCGCTGGAGAGGGCTGCATCGGAGAGCAGCCCCTCCCCGCCTACCCAGTCTCCGGCCACGTACAGCCCCTTGATCGGGGTCACGGGCGTCGGGCGGGGTGCGCCGGGGCGCACGATGGCATTGGAAACGACCATCTGCGGCAGCCAGCGCTTGTGGACGACGGCCTCGCGCCAGCCGGGCTGCAGTTCGTCGAGGATGCGCTCGAGCTCGTGCTCCTCGGCGCGCTCGCCGTCGCGGAGGTAGCGGGCCACGTGCACCAGCGCGCCGCCCTTCGGCGTCAGTTGCGCCCAGGCGGAGTGGACCGAAAAGTAGTACGGGCGATCCATGCAGATCGCGAACGTGTTGCGCGGCTCCGGGAGGCGTGAGAGGCCGACGTCGAGGCAGGCGGCGCGCACGGGCGTGCAGGCGGACCAGCTCTCCGTCACCGGGTGGTCGCCGACCAGCGCGCAGGCGGTCGGCGGATCGACGGCCAGCAGCACCGTCTCGGCCGGGATGCGCGTGCCGTGCGCCGCTTCCGCGTCCGGATCCGGCAGGGCCAGGTTCATCGTGTTCGCGCGGTCGTCGAGCTGCAGCTCCCCGAGCTCGATGCCACGCACGCGGCTGTCGTGCGTCACGGACACGACACGCGAGCTGGTGATGAAGTTCACGCCGGCTGAGACGGCGGCGCTGTGGAGTGCATCGACGATCTTCTGCCAGCCCTCGTCCACGTAGAGCGTGCCGCGGCGCAGCAGGCGCAGTTGCTCGATCGTGGCGGCGGCGCTCTGCTCTTCAGGCGAGTTGCAGTAGGTCGCGAGGCGGACGTACATCTCGACGACGTCGCGCAGCCGCTGCGCCGGGAAACGGCGGTCGAGCCACTCGCGCGTGGAGACGCGGGCGTACGGCTTCGTGTCCATACGGCCGACGGTGAGCATCAGCTTCGCGAACTGCAGTTTCTCGCCGATGGACAACAGTGAACTGGTGAGGAGCGACCAGGCGGACGAGGGCAGTTTGTACGGCTCGTCGCCGACCATGGCCCGGCCGCCGGACTTTGGCGTGCCGCCGCGCAGCGGGATGCCGAGCTCGCGGTAGACGCGGCTGGCAGCGCCGCCGCGATAGACGGCGTGCGCGCCGAGGTTGAAGCGGTAGCCGTGGCGGAGCTGGGTGACGGCGCGTCCGCCGAGGTCGCGCCGTTTTTCGAAGATGGTGACGGAACGCCCGGCGCGGGCGAGATAGAGCGCGGCCGCCAATCCGGCGAGGCCACCCCCGACGACCACAACATTGCGGCTCACGTGTGAGTGAAATGCTACCGCAATTCCTCGGGCGT
Source organism: Thermoanaerobaculia bacterium (assembly GCA_036399695.1). Lineage (GTDB taxonomy): Bacteria > Acidobacteriota > Thermoanaerobaculia > Gp7-AA8 > Gp7-AA8 > DASVEE01. Next base: position 2,719 of record DASWMP010000083.1, on the reverse strand, counting down.
CTATGGCAGAATCGCCTCGGGGTTTCTCTTTAAAAGTGCGAATGACTTATGGACGTACCGCGGTACTCGGGCTGCTGCTTTCGTTGACGGCCATCACAGCGTTCGCGCAGACCGACGCGCAGTTCTACGGGAACATGTTGCAGCGCGGACTGGCGAATGCCGCCGCCGGCAACGACGAAATGGCGGCGCGCGAGCTGCGCATCGCCGCCTTCGGCTTCCTCGACGCTCCGCCACAGTTCGAGATCGCGCAGGTTCATCTCGCGCTGACGTACGAACGCCTCGAGCGCGACGCCGAAGCGCGCGTCGCCGCGCAACGCGTCGTGGCCGCCGAGCGCCTCGGCAACTATTACGCATCGCTGCCGCTGGCGACGTCCGTCAGGGATCGCTTCAATGCGCTCGCACGACGGCTGCTGACGCCCGATCAGGTGGCGCTGCTGCAACGTGCACCCACGGCGGCCCCGCCCGCAGCCCCGCCGGCGACGACGGTGCCACCGCGGACGCAGCCGCAAACAGCGCAGCCGGAGCCGCAGCGGCGTCCCGTCACGCCGGCTCCGGCGACGCCGGCACCGGTGACGCCGGCACCGCAGACCACCCCACGGCAGACCCCCGCACCGCAGACCCCCGCACCGCAGACGACGGCGCCGCCGCAGGCGCGGCCGGTCGACGTCACGGCGCGTCTCGCCGAGGGGGAACGCCTCCTCGCACGCAACAGCCTTCCGGAAGCGCGGGCCATCTACCGCGAGGTGCTCGGCGTCACGTCACTCGATCACGCGACGCTCATTCGTGTGGCCGAGGGGGCGTACCGGGCGCGCGACTTCGAAGCGACAGTGCGGGCTTTCACGCGACTCGGCAGGTTGCGCGAAAGCGAGCAGCCCTATCGTTACTATCTGGCCGTCGCGCTCTACGAGACGGGCGATTATGCCGGCGCCAGACGGGAGCTCGCCGCGGCGCTGCCTTACATCGAGGTGACCGGGGACGTGGCCCGATACAAGGCAAAAATCGAAGGCTCCGTACGTTAATTTGCGAATCGCCGCTTTTTGGTTAGAATCCGACCCGTTTCTACCAGCCATCCTCATCTCTGACTGAAAAGGTGCGTCCATGAAGAAGATCGTTGTCGGAATTGCCTTGCTGCTCGTTTCGATGGTTGGCTTCGCTCAAACGGCTGCCACGCCGCAGATCACGCCCCCGTCGAACGGCGACGAATGGCTCCGGCTGAGCAGCACCGAGAAGCTGTTCTGGTCCATCGGCTACGCACAGGGATACCAGGAAGCGCTCGACAAGATCGACGTGACGGCCGGCCCGACCTCTCCGTGCGCCAGCCTCGCGGCCCGTACCGAGCGCCAGACGTCCACCTCCGGTAAGGTCAGCGGCTTCGAGCTCGTCTCGGGGCTCGAGCGTTTCTACGCCGACCCGGCGAACACCGTCATCCCCATCGGCAGCGCCATCCGTATTTACCTCCTCCAGGCCAGCGGCAAGGATCAGACGACGATCCAGGAGCTGATCGACACGGCCCGCACGCTGGGTGAGTCGGCCGGCCGCGCCCGCGCCACCGCTTCCCGCCAGTAGCGCCTCGCACCAGTAGTAGTACACTCTCCCGGCCGACAGCCTGTTCGCAGGCCGGGAGGGTTGCGTGCGTCACCAGCGTCTCGTTGTGCTCATCGCCGTCGTGCTGCTCTGCACGACCTCTTTCACCGTCACCGGTCAGGACGAGCCACCGCTGCCGCCGGTGCGTGTCCGAGCTGCTGTGACGCCGCCACCGCCGCTCGCCGAGGAGCCGTCGTTCGTGCTGCCGGTGGAGCCGGTGCGCAGCATCGATTACAGCGCCCCGGCGGAATCGCTCGCCGAAGCGGCCCTCCGTAACGACTACGCGGCGTTCCATCAGCTCTACGTGGAGCGCCCCTCCCCCACCTTCGCACCGCTGCACGAGGTGTGGAGCTACGCGATGAACAACCCGATGGGTGCGTTCTACGGCGAGGAGCTGCACGACCGTCTGGCCCGCGCCTATCCGAGCTACGCCGCCTACATCGAGGACTACCGCCTGGTCGACGACCGCGGGCAGGTGTTCTACCCGACCGCCGAGACGCGCCGCTTTCTGACGGAGCGGGCGGTGGCGGGGGCCACGCCCTCGGCGCGGGTGCAGGTCGCGGACGTCGGCGGGACGACGCAACTGAATCCGCTGGTGACGCGGCGCTCGACGCCGCGCGTCGAGACGCGTACCGAGACGCGCGAGACGACGGCGACGCCGCGGTCGACCACCACGCCCGCGACAGGTCCGTCGCGCAAGCGCCTGAAGAAGGCCGAGGTCACGATTCCGCCGGTGAAGAAGCAGGAGCCCGTGCAGGTCGCCGCTGTTGCCGTTCCGCCGGCGCCGGTGGCGGCGAAAACGGCCGCCCCCGTGCAGACGGAGCAGCCCGTACCCGCGCCGCCGAAGCCGGTCCAGGCGAACGTCCTGACGCCGAGCCTTCCGGTCCCGGTCGAGACGCCCGGCGCCACCGATCCGATGACCGGCCGCGGCGCGCTGCTGATCGTCATCGCACTGGCCGGTATCGGGGTGCTGATGCTGATGCTGCGCGTCCCGCGTGAGGAAGTGCCGGCATCGATCATCAAGCCGGAGGAGAAACCGGCCGAGCCCGTGACCCCCGTGGCGCCGATGCGCAAGTCGAAGCGGAAGGCCAGCGCGTAGGGGCCGACTCTGATCTCGGAGTGGGGGGGGGGGGGG
>DASWMP010000082.1:0-2512 GCA_036399695.1 Thermoanaerobaculia bacterium | reverse complement strand
GGCGAACGCCACCGCTCTTTTACACGTGTACCAGAGCGGTGGCGTTCGCCACCGCACTCCGAGATCAGGCGGCCCGCTCTTTCACCGCCACCGGTTCCGGTGCGGCCGCGGCGGGCGCCGCCTTCTGCCAACTCGCGCTCTGCACCAGCGCCACGCCCGCGAGAATCACGGCCATGGCCACGAGCGAAACCCACGTCAGCGGCTCGCTCAGCACGAGCCAGCCGAGAAACACCGCCACGACGGGGTTCACGTAGGCGTACAGCGAGCTGACGCTCGTGCGCAGGTGCGCCAGAGCGAAGACGTACGCGCTGTACGCGATGACCGAGCCGAAGATCGTCAGGTATGCGAGCGCGGCGAACGTGCGCGGCGTCAGGACGTAGCGCGGCCCTTCGCCGATGGCGAAGCCGACGATCGAGACGATCACCCCGCCGAAGAGCATCTGCATCCCGGACGACACGACGAGCGGCACGTGCTTGATCGAGTACTTGCCGCGCATCGAGCCGTACTGCCAGGCCAGGCCGCCGAACTGGATCGCGACCGCGCCGCCGATGAGACCGACGCCCCAGGCAGAGCCGGCGCCGCCCGGCGTGACGAGCATGGCCACGCCGAGAAAGCCGACGAACATCCCGATGCCGCTGCGCAGCGACACGCGCTCACCGCCGGGACGGAACAGCTCCAGGATGGCCATCCAGAACGGCGCCGTGGCCACGAAGAGCGCGGCCATCCCGCTCGGCACCCACTTTTCGGCCCAGACGACCGCGAGGTTCCCGACGCCGACCATCAGGAAGCCGATCAAGGCCAGGTTGCCGAGCGTCTTCCGGTCCATCGGGATTTTGTCGCCGCGGAACTTCGCGAAGGCGAGCAGCAGCACGCCGGCGATGGTGAAGCGGGTGCCGGTCATGAGGAGCGGCGGGATCGTCTCGATGGCGATGGCGATGCCCAGATAGGTCGTCCCCCAGACGACGCAGACGGTGGCGAAAGCGATATAGGCCCAGAACTTTTCGTGTTTCATTCGACTTCTCCCAGAACGATGCCGCCGACTTTCTCGCAGTGCGTCTGCATGACGATGGTGGTGCGCGTCGAAAGGGACAGCGGCGGGTGGGCGAGAGCGCTGACGAGCTCGTTCAGCGCGGGAATCGTGTCGGTGCGGACCTTGATGAGGTAGCAGTCGTCGCCGGCGACGGTGTGCACTTCCAGCACTTCATCGCGCTGCATCAACTCGCGGAACATCGCCCACGCCTTGGCCGAAAGCTTCGGCCCGCGGGCGGCGATGAAGGCGGTGACGCGCTGCCCGAGCGTGACCGGATCGACGACGACCGTCGTTCCTCGGATGACACCCTGGCGCTCGAGCTTCTCGATGCGGTCGGCCACCGCGGGACGCGACAGCCCGATCTGCTCCGCGAGCTGCGCGGCCGGCAGACGGCCATCGCGCAGGAGCAGACCGACGATACGGAGGTCAAGATCATCCAATTCGACAGCCATGGGGAAAGCATAGCATCGAATCGTCAGATTTTCTAGCGATTGGCCTTCGAATCGCAGGTGATCGTCACCGACTGGTTACCGAAAGACATGGGACCGACAGGACCTGTGGGACCAATGGGATGGAGTCGACCGATCTACCTCCCGGATTTCACGAGAAGCTCGCCATGCGACTCCCCGGCTCCCATAGGTCCCATCGATCCCAGCCCGCCCCCTACCTCACCGAAACCATCGGCAGCGCGAACGCGATCGCGCGCTTCGCTTCCGCCACCCTGGCCAGGACGCGGTTCGGGCGGGGGTACTGGAACTCGGCGCGGCGCGAGGCGCTGCGGAGCAGGTCGCGCTGCAGGTATTCGATTTTCACGGCGCGCTGCGGATCGTCGGCCAGGCGGCGCAGGGATGCGCGGCTCAGGACGATCGTCTGCAGTGCCAGGTTCGCCGCCCGTACGGCGTAGCGGATCGATTCCCGGTCATCGGAACAGACACGAACCACGCCTTCGGGCAGCACGCTCACGATCGCTTCGGCGACTTTCGTTTCATCCATCATTTTCATCGTGCTCATGACTGCCTCCCACACATTTGATCTGCTCTAATAGACGCTGAAATGCGCGTTTGGTTTCGTCGCGCATTCCCAATTCCCGGTGAACAGCCAGTCAAGAATCGTCACATTCGTCCCCCTCGGCCGCGCCGCTTCCGCCCGCGAGGACGAGACGATTCTCGATGTCGCCCGCCGCGCCGCCGTCCCCCTCGGCAACTCCTGCGGAGGCGTCGGCATCTGCACGAGCTGCAAGGTAGTAGTGGTACAAGGCGCCGAAAATCTCACCGAGCCGACCGCCCGGGAGCTCCGTATCGGCACCGCCCGCGGCTTCGAACCGGGCGAGCGCATGGCCTGTCAGGCCGTGGTCAAAGGGAACTGCGCGGTCACGACCACCTACTGGTGAACGCCCCGTTCCCGGCTACAAGTCGCTTTTGATCTCGGAGTGCGGTGGCGAACGCACGCCACCGCTCTTGTACACGTATAGCAGAGCGGTGG
>DASWMP010000081.1:0-9149 GCA_036399695.1 Thermoanaerobaculia bacterium | reverse complement strand
TCTTCGGCGGGGCGTCCACCCGCCGCGGCCCCGACCTCCGCGCCCGTCTCACGCGCCGCGAGCAGGAGATCGTCGAGCTGGTGAACCTCGGCCTGAAGAACAAGATCATCGCCGAGCGCCTGTTCATCACCGAGACCACGGTCCGCCATCACCTCACCTCCATCTTCAACAAGCTCGCGGTCACGAGCCGCCTCGAGCTGATGCGCTACACCTACGGCGGCCGCGTGGCCCGCGCCGAGGACGAGCGCGAGCGCAGGCCGTAGCATCAAAAAAGTTTTTTCCACGCCTGAAACTTCTTCTCCTTTTCCGCATGACCCGGTGAAGGAGAAAGAAATCATGTTCAGACAGTTGGTTGCACTCTCGTTGTTCGTTGCCCTTCCGGTCATGGCCACCCCGCCAAGTGAGGCGTTGCTGCAGGATGCGGCGGCGTACTCGTCGCAGGCTGGCGTCAGCGTCGACGAAGCCGTTCGCCGTCTGCAGCTTCAGAAGGAGACCGGCGACCTCGATGCCGCGCTCACCGCCGAAGAGCCGGCGACGTTCGCCGGTCTCTGGATCGAGCACCAGCCGCGCCTCCGCGTCGTCGTCCGCTTCACCGACCGCGCCGCCGAAGCACGCCTGCAGGCGCGCCTCGGGCGCGGCCCGCTGGCGGACCTCATCGACTTGCGTCCAGCGAAGTGGTCGCTCGTGGAGCTCGAGAAACGGGTCAATGAAGGACGCGGCCACGCGCGGCGCGCCGGCGTCCAGGCCGATCACGACATCAACGTCTTCGAGAACCGCGGGGAGTTGTACGTCGTCGACGCGGAGAAGCTCAACGCCGGACTGGCCGTCGCGCGTGCCCGCATCCCGGAGGGCGTCGAAGTGAAGCGCGTCCCGCGGCTGGCCACGTTCGAAGCCCTGACGGGCGGCGTCAGCATCGACGGCTGCACCGCGGGTTTTACGGTGGTGGCACCCAGCAGTGAGCTCGGCGTCTCCACCGCGGCCCACTGCTCCGACACGCAGTCTTTCCAGGGGCTGAACCTCCCCTTCCGCGCCCAGGTCAACAATAGCGACATGGACATGCAGTGGAACTCCGCCTGCGACATTGTCCCGGTGACGAACCAGTTCGAGACCGGTATCGGCCTGCGCTCCTGCGTCGGCACGCGTCACCGGAACAATCAGGCCATCGGATCCTACGTCTGGAAGTACGGCCGCACCACCGGCCGCACCTTCGGAAAGATCCAGAGCAAGTCCTACAACGGCAACTTCATCCGGGTCGACGGCGGCAGCATGAACCTCTCCGAAGCAGGCGACAGCGGCGGCCCGTGGTTCGTCGAAGACATCGCCTACGGCATCCACAAAGGCGTCCCGGGCGACGACAGCAACGATTCCTTCTACTCGGCCATCAACTACATCTCCGCCATCGGAGTGAACGTGCTGACGTACAACCCCGGCGCCTGCAACTTCCCGCCGGTGGCCAACTTCACCTTTGCCCGCACGCTCAACGGTGTGAAGTTCGACGCCTCCTCGAGCAGCGACCCGGATGGGACGATCGTCAGCTATCAGTGGATCTTCGACGACGGCTCCGGCGCCATCACCACGCTCCCGACCATCACCCATGCCTACCCCCGTGAGAGCAACAGCTACTGGGTGACGCTCGCCGTAACCGACAACGAAGGCAAACGCACCACGGTTACGAAGGAAGTGGTGCTCTGCTACATCTCCGACGGCTGCGGCGGCCCGGAAATCTACAACTGACGTTCGTTGCAGGAGAGCGCCGGCCGCGAGGCCGGCGCTTGTATGTGAGGCAACCGGACCAGAAGGTCCACAACCACTTCAGTCGCGCGGCTGCCGGAGGCAGCCTCCGCCGCTACCGCTCATCAGGCAATTTTCGCCAGCCTCGTCCGGTTCCTATCGTCCGCAGTTGACAGAAGGCCGCCCGCTCCGTATTTTGGCGGCCCATCGAACGCGTCCCCCGCGTTCGAAGCAGCTCGCGGCACGCCTCACGTCCCTATCGTCTAGAGGCCTAGGACACCGCCCTTTCACGGCGGCGACACGGGTTCGAATCCCGTTAGGGACGCCACCGCCGGGCACGGCCCGGTGCGCTGGTTGGCAAAGCCTGCAGCCGGGCTGGCACGCTCCTGTCAATTCTCCTGATCGATGGTCACGACGTTGCTCCTGCTGCGCCACGCGCACACGGAAGCGAACGAGTATGGCTCGACGCCACGGATGGCGGGGTGGTGCGACACTCCGGTGAGCAACCGGGGTGAGGCACAGCTCGATGCTTTGCGGCGCGTCTCGCTCGGCCCCCTGGCGCCGCTCGTCTACTCGAGCACGGCGCCTCGCGCCATCCGTACCGCCGCCGCGGCGGCACGCGGGCGCCGGATCGTACCGCTGCGCTCGCTGCGTGAGATTTCCTGCGGCGAGGTCGAGGGCTGGCTCATCACGGAGGTCGCGCGCCGCTATCCCGACTCATGGCGCCGCAACCTCGCCCAGGACGACCCCGACTTTGGCTGGCCGGGCGGCGAGTCGTACCGCAGGTTTCGCGAGCGCGTGCTCGGCGGGTTGCGCGGGATTGCCGCGCGCCACCGCGGTACGCGCGTGCTCGTCGCCACGCACGCCGGCGCGATCGCGCAGGTCGTCGGGCACGCCGAGGGCGTCTCGCCGGCGCGGTGGGAGTGCTACCGGCCGGCAAACTGCAGCGTGACCACGATCGAAGTCGAGGACGACGGGACGATTCGCGTCCTCGATTTCGATCGCAGGATCGTGCCCGGCATCACTCCCGCGGAAGGCGCTCGCCGGCGCGCCGGATGATGCGGAATGCGGCCCGCGCCTGGGCGATGGCCGTCTCGCGCGTCATCCCGGTGCTCTCACGGGCGACGAGGAGCTGATAGCGCAGTGCCCCCGCGAGGACGTTGCTGGCGGCGGCCATCCAGTAGACGTCCCGCAGTTCCGCCGTGAACGCCGTCGGCTGTCCCGCGGCAGCCAGATACGCACGGAAGAGCGAGTCGTGGTCCCGCGCGGCGGCTGGTTCCCATGACCGCAGCGACAAAAGCCACGAACTGACGTCTTCGAGCGGCGAGCCGATGCGGCTGCGACCCCAGTCGAGAAAGACCACCTCCGGCCGCGCGGCGCCGTTCCGGAGCATCACGTTGCCGGTGTGGACGTCGCCGTGAATGAGTGTGACGCCGAGAGCGCCGTTCATCTGCTTCCGCATGTCGGCCAGCGACGGCACCACACGGCGGAGAGGCCGCAACTCGCGGCGGATGTCGAGCTCGGGGAGCGACGCCGCGCAGTCGGCAGCGACGGCAATCGTCTCGGCCGCCGACGACAGCAGCTCGGCGTCGTAGTTCCAGTCGTCGACGTGCGGGGCCTCGTCCGCGAAGCGGTGGACGCGCGCGAGCTGTTCGAGCACGAGGCGCGTGTTGGCGGAGTCGCACCACGGCCAGGAGCTGACCGGAAGGATGCGCTCGAGGAAGAGATAGGTGCTGTCGCCGTGATCGACCGCGCCGAGAAACGACGGCGTCACCCCGGAGGAAGCGAGCGCGCGGTAGCGTGCGGCCTCTCGCCCGGCATGGCTGGCCACCCGCTTGACGACGACATGCCGCTCCCGCCGCGCCTCGTCCCGCAACGTAATGCGAGCGACTGCTGCTTCGAGGCCGCCTCGCAACGGGACGACGTCGACGACCGGCGCCGCCGGGAACAGCTTAGCCGCCACGGCGGTCACGACGTCGTGTGCGAGCTCCTGTCGGGTCGTTGTCATGGACGCTGGTTGAATCATCGGACGGGGCAACCATCCGCGACCGCCGGACATTGCGCAACAGCCCTCGATTTTTCAGGCAATCGACGGTGGCGATCCTGTCGCGATCGAAGAAGTGTCTCCGTGACCTGTTGGAGTCCTCGTTGTTACGGATTTGTCTATGTGGGACAGACACTCTTGTCTGTCCGGACAGGCAGGAGTGCCTGTCCCACATTGTGACCGTGAGCTGCTGCGCAATGTGGCGGTTCTGCAGCCGTTGCGCAACGACAGAAAGGCCACGGGGCGATCGAGCAACAGCGTCGCGCCGATTCGGCAGGGCCTCCCGCGTCTTCTCTCGCGGTCATACCTCCTTCATCGACAGCCCGATCCTCTTGCGCTCCACGTCTACGCTCGTGACCTTGGCGGTCACGCGGTCTCCCACCTTCACCACCTCGTTGGCATCGCGCACGAACTTCTTCGAGAGCTGGGAGATATGCACCAGGCCATCCTGGTGCACGCCGATGTCGACGAAGGCGCCGAAGGCCGTGACGTTCGTGACCACCCCTTCGAGCACCATCCCCTCGCGCACGTCGGCGATGGTCTTCAGCTCTTCGCGGAAGCGCGGCGGCTCGAACGAACCGCGGGGATCGCGGCCCGGTTTCTTCAGCTCGGCGAGGATGTCCCGCAGCGTCGGCTCGCCGACGTCGCCACCGACGTAGCGCTTCCAGTCGATGCGGTCGGCGAGCTTGTCGTCGCCGACGAGCTGCTGGAGCGGCACGCCCAGATCGGCGGCCATCCGTTCGACGATCGGGTAGCGCTCGGGGTGCACCGCGCTGTCGTCGAGCGGATGCGCGCCGCGGATGCGCATGAAACCGGCGCACTGCTCGAACGCGCGTGCACCCAAACCGCGGACGTCGAGCAGCGCGTGGCGGGACGGGAAAGCGCCGCTGGCGTTGCGGTGCTCCACGATGCGCTTCGCCAGCACCGGACCGATGCCGGAGACATGCTCGAGCAACTGCGGGGAAGCGGTATTCGCGTCGACGCCGACCAGGTTCACGCACCAGTCGACCGTCTCCCCCAGCTTCTTGCGCAGCAGCATCTGATTGACGTCGTGCTGGTACTGGCCGACGCCGATCGACTTCGGATCGAGCTTCACCAGCTCGCCGAGGGGATCCTGCAACCGGCGGCCGATGGAGACGGCGCTGCGTAGCGACAGATCGAGCTCCGGGAACTCCTCGCGCGCCACTTCGGACGCCGAGTAGACGGATGCCCCCTGCTCCGACACGGAGACGATCGGGAGGCCGTTCGTCCCCGCAGCGCGCACGAACGCTTCCGCCTCACGGCTGCCGGTGCCGTTGCCGACGGCGATGAGATCCGGCGCATGGGCCGCGATGAGCTTCTGCAGCGCCTTCTCCGCCGACGCCCGTTCGCCGGCCGAGCGCTCGGTGTAGAGCGTCGTCGTCTCCAGCAGCTTGCCGGTGGCGTCCATCATCGCCACCTTGATGCCGGTGCGCAGCCCCGGATCGAGCGCCAGGACACGGCGATTGCCGGCCGGCGGGGCGAGCAGCAGGTTGCGCAGGTTCTGGCCGAAGACCTCGATGGCCTGTGCGTCGGCCTTCTGCTTGAGCTCCGCGCGCAGCTCCCCTTCGAGCGAGATCGACAGCAGCCGCTTCCAGCCGTCCTCGATGGCCTTCTCCCGCTCCTCCGGCATCCGCGTCGGCTGCCTGATGCGCGCCTTGAGGCCGGCGACGATCTCCTCGTCCGGAAAGCGCAGCCGCACGTTGAGCAAGTCCTCGGCCTCTCCGCGGAAGATCGCCAGCACGCGATGCGACGGCGCGTGCGCGAGCGGTTCGCGATGCTCGTAGTACATCTCGAACTTGCTCTTCGTCTCCTTCTTGTCGCTCAGCACTTTCGACTCGAGCACCCCCTGCCGCGTCGCCGCCATGCGGGCGTACTTGCGCAGGTCCGCATCTTCGGCCACACGCTCGGCGCAGATGTCGCGCGCGCCAGCCAGCGCGGCCGCGGCGTCCGGCACTTCCTTCGCCGGATCGACGAAGTCGCCGACGTGCCCCTCGCGCCTGTCCCCCCAGATCAGCAGCGCCAGCGGCTCGAGGCCCCGCTCCCTCGCAATCGTGGCCCGCGTGCGGCGCTTCGGCCGGTACGGAAGGTAGAGGTCCTCCAGTTCCGTGCGCGTCTTCGCGTTCGCGATCGCCCGCGCCAGTTCCGGCGACATCTTCCCCTGCTCGTCGATCGACTTGACGATGGCCGCACGCCGCTCGTCCAGCTCCTTCAACTCCGCCGCACGATCGAGGATGGCCTGGATCTGCACCTCATCGAGGTTGCCCGTCGCCTCCTTCCGATAGCGCGCAATGAACGGCACGGTGGACCCCTCGGCACTCAGCTCGAGGGTGCGGGAAACCTGGTCGGGACGGACATGCAACTCAGCGGCGATGAGGGCAGCGTGGGACATGGGGGGCGGAGTGTAGCGTGAGTTAGTTGGCGGTTGGCAGTTGGCGGTTGGCGGGAGAGAAAAGCGAAATGTTGAATGCTGAATGTTGAATGTTCAATGTTGAATGACCCACCGCGGTGGACCGGCACCCAATTCAATATTCAACATTCAACATTGACCATTCAACATTTCGCCTCTCCAACCGCCAACTGCCAACTGCCACCGCCATCCCTCGCCAACTATCATGTACTCCATGCAGTCCGCCGAGCAGCACGTCTTCGCCATCCAGCGGCCCGGGCGCGAGCTGATGAATTACTACGCCCTCAGCTCTCTCCTTCTCGGACCCTTCTTCTTCGTCATCCTGATCCCGCTCTACTTCCGCTATCACACGATGCGGTACGACTTTGACGCCGAAGGGATCTCCATGCGGTGGGGCATCCTCTTCCGCCGCGAGATCACGCTGACGTATGCGCGCATCCAGGACATCCATCTGACGAGCAACCTCGTGGAGCGGTGGTTCGGCCTGGCGCGCATCCAGGTGCAGACCGCGAGCGGCAGCGCCAACGCCGAGATGACGATCGAAGGCATCCGCGAGTTCGCGATGGTCCGCGACTATCTCTACTCGCGCATGCGCGGCGTCCGCGAGCATCCCAAGGCACAGGCGGCGTCCGCGCACGACCTGCCGGCAGCACTGATGGAAGTCGCGGCCGAGCTGCGCGCCGTCCGTGAAGCGCTGGAGGCGAAGAAGTCATGAGCTGGCGCAGCATCGTTCTCGCGGTGACGAAAGTGCCGGCCGAGCCGGCGCCTCCCCCCGGCTCGCCGCCTCGCATCTTTCAGGCGGCGCAGAACTACTTTCGCCTCCGTCTGCTCCGCTGGACGATCGCGCAGTTCGTCCTGTTCCTCGCGCCCTTCGGCTGGACCATTGCGCTCTTCGCGCTTGACCGGCGGACCGACGCGCCGGGCGGCCTGATCCTCACGCTCCAGATCCTGGAAGTCGTCACCTGGATCGCCTACTTCACCCAACTGGTCTTCACCTGGGGCGTGCTCCGTCTCGACTACGAGCTGCGCTGGTACATGGTCTCGGACCGCGCCATCCGCATCCGCGAAGGCATCACCACCGTCAAGGAAAAGACGATGACGCTGGCGAACATCCAGAACATCTCCATCAAGCAGGGCCCCTTGCAACGCCTCCTCGGCATTGCCGACGTGGAAGTCCGCAGCGCCGGCGGAGGCGGAGGTGGCCCGCACGGCAAAGAGAACCCCCTGCTCGAGCCGATGCACGTCGCCTACTTTCGCGGCGTCGACAACGCCGAACAGATCCGCGAGCTCCTCCGCGAAGGCGTCCGCCGCCAGCGCGACTCCGGCCTCGGCGACCACGACGACCACGACGCCACCGCGAGCGTGGATCAGGAAACCGCGATCGCGACGCTGCTGACCGAGGCGAAGCTGCTGCGCGCGGCAGTCCAGTAGCAGTTTTCAGTTGTTGGTTTTTGGTTGTTGGTTTTCGGTTTTCACCAACAACCAGAAACCAACAACTAACAACCAACCCTCCGCCCCCAATGAAACCGTTTTCATCCCGCCCCCGGCGCGATAGACTTTCGCCGTCAAACGCATGAGCCACCGTACTTTTCCCGACAACTTTCTCTGGGGCGCCGCCACCTCGGCTTATCAGATCGAGGGCTCGCCTCTCGCCGATGGGGCGGGGCCGAACATCTGGCACCGCTTCACCAAAACGCCCGGCCTGACGGTGAACAACGAGAGTGGCGACATCGCGTGCGATCACTACCGGCGCTATCGCGACGACGTGAAGCTGATGCGCGACCTCGGGCTGCGCGCCTACCGGTTCAGCATCGCCTGGGCACGCATCCTCCCCGAAGGAACAGGCCGGGTGAATCAGGGCGGCCTGGACTTCTATAACCGGCTCGTCGACGAGCTGCTGGCGAACGGCATCCAACCGCTCGTCACGCTCTATCACTGGGACCTGCCGGTGGCGCTCGACGATCGCGGCGGCTGGCTGAACCGCGACGTCGCCGACTGGTTCACCGATTACGCGCAGGTCTGCTACCGCTCGCTCGACGACCGGGTGAAGATGTGGGCCACGCTCAACGAGCCATGGGTGGTCAGCGACGGCGGTTACCTGCACGGAGCGCTGGCGCCGGGACACAAGAACGACTTCGAGGCCCCCATCGCGTCGCACAACCTGCTGCGCTCGCACGCGAAAGCGATGGCGGCGTATCGCGCCAATTTCAAGAACCAGATCGGCATCGTCGTCAATCTGGAGCCGAAGTACCCGGTGTCGCAGTCGGACGAAGACCTCGCCGCCACGCGGCGTGCCGATGCGTACATGAACCGCCAGTACCTCGACCCGCTCTTCTTCGGCGAGTACCCGCCGGAGATGACGGACATGTTCGGCGAGGCGTGGCCGGAGTTCCCTTCCAGTGACTTCGCGGAGCTGCGCCAGCCGGTCGACTTCCTCGGCATCAACTACTACACGCGCGGCCTGACGAAGCACGATCCCAACAACCGCATCGAGCGCGCCACACGCGTGCGCAATCCGCGCGCGGCCTACACGGAGACGTCGTGGGAAGTCTTCCCGCAGGGGCTGTGCGACATCCTGACGTGGGCGACGGAACGCTACGGCAGGCTGCCGCTCTACATCACCGAGAACGGCGCCGCGTTCTACGATCCCCCAATGGCGGAGAACGGGCGCGTGGACGACCCGCTGCGGGTGGCGTATTTCCAGAAGCACCTCAACGCGGTGCTCGACGCGATCGAGCGCGGCGCGGACGTGCGCGGCTACTTCTGCTGGTCGCTGCTCGATAACTTCGAATGGTCGCTCGGCTACTCGAAGCGGTTCGGGATCGTGCACGTCGATTACTCGACGCAGGAGCGCACGCCCAAAGAGAGCGCGAAGTTCTACTCGGGCGTCATCAAAGCGAACGGTCTGTGATCTCGGAGTGCGGTGGCGAAAGCCACCGCTCTGCT
>DASWMP010000080.1:0-9086 GCA_036399695.1 Thermoanaerobaculia bacterium | reverse complement strand
GACGGTCGTGTGGCGCGCCGAATACACCCCCTACGGCCCCCTCCACACCCACCGCACCGGCATCGCCAAACACCAACCCCTCCGCTTCCCCGGCCAGGAAACGACAGCCGGCAACGACCTGTCGTACAACATCTTCAGGTGGTATCGGGGCGGGTGGGGGCGATATACGCAGAGTGATCCGATTGGTATACCGGGAAAGGAATTTCCTTACGCATCCGACAATCCGATTCTGAACACCGACGTTCTCGGCCTGCGAGATACGAGCGATTTGTTGCGGCGTCCGATAACGCGTTACGTTTGCGAGACCGCCGGCGAAACCGCTGGACGGATGGCAGGTCGCGCCATTGGTCTGATCTCGCTTCTTCTCAGTTCTGGCGGCGATTTGAATCCAGTCGAGTTCGAGCAGAATCGTAACTGCGATAAGTGCACGAAGAGTCCCAAGTGCCGACCATGCATTCCGCCTGTGGGCACTCTCGCGTATCGGGAAGATACAGATCCTCGTTCGCGTCCGCATCGCGGCGTACCGCCGCCGCATTGGAAGTTGTATAAAATGAGCCAAAATCCGCTCAATTGTCAATGCTTCTGGGATGACATTCCTGACAACCGCGGCGGGTTCGGTCCGAGTCCTCCGCCGCCGGGCACCATTCCGATTACACCGGCCCAGGGAGGGGGATTCTGGTGAAGTCGCTCAGATATTTATCTGGCGACGAAGCGCGCGCTGGTGATCGGATAAGACTTCACGGCGAAGCCGGAATCGTCGAATTCATCGTCTCCGAGAAAGTTGGAGATCCGGAGTTGGATTGGTATCTCGTGGAACATCCTGAGGGTGGCGTGATGATCACGAACGAGACCTTTGGCCGTGTCTTTTTATCCACGACATACATGAATGAGCATCTGGAGTTCGTGGCGCGGCGTAGGCAGCAGTAGTGGTTCCTTTGAGTTGTTACCGCAGATGGTTTGAAGAAAAGCGCCGTGACGTGTTTAACGCGCGAGCAAGTTGCGGGGCTCGCCCCAGCCGACGGGGACGGTCACGGAGGCCGGCACGGTGGCGAGGCCGTTCATGTGTGCGACGCGTCCCGTCGGATTGGGTGACCGCGTATTTCACACTGGAATCTTGGAGCAGTTGCAGGCGTGGTTCGCCAGGCAATGTAATGGCGAATGGGAGCACGATCACGGGATCTCGATACAGTCGACGGACAATCCAGGATGGTGGGTGAAGATCGCCCTCAGTGGAACATCTGTCGACAATAAGCCTTCTACTGAGATCAGGCGCGGTGGCCTCTCATGGACCCGCAACCGCCGTGGCTGCATTGCTACATTGAAGACAACACATTCAATGGTGGCGGTGACGTGACAACACTAGAAGAGATCTTCAGCATCTTCGTCAAGTGGCGCTCGACTCGGCGACGATGATCGCCTGCTGGCTCCGCCGTCGCAAGCGAACGTCGGACGAGGGGCGGCCGGAGCCGGCGAAAGGAGCGTCTTCGTGACACCGCCGTGGGCACGGAATTGCCGCGATATGCAAGAGGAACTAAGAGACAAAGGGACCTGCCGTTTTGTCTACCAGCTGCGAAACCTCGAGCCTCTCAGCTTGGACACATGAAGCTGATCGATGAATACAAACTCAACTTGAAGAAGCTGGAAGACAAGTATGCGGCTGAATGCAGTGGGAGTAGTGCTCCCCCAGTCGCACCGTTTCCGATTCTCGGACCCCGTTCCGCACCGAAAACGGCGGGAACTTACGTTCGCCAGTGCCAGCAATCATCGCTCGGGCCGCAGAAGTGATTTCACCATTCGTAAAGCCATGCTGGGTGCTTCGTGGCGGCTGTGCGCCAGAAGGCCCGACATGTCCAATATAAAGAGCGCTCTGGAGATTCTGCGAACCATCCCCCAGGGCGACACCAGCGGCACGTTCGCCATCGACACCGAAGCCGTCACGCAACCGTTTGACGTCAGCATCCGCGCGGCGTACAACGGCACCGTGCAACGGCAGCAACTGACCGTCGTGCCCACGTCGGAAGCCGTGACGATCGAAAGCGTCACCTTCGACGCCTTCGTCTACGCCGGCGACGACGCCACCGGCACCGTCACCCTCAGCGCCGCAGCGCCCGCCGGCGGAGCGACCGTCACCCTCGCCGGCTCCCGCAACGGCATCGCCACCGTGCCGGCGTCCGTGACATCCCGGCCGGCTCGACCTCCGCCACCTTCACCGTGACAACCGCCGCGCCATCCATGTCGTACGACCGCGGCGCCATCATCACCGCCGCCTACAACCACCTCGCGCGCACCGCCATCCTCTACATCAGCCGCGGCCCCGAGCTCCGCGCCCCGACGCCGGCCGGTACATCCACCACCTCCCCGGCAACGCCGCAACCCTGGCCCGCACGCAATCCCTTCCTGCGTGTCGAATACACCTCCACCGCCGCCGAGCTCACGCCCGCGACGCCCTCCGTACAGTCCCGCATCCCCTACCCCGGCGACCTCACCCGCCACTACGTCTACACCCCCGAGCTCAACCTCCTCGCCGAAACCACCTTCTCCACCGTTCTCGGCCAGACCTTCGAATACGAATACATCTGGTTCGCCGGCCAACCCCTGGCCCAGATCACCACCGCCACCCAAACCACCCACTGGTACCTCCCCGACCACCTCGGCACCCCCATCCTCCAGACCGACGAAACCGCCACCGTAGTCTGGCGCGCCGAATACACGCCCTACGGCCCGATCCACACCTACCGCACCGGCATCGCCAAACACCAACCCCTCCGCTTCCCAGGGCAGGAAGCAACCGTTGGGCGCGAGCTGTCGTACAACATCTTCCGGTGGTACCGGGGCGGGTGGGGGCGGTACACGCAGAGTGATCCGATTGGGCTGAACGGTGGCCTGAATATGTTCGTCTATGTCATTGGAAATCCTGTGACACTCGGCGATCGAATCGGAGCAGCACCGGAATTTCCACAGTTTCCGAAAACCCACAGAGGTCCCTGCTACTCCGAAGAGTGGAAATACTGTGAGAAGAAGTGCAGCCCTCAACCCGTGGACGGTTGTTATGTGATCACAACGTCCAAACTGATTACGACGAGGGGGTTCCCCCAACTCGAGCCCAAGCGAAATGTTGAGTGCAACTGCAGAGAAACGTCGTGTGAAAAACCCTTGCTCGATAAGCTGAAAGACTGGTGGACAGATTCGACGAGATCGCCAGGACCGCCCGTTTTCCCGGTATTTCCAGTGCTTCCCACTATGCCTGCCCGGGCGCCGGGCGTGCCGGGGATTCCGCCAGGCTTTGTTAATCCTTGCTGGTACTTGCCATGTGAACCGCCAGGGAGTCCAATTTGATGACTAGTTCCGATTCGTCCACGGTGAGACTCCACTTTGAGTCCGTGTAGCCCGAGCGCCTACGAGACGGTTCTGTATATTCATGGTTTCGTACCTCGACGATTTCGGGCTTGTGCCGGAGTTGAAGGCTTTCGTGTTCGTTGGTCGGAACCTGGCGGAGGACGATGAGGGCGAGGTGTACTTTCAAGACGCTGTCTCGTACTCCCAGGGTGCTCGTCTCGGTGATGAGCCTGTACCGGAAGGCGCATACATCCTCCGGTGTCGGCCTGACGAGGTGCCAGTCATGGAGTTCGAGGAAGCCTTGGAAGCTCTGGCTCAATGTAGGTTGATGCGACGGGAGGCACCCAGTTTAGTGGAAGGGAAATGAGGCATCGCGGCATCAGTGTTGAGATTGTGCTTCCACGGCGAAACACCAGTTGTGACTTCGTCACCGTGGCTCGTCGCCTCGGCTTCGTCTACGCCGGCGACGACGCCACCGGCACCGTCACCCTCAGCGCCGTCGAATGGGTTTGGCCGGTGGTGTAAACCTGTACAGGTACGCAGAAGGGAATCCGCTCACCAACATCGATACTCTTGGGCTCTCGCCTCGACTGTTACCACCCTCGCGCACCGGCACGCGTCCGTGCACGAACGCGGAACAGCGAATTTGCGAGTCGAAGTGCCTCAACGGAATGGAGAGCTGTCGCGTTTCTCGCACGTTTCAACATTTGACTTCGCGGGTCCCGAGTAATACCAAACGGTGTAACGACCACCATTGCGGACCAGCAGTGGTTTCCCCCAAGCGTGATTCAACTGCTGTCGGGTCACGTCCCACCAAACTGCTCGCATCAACATCCGGCCAACCCGAGATCGCACTGACATGTCGGCTCTCATCGAATTTCATCTCAGGGCACGACAGATGCTGCGATTCGTCACGATCGGCTGAGGTTCCTGCAAGCAGTACTACCAGTGCTCACGTGCCACGAAGGTCCGCTCCGCAAGCGGGCCCCGAGCGCTCGACTGACTGCTTCCGCCGAGGATCGAAAAGGCAGCCGTGAGTAAGCTGTACGACGAAAGGCAGGTGAAAACTGCGTTGCTTGCCGCGGTCATATGTAACAGCCAGCAGGGCCGGCCGTCACAGCGATTGCGAGTGTTACGAGTAGCGCGATCTTCTTCATGGCAGGAAAGGTGGCCAACCGGCGGGCGGAGGTGCTGGCGTACCGTTAATGAACTTCTGAGGTTCGTCTTTTAACGAGCACTTGAGGCAGTTGAGCTCAAAATGCGCGACGCCTTTGCTATCGCAGACGAGTGTAGCGTTGCGTATCCAGGATTTTCAAGATCGCACCCGGCCAGTCGACGCCATCGACAGACATGCTACCGCCCGCCTTCTGGAATTGCCATGTCAAACCGGGTTCCAGCTTTAAACGAGTCGATGTCCTGAAAGTAAACCCGATTGCCGTCGGTGCCATCGAGGTTCGCGCCTACGTAAACGATTGTCTCGACGTGTGGAATCAACATTTCCTCATCAACGAACGTCAATGCGAAGTACACCGCTCCTTCTTCGAGGTCGGATGCGCTGATTGGCTCCGCGTACTTCTTCAGTTCTCTCGCTTCGAACCGCATTAGATAACTCCGCCTGGCCCACCGGAGCCTGAGCATGGCAACGAGGGATTCAGCAAGCAGGGATTCACAAAAAAGCGCGTAAGGCCAGGGATCACCGGCTCACGCGGTAACCTCGGCAACCATTCTGGAGGGATGGGGATCAGAGGCAGCGGAGGAAGATCGGCGCGCCCAGTCTCTCAATCTATCCAGGCAGCTCGGTTCTTTACACGAACAGCTCATTGGCCCGTCTACCCATCGGTATTCGCCCAAGCCGCTGACGGTTCGAACGAGACGATACGAGCAGTTCACAGTGACATTCGATGAGCAAGAGCGTGTAGTGGACAAGAATGTGACTGTGATCGCGGACTAGCATCGACGGGTGGGGCCGTGCACGCCGGTCGTCATCACTCAAAGTGACGGGCGATCGAATGGATTCGCCTGGAGGACAGAGAAAGTGACCGACGTTCGGTCACAGCGCCGGCCGGCAACCACGTGGCGTCTCTCGCGCTGGCGTCGTCGCGGCCGTAGGCGGTGACCTGTCGACGGCACAGTCACCCTCGCCTCGGCCGCCCCGAGCGGCGCCACCATCACCCTGACGAGCAGCAACCCGCTCATGGCCATCGTTCCCTCGACGCTCACCATGGCGCAGGGCTACGCCACCGCCACCTTCGCTATCGACACCGAAGCCGTCACGCAACCGTTTGATGTCATCATCCGCGCGGCGTACAACGGAACCGTGCAACGGCTGCAACTGACCGTCCGTTTCGCCGGTATTTCCAGGTGCTTCGCACTGTGTCTGCCCGGGCACCGGGCGTGCCGGGATTCCGCCAGGCTTTGTTAATCCTTGCTGGTACTTGCCATGTGAACCTCCAGGGGAGTCCAATTGATGACTAGTTCCGATTCGTCCACGGTGAGACTCCACTTTGAGTCCGTGCAGCCCGAGCGCCTACGAAACGGTTCTGTATATTTCATGGTTTCGTACCTCGACGATTTCGGGCTTGTGCCGGAGTTGAAGGCTTTCGTGTTCCTTGGTCAGAACCTGGCGGACGACGATGAGGGAACTCCGTTTCGTACCCTGCAGGCTCTGCAGCTCAAGAGGGCGATGCGGCGCGCGGTCGGCGGCGGTCTGGTGGACGGTACCGTCACGCTCGCATTGGCCGCACCGAGCGGCGGCGCGACCATCACACCCCCACGGGCAGTAATCCGCTCGTGGCCATCGTCCCGTCGACGATCACCCTCCCCAGGGCGACAGCCATCATTGCTCCGGCCGCAGAACTGATTCCGCCATTCGTAAATCCATGCTGGCTGCTTCATGGCCGCTGTGCGCCGGAGTGCCCGACATGTCCAATATAAACAGCGCTCTGGATACCCTGCGACGCCGCTTCG
This sequence comes from Thermoanaerobaculia bacterium, assembly GCA_036399695.1. GTDB lineage: Bacteria > Acidobacteriota > Thermoanaerobaculia > Gp7-AA8 > Gp7-AA8 > DASVEE01. The sequence continues at coordinate 2,783 of DASWMP010000080.1, read as the reverse complement.
ATGAGGCGCTCACCGCAGGGGATGTAGATCGTCTGCGGGAATGCGCGTTCGACTTGGAGATGGCGCAACTCGGCAGGCGCCGATTTAGTGAGGAAGCACTCAGCATGGTGTTGGCTGTTATTCGCGACGAGCGTTCTCTTGGAATGCCGGAATCATCGTCGCTCCTGACCGTGCTTGCGCACGACGCCACTAATTCTGCTTTGTCACTTTCGGTAAAGGCGTAAGCCGTTTAGAATGAGCGGCGAAGATGTTCCGCAGCCCACCACACGAGCCGTAAGAGGAGTAGATTTCATGAGCGCTGGTCGCCACAGGGCGTAGTCAAGCGCTTCGACGGATCGTTCGACGAGTACGATCCCTATTTCGTGACGAAGACGAGAACAAGTGGTTCGCAAGCCCGGATTTACTTGCGCGGGCTGATGCAGGCCCGACGGCGGAACATCGAGGGGATTCGAGACGCCGTACCGGGGTCGGACGAACAGGCCCTGCACCACTTCATCGCGAACTCACCATGGGATCATCGCGCGGTTGTCGACAAAGTCGCGCGAGACGCGCACGCGTTGCTGGGCGGCACGGACGATTCGTTTCTCGTCATCGACGAAACCGGGTTTCCGAAGAAGGGGCGCGATTCAGTAGGTGTCGGCCGGCAGTGGTGCGGACGCCTTGGGAAGGTCGACAACTGGCAGACCGCGGTCTGCGCGTCACTTGGGAAGGGATCGATCGCGACCCTCATCGACACGGCGCTGTTCCTGCCGAAGGAGTGGACCGGCGACCGCGCACGCATGGCGGCGGCCGGAGTGCCCGAGGCGTTGCGGACCTATCCGACCAAGCAGGAGTTGGCGCTGGATCTGATCGAACGCGCGCTCCAGAACGGAGTGCAGTTCTCCTGGGTGGGGTTCGACGGGTTCTACGGCGATAACGGTCAGTTCCTGCGGATGCTCGACGGGACCGGGCTGACGTTCCTGGGCGACGTCCACTGCGATCAGTACATCTGGACTGCGGATCCCATAGCCGACAAAGAGAACGCCAGACGAATGCGTGCCGACGCCTGGGCGGCTGCGCAGGGCGCGGAGGCGTGGCGGCGAATCGAGATGCGGCACGGAACAAAGGGGCCGATGGAAGTGGAGTCCCTGCACGGTCGGGTGTGGCTCTACCAACAGGGCGATGAGCACGCGTACGAGTGGCACCTGATCGTGACGCGACAGCCGAACCGCCTCAAGTACAGCTTGTCGAATGCCGCTCCGGACACACCCATGAAGCGGCTTGCCTACATGCAGGGTCAGCGCTACTTCGTCGAGCGTGCTTTGGAAGACGCGAAACAGCAAGGCGGCTTCGGCGAATATCAGGTTCGCGGATGGCGAGGCTGGCATCACCACGCCGCTTTGGTAATGATGGCCATGCTCTTTCTGACGCGTGAGCGTCTGGAGATCGGCGAGCCTGTGCTCACAGCGGCCGACGTGCAGATGATGCTTGTGCACTATCTCCCGCGTCGCAACCGCACGCATGAGGATCTCATCGATCTCCTACGACGACGTTTCAAACGGCGAGGAGAAGTCTTTCCCGAGGACCCGCCAAATGTGACAGAGCAGAATTAATGGTACCGAGGAAGCCGGAGAAGTGAACCCCGCGCGATCCGGTGGAGGGAAGCGAGGCATCGGCTGTGCCAGCTCGCGAGTGCACTTCGGGACAGCCTTCGTCGAGGATGCGACTATTGCGAATCGATTCCGTTTCTCGGCGTTGCCAGTTTCGCTATCTGCTGAAGTCTCGTCGAGTGAAAGGTTCGAGCACCGGAGTCAAAGCTCGGCGTGGCGGAGTCAAGCTTTGAGTCCCGGAGTCAAACCTTAGAGTTCCGGAGTCAAAGTTTTGAGTCCCAGAGTCAAAGCTTTGGGTCCCGGAGTCAAAACTTTGAGTCCCGGAGTCAAAACTCTGAGTCCCGGAGTCAAAGTTTTGAGTTCCGGAGTCAACGCTTTGAGTCTGGAGGTAAAGCTTTGAGTCTGGAGGTAACCCGCGGTCGATCAACTGCGACTCGCACGCATCCTGCATCCGTTCATGTACGTTGTGCTCATCGATGTACGTCGGGGTGTCCGGTCGTTGCACTGGACGCACCATGCGCTCCGCCGGGCGGCGTCGGTTCGGCTTTCGCCGGCGGCGTCGTCGACGTCTCAGCGGGAGCCGTTGAACTTGTAACTCGCGCTTCGCCAACGAACCCGTTGCAACCGACGGTGGCGATCAGAACAGCCATTGCCATTGCTGACGGAAATGTTTTCATTCGCAATAGTTTACACGCACCGCGTCTCGCGTTGTTTCCGCAAGTCACGTCAGTTTCGCCAAGCCGTTCAGCCGTTCAGCAAGGTCCGCCGCCGGGCCAGCGAAACGGGACTTGATCTGTGCAATCCGTGTCGCACAGGCTGCAACTTCTGTTTGAACGGCATCGGAAGTATCGTCACTCATTTTCTCAAAGGCCGAATACGCTGCCGCGGCGATTGCCTCCACGCCATCACGTACGAGATGCTCCAAGCCATGAGCGACGTAGCAGCGTGCCGTGTCGTCCTCTGCAGAAGTAAGAGCTCGCAGCAACGCGAGGGCATTCTCATCGCAGAAGCATTTGCCGGCGATTTCCGTGTATGAGAAACTGGCTCTGACTGTCGCTAAGTACTACATTCGCTAAATTCGATCACGCTGCTTGAGGCATGAGCGTGAGCTTGACCAGGTAGCGGCGCAAGTCGTCGCGCGTGAACTTCCACTTGAACGGCTTGGCCAGGTTCGAGAACCTGTTTTGAAAAGCG
>DASWMP010000079.1:0-6108 GCA_036399695.1 Thermoanaerobaculia bacterium | reverse complement strand
AAGAGTGTCTGTCCCACATTGAATGCCAGCGTGCCCGCGGGTGCCCGATATTCGGCGGAATCTGAATGTGGGACAGACACTCCTGTCTGTCCGCGCCCGCAGGCGCCGGTTCATCGACGGCAGAACCAAGGGAGTAGATCGGGGCGCACCGTTTTGAGACACCCTCCTTTCGCCACCGCACTCCGAGATAAAGCTTCCACGACCTGGCCCTACTCGTCCGCTTCCGTGAACGTCAATTCGGCCGTGTTCTCCCCGCGCATCGCCATGAACCGCACGGGTGCATCCGGAGAGGTGGCGATCACATGCAGAGCCGTCGGCGAATCGACCGGCCAGAATTCGTAAAACCCGAGCGGCATCTTCTCCAGCACGAGCCGGCCTTCTTTGTCGGACATGATCGCGACGCCTTGCACTCTGGCCATGGCACGGACTACGTCTGCAGGAACGGTGCGGCCGTTGTAGCGCATCACGAACGCCACGTTGGCTACCGGTGCCCCGGCCGCGGAGCGCATGCGTAGCACGATGCGCGCGTCGCCGTCGGAGATCCGGATCGGCTTGACGCTCTCACGCGAAGCAAACTGCGCGAAGCCGAACGATCCTGCCCGAGGCACGACGTAGACGTCCCGCGGCTCGCGGGCGGAGATCGGGACCACGGCGCTACCGGATGCGTCAGTGCTGCTGACGCCTTGTTGCGAGAATCCACGGAAGTGCAGCAGATCCGCCTCCGCGATCGGCCGGCCGCCGCTGTTCAACACCTTGACCTGGATCATCTCTGCCGCCTCGAGCGCAAGCGTCACCTCGCGCGACTCGTCAGGCGCCGCGAACGAATACGACACTTCACCCGGCGGATACCCACGCGCCGCCGCTTTCACGGTGTGCTCTCCGTAGGCCGCCGGATAGAAACGATACCGGCCGGAGGCGTCGGTTTTCGTTTGAGCCGAGAACGTCCACTCCTGCGCCCGTACCGCCAGAACCACGGCCGCGTTCTTCACCGGCACACCGGTACCGGCGTCAATGACGACGCCTTTGATCTCGCGCCGCGGGATCTCGATCGTCCACTCGGCCTTCGTCCCTTCGAGCTCGAACGTCTCACTGTATGGCGCCGAGATCCTCGGCGGCGCGGCCACCGTGACGCGAGCGCGTCCGGACTGCCACGTCATCAGCTCCGCCTTACCTCGGCCGTCGGTCGTCAACTTTGCCGACCATTCGAGGTCCCGTCCATCCACACGCAATCGCGCATTCGTGAGCGGCTCGCCGCCATCGCGAACTACGATGGTTGCGACGATCGGCTGCACCTGAACCGATAGTTTGCTCTCGGCACCAGCCACGACCTGCACCGGTTCGATGAGCTGTTCTGAGGCACTGGTGCCCCGCGCGATGAAGACGTACTCGCCCGGCGCGATGCCCGTAAATGTAGTTTTGATCACCGTCGAAGAGCGATCGACGTCCGTGCGTGCCACGACGTGGCCAATGCGCCGCCCGCCACTCGTTGATTCGCGCAACTCCAGGGCCGTCACGCGGCCCACCTCATCCTGATGAACGACGGCCGTGACCTTGCCGACGTTTTCAGCACGCAGCACGAATGGAAGCAGCGCGATGATCAACGCAGCACTCCTCGACCACAGGCGTACAGTCATGCACCACCTCTGTTCATCTTGGCTGCGGGCTGCTGGATCTTCACCGCCGCCAGACTCCATCGTTTAGAAAAGGGGCGTGCCTCACCGTTCTCCATTGGCGGCTCCTCCGTGCAATGTTTCCGCGGAGTGAAGCAACCCTCCGAACCTGTACAGAACTCATCGCCGAACCAGTCTTCCACTGTGCAGTTGAAGAAGCCGCAGTTGGATGACTCACACGATTTGCACCAGCACGAGCACTGATAGCTGAAATACTCGTGGCACGTAAGACACGCGCTCGCCGGAGGAGTGGCCGCAAACATCGCAAGCACGAATACTAAGATGAGAGAGGATCGTCTCATTTACTTACGTACATATACTAGCGCCACTACGTTCCACTGTCATCAAAATGGATCGCCAGACATTTATAGTTTCCAAGCACCTCTCCTACAATCCCGCGCATGCTTCGCGACCTCCTCGGGCGCACCTTCACCTTTTCCACGCCGCCGCGGCGGGTGGTGTCGCTCGTACCCTCGCTCACCGAGTCGCTCTTCGATCTCGGCGCCGGTGACTCCGTCATCGGCATCACCGATTTCTGCATCTTTCCCGAAGGTCTGACCCTGCCGCGGACCGGGGGGACGAAGAACCCCCGCGTCGAGGAGCTGCGCGCGCTCGCGCCCGATCTCGTCTACATGAACCTCGAGGAAAACCTTCGCCGGCATGCGGAGCAGATCGAGACTTTCGCGCCCGTCTTCGTCACCGAGCCGAAAACCGTCGAGGACGTGGCCACGCTCCTGACCACTCTCGGCACGATCCACCATCGCGAAGAACGCGCGGCGCAACTCGTCGATGAGCTGCGCGCGGAGCTCGCGCAGATGCCCCGCAGGCCCTTCACTTTCGCCTGCCCGATCTGGAAGAAACCGTGGATGTGGTGCGGCGGCGATACGTACGTCTCCCATCTCGTCGAAGCGGCCGGCGGCACGAACGTCCTGGCGAACCGCGAACGCTATCCCGCCGTCGCGCTGGAAGACGTCCTCGCGCTGCATCCGGACGTCGTCTTCCTTCCGGACGAGCCGTACGTCTTCACCGACGAAGACGCCGCGGAGATCGAGGCTCGCGTCGTCGGACCCTTCCCCGGCCATCTCTTCACGTGGCACGGCACCCGTACAACGAAAGGGTTACGGTTTTTGCGCCACGCCGTGAACGCGTGACGTACGTCAACTTTCGCTCCTTCGCGCCGGCACTATCTTGCGCGCCGTTGTTACTACAAAGGAGAAAACGACTCACGTCATGAAACGCATCCTCGCTCTCGCGCTCTGCGCGATGACCACCGCCCCGCTGTTCGCCGCAAACGCCCAGACGCTCGCCGCCGCGCGCAAGCTCGCCGCCACGGCCAATCAGTCCGCCACCGCCACCGTCGAAGCGGAGCGTCTGCCCGATGCACTCGCCGTCGAGATGCTGCAGAAGCTGAAGGCGAAGAAGAACGGCGTCGGCGCCTCCGCGGTCGCCGAGCGCACGCGCCGCGGCTTCGTCATCCCGGCCGCCGGCAGCGTCGCCGGTGGCGGCGGCGCGCTCTTCTTCCGCTCCGACGTCACGCTGTTCAACAACGACGACGACGACCAGTACGTGATGGTGCTGTGGCTCCCGGCCGGCTCGTCCACGCCGCAGATCTTCCGCCTCGTGAACCCGCTGCCGGCCGAATCCGCCCCCGTCACGGTCGTCGACTTCGTCGGCACGGCCCTCAAGGTCTCGGGCCTCGGCTCGCTCGTCTTCGTCCCGGTCGATCAGAACGGCGAGCTCGATGAAGACGCCGCGCTCGACGGCTTCTCCCGCATCTGGACGAAGCAGCCCGGCTCCACCGGCACGGTCTCGCAGCCCTTCCCGGGCGTGGATGCCGAGAACCTCGACGATCAGGTCGGCGCCATCGCTCTCGGCCTCCGTCACGACGCCAACTACCGCACGAACTTCGGCATCGTGAACCTCGACGACAAGCCGCACAACTTCATCCTCGTCGTCGTCGGCGAGCGCGCCGAAAACGAGCTCCTCGTCACCGTGCCGGCCATGGGCATGATCCAGCAGGCCATCCCGGCCGGCGATTACGGCGCCGCCACGGTCCTCATCATCAACGACCGCGATGACTTCGATCCCGACTACTCCTGGATCGGCTACGCGTCGAGCACCGACAACGTCACCGGCGACGGCTGGGTCTCGATCGCCGGCGCCGCGCTCGCGCCGGAAGACATCCCGGCCGGCAACTGATTCGCGTTTCTCGCAACAGAAGAAGCAAGGGCGGCACACGGTCCGCCCTTGCTTCTCTTCCGCGCACCGGCGTTATGCTCGCGAAATGACGCTCCTCGAGCGCTTAGGCATCCGTCACCCGATCCTGCTCGCACCGATGGGCGGCGGCCCCGGCACCCCGGAGCTCGCGGCCGCCGTTACGGAAGCCGGTGGCCTCGGCGCGATCGCCGGCGCCTATTTGACACCGTCGCGGCTGCGCGAAGAGCTGGCCCGCACGCGCGCACTCACCTCAGGCCCGCTCAACGTCAACCTGTTCGCCGGCGGTTACCACACCAGCAATCCGCTCGATCCCGCGCCGATGCTGGACGTGCTGCGCGGCGTGCACGAGGAGCTCGGCCTCGCACCACCGTCGCTGCCGAACGTGCCTCCCGATCCCTTCCTCGACCAGCTCAACGTCGTGCTCGAAGCACAGCCGCGCGTCTTCAGCTTCACCTTCGGCGTCCCGTCCGCGGACGTGCTGCAACGGCTCCGCGACCGCGGCGTCGTCATCCTCGGTACCGCCACGACGGCCGACGAAGGACGGATCCTCGCGGAAGCAGGCGTCGACGCCATCGTCGCCCAGGGAGCGGAAGCGGGCGCCCATCGCGGCACGTTCGCCGCGCCGTTCGAAGACTCGATGGTCCCGACGCTGGAGCTCGTCCGCCAACTCTCCGACTCCGTCCATATCCCCGTCATCGCATCCGGCGGCATCATGACCGGCGAAGCCATCGCCGCCGCACTACGTGCCGGCGCCTCCGCCGTGCAACTCGGCACCGCCTTCCTGCAATGCCCGGAAGCCGGCACCTCGGCCGCCTATCGCCGCGCGCTGGGCGAACCGCGTGCGTCGACCATCACCCGCGCTTACTCCGGCCGCCCCGCCCGAGGGTTGCGCAACACGTTCATTGACGTCGTCGCGGAACGGGACGACCTGATCCTCCCGTTCCCACTCCAGAACTCACTCACCCGTCCGATGCGCGCGGCCGCCGCGGAGCAGGACAATTCCGAATACCTCTCGTTATGGGCCGGCACAGGCGTCGCGCAGAGCCGCGCGTTACCGGCAGCGGAGCTCATCGCCACATTGATCCGAGAGCTCGCAAAGGAGTCAGCATGAAACCACTCGCAGGAAAAATTGCCGTCGTCGCCGGCGCCACACGCGGAGCCGGCCGAGGCATCGCCACCGCGCTCGGCGAGCTCGGAGCCACCGTCTACTGCACCGGCCGCAGCGTCGCCGGCAGCCCGGGGATGAAAGACCGCCCCGAGACCATCGACGAGACCGCGGCCATCGTCACGGAACGGGGCGGCCACGGCATCGCGGTGCAAGTGGACCACACGGTCCCGGAGCAGGTCGCCCGTCTCTTCGAACAGGTCGGCCAGTTCGACATCCTCGTCAACGACATCTGGGGCGGCGACGACCTCACGGAGTGGGGCAAGAAGCTGTGGGAGACGAAGCTCGAAGACGGCCTGACGATGATCGACCGCGCCATCAAGACGCACATCATCACCAGCTACTACGGCGTGCCGCGCATCCGCGACGGCGGTCTCGTGGTCGAGATCACGGACGGCGACACCTACTTTTACCGCGGCCATTTCTTCTACGACTTCGTCAAGACGAGCGTCATCCGCATGGCTTTCAGCCTCTCGCAGGAACTGCAGGACCGCAACGTCACCGCCCTCGCCGTGACGCCCGGCTTCCTCCGCTCCGAATGGATGCTCAGCCACCTCGGCGTCACCGAAGCCAACTGGCGCGACGCCGCCGAACAGGTGCCGCACTTCATCGCCTCGGAGACCCCGCTGTTCGTCGGCCGCGGCGTCGCCGCCCTGGCCGCCGACCCGAACGTCGCCACCAAAAACGGCCGCGTCTACGCCTCCTGGGACCTCGGCGAAGAGTACGCCCTCCTCGACGCCGACGGCACCCGTCCCCACTTTTTCCGCTGGCTTCAGGAAAATGAGCCCGCCATGGCCGCCGGCTGGAGAAAACTCGACGACGTGTACTACCAATACTGGGGACCGATGCCGTACCAGATGCCCGGCTAGCGGCCGCGCGCCGTCGACTGAGTCACGCCCGCGAAGCGATCTCGGAGTGCGGTGGCATTCGGAGGGTGTCTCAAAACGGAGCGCACACACTCTGATGGCCTAGAAACCGGCGCCTGCGGGCGCAGACAGACAAGAGTGTCTGTCCCACATTGAATGCCAGCGTGCCCGCGGGTGCCCGATATTCGGC
>DASWMP010000078.1:0-15189 GCA_036399695.1 Thermoanaerobaculia bacterium | reverse complement strand
AATCGCGGAAAGCAGGACGGGAGCTCTTCTCCCGCTCCGCCAAGGCGCTGCTCTTCACCGGCGGCAACGCGACCGGCTTCGACGCGCCCGCCGGCCTGCGCCTCGAGCTGATCCCGGAGAACGATCCGTTCGCCGGCAGCGGCGCGTTGACGGTGCGCGTGCTGTTCGAAGGAAAGCCGCTCGCCGGCGTGCTCCTGACCGCCATGCATCACGACGACGGCGGGCAGCATCTGCGCGCACGTACGGGACAGGACGGCCGCGCCGCCTTCACGCTGCGGCGTAAAGGCGCCTGGCTGTTCAAGACGACGCACATGGTCGCGGCGCCACCCGCGTCCGGCGCGGACTGGGAGAGCATCTGGGCGTCACTGACGTTCGAGACGGATCGCGGTACGATCCCTCGATGAAAACCATCGTCATCACCGGGGGGAGCTCCGGTATCGGTGCCTCCGCCGCGCGTGCGTTGCGCGCCCAGGGACATACGGTCGTCATCACCGGCCGCTCGCCGGAGACGACGCGCCTCGCCTCCAGCATCGGCGCCGATGCCTATCTCGTCGACTTTGCGAAGCTCAGCGACGTGCGCGCGTTCGCGGAGAAACTGCTGGCGAAGTACCGGCGCATCGACGTGCTGGTGAACAACGTCGGCGGCGTGGTGAACACGCGCCAGCTCACGGTGGACGGCCATGAAAAGACGTTCCAGGTGAATCACCTCGGCGGCTTTCTCCTGACGCTGCTGCTGCGCGAGCGGCTCGAAGCGTCGAACGCGACGATCATCAACACGGCGAGCAAGGCGCACCAGATGGGCGGCCGTCTCGATTTCGACGACCTGGAGAACGCGAAGCGCTATTCAGCCTGGAACGCCTACGGCTCGGCCAAGCTGATGAACATCCTGCACGCCGCGGAGCTGAACCGCCGCTTCAAAGGCATACGCGCCGTGTCGTTTCACCCGGGCGTGGTGGCGACGGGCTTCGCGCGCGAAGGCTCCTCGGCGCTGAAGGCGTTGTACAGCGGCCTCCTGGCCAAAATGTTCATGATCTCGCCGGAGAAAGGCGCAGACACGCTGGTGTGGCTGGCCACGAGCACCGACTGGACGCCCGGCGAGTACTACGTGAAGCGCAAGCCCGGCAAACGAAGCCGCCAGTCCCGCGACGTGGACGGGGCGAGCCGCCTGTGGGACGTGTCAGAGCAGATGGTGCGCTGACGCGCGGGAGTTCGGCGAATCCTCGCGAGCGCGCGCCGGTACACCACGAGCGCGCGCCGGTACACCGCGAGTGCCCGAGCGGATCCTCCCGGCGCCCGCTTCGACACTCGCGGCACCGGCCCGTACGCTCGAGGGTTCCTGCGCGGCGCTCCCGGTGTCCAGGCGGTATCTCCGAGCGTCCGGTGTGCCGCTCGCGGAGTGGCGCAGGAGGCGGCCTTTGCCTCTGTAGCTACCTGTGGCCGGCCGCAGCATCGCTGAGTGTGTACAAAAGCGGCAGCTTCCGCTGCCGCAGTCCAAACCACCGCGAGGGGCCGAGTCGAAAGCGGGCAGCATCGCCATGCTGACTGCCCGCCGCCGCCCCGAATCCTCCACGGCCGTTCGCCGAGTTTGGAGTGCGGCAGCGGTAGCTGCCGCTTTCCCACAGCGGCGGCGGACGAGCCGCCGCCTTCGCAGCAACGGTGAGATGAAGCAACTACACCGCGTAGGACGGCCTGTGGCCGGCCGCAGCATCGCTGAGTGTGTACAAAAGCGGCAGCTTCCGCTGCCGCAGTCCAAACTACCGCGAGGGGCCGAGTCGAAAGCGGGCAGCATCGCCATGCTGACTGCCCGCCGCCGCCCCGAATCCTCCACGGCCGTTCGCCGAGTTTGGAGTGAGGCAGCGGTAGCTGCCGCTTTCCCACAGCGGCGGCGGACGAGCCGCCGCCTTCGCCCGAGGCGGACCAGCAACGGTGAGACGAAGCAACTACACCTTCGTACACCGCCTGTGGCCGCAGCATCGCTGAGTGGAATCCGCCCGAAGCTGTCGACTCATCCGCTCGCGCTCTCCTCATCCAAGGAGTGACGCTAGCCACCGCACTCCGAGATGGTGTCGCCGTTACGCCACGCGCACGTACTCGTAATCCACCGGCATGTTGTTGATGCCGCGGTCCGGGGGCGCGATCCAGTTCGCCACTTTGCCCGGCTCGTGGACCGGCTTCATGAGCGACTGCACGAACGCCTGATCTTCCGGCGTCGGGACCCAGCGCGTGATCCCGGCGGCGAATGCATCGGCCGCGATCGGGTTGCCGGCCGGATCGGTCGGGACATTCGCCCAGCTACCGACGGTGCGGCGGAAGCGGGGGCTCGGGAGGCGCAGCTCGAAATCGATGCCGCCCTTCTTGATGATGCCATTCCAGCGGCGGACGCCGTTCTCGCAGTCGCGGACATAGGCGGCGCGCATCACCTCGTTCATCGCGTTGCGCAGCGAGACCGTCTCCGACTTCACCGCGCCGTTGGCGTCCGGCACGTCGATCGTGTAATCGCCGTGCGCTTCGTGCTCGTCGTACAGCGACTCGTCGGGGCGCCCCTTCAGGCCGTTCGCGAAGTAGCTCGCCGCGTTCGACGAGATCTCCGAGCCGAACAGGTCGAGCGCGGAGCTGAACCAGAAGTTCATGTACTTCTGGATCGTCGGCAGGTCGATGGCGCCGGCGGCGCGGACCTTCGCCGGATCGTCGGTGCGCAGCTCGTTCATCACCTCGACGGTGCGGCGCACCACGCGGCCGATGCCGGTGTCGCCGACGAACATGTGATGTGCTTCCTCGGTGAGCATGAACTGACAGGTGCGGGCCAGCGGATCGAAGCCGCTCTCGGCCAGCGCCTTGAGCTGGAACTTGCCGTCGCGATCGGTGAAGTAGGCAAACATATAGAACGACAGCCAGTCCTGGATCGGCTCGTTGAACGTCGAGAGAATGCGCGGCTTGTCGGCGTCGCCGGAGTGGCGCTCGAGCAGCCCTTCGGCTTCCTCGCGGCCGTCGCGGCCAAAGTAGGCGTGGAGCAGGTAGACCATCGCCCAGAGGTGGCGGCCTTCCTCGACGTTGACCTGGAAGAGGTTGCGCAGGTCGTAGAGCGACGGCGCGGTCATGCCGAGCGCGCGCTGCTGCTCGACCGAGGCCGGCTCCGTGTCGCCCTGCGTGACGATCAGGCGGCGCAGCGTCGAGCGATGCTCGCCCGGCACCACGTTCCACGCCGGCTGGCCGATGTTGTCGCCGAAGCCGATCGTGCGGTCCGGTTTCGGCTCCGCCAGGAAGATCCCCCAGCGATACTCCGGCATGCGCACCATGCCGAACGTGGCCCAGCCGGTCTGGTCGACCGACGTGGCGGTGCGGAGATAGACGTCGTTGTTCTGGTACACGGCCGGACCGAGGTCCTTCCACCAGTCGAGAAAGCGCGGCTGCCAGTGCTCGAGCGCACGCTGGAGCGTCTTGTTCGTCGAAAGATCGACGTTGTTCGGAATCTTCTCGTCGTAATTGAGGGCCATGGTCGTGTGCTCCTTAAACCCGTTCCCACGCAAAGCGTGGCTTCGAACCGCTGCCGAACAGCTTCAATGCGCCCTGCTCGCCGACGGCGTTCGGGCGGATGAAAATCCAGTTCTGCCAGGCCGAGAGGCGGCCGAAGATCTTCGTGGCCACGGTCTCGCGTCCGGCGAAGCGCAGGCTCGCCTCCATGCCCGTCAGGGCGTCGGGGGAGAGGCTGGCGCGCTCTTCGATCGCCAGGCGGATCTCGTCGTCCCAATCCAGCTCGTCGGGGGCGAAGGTGACGAGGCCGAGGTCCGTCGCTTCCGTGGCGTCGAACTGCGTCTCGCGCTCGAGCTCCGGCTGCGCGCCGAAGCGCGTCTCCAGACGCGTGCAGCCGTTCGCCATCTGGAGCGGTCCGAAGTTCATCGCGCTCAGCGCGATCTTCGGCCCTTCCTCCTCGGCGAGCAGCATGTACGAGCGGTCCGCCGCGAGCGCGAGCTCGAACAGCGTCCCGGCGAAGCACGAGCCCTGATCGATGACCGCGTAGATGCTGCGCGACGACACGTCCAGGCGCGACAGCGTGCGCCGCAGCCAGCCGGTCGTCTCGCGCACCAGCCAGTGCTCCTTGTTCGCGTCGAGGGCGCGGTCGATGCGCAGCACGTTCTCGATTTCGCCGCGCGTCTTCACGATCCAGATGCCCGCCTCGCGGACGTTCGTCCGGAGGTGGAGGATGGCGTCGTCCAGCTCGCGGGCAACCGCGAGCGGCCACCAGGCGGCGCCACGCTCGACGATCTGCGCCACGTCCGTCGCTTCATCGGCCGCCGGCGCCTTGACGGTGATCGTGATGGTCCGCGCCTCGGCGTCGATGGCGACGTCGACATACTCGTAATGGATGCCGCTCTCGTCGATGGTCCGCTTCAACGGCGTCAGGGCGATGCCTTTTGCGTCCTTCGGACGGTCGGTCTGCGCCGCGAGGCTGGCGGCGCGCTCCTGCACCTTCTCGACGAACAAGCGGGGAGGGACGACCTCATCGACGAGGTTCCACGCTTTCGCCTTCGCCCCGCCCATCCCTTCGGCGGTCGTGCAAAAGACGTCCGCGAGATCGCGGCGGACGTGACGCTTGTCCACGAGCCGCGTGAGCCCGCCGGTCCCCGGCAGCACCGCCAGCAGCGGCACCTCGGGGAAGCTGACGGTCGACGAACGGTCGTCGACGAGCACGATCTCGTCGCACGCCAGCGCCAGCTCGTAGCCGCCGCCGGCCGCCGTGCCGTTCACCGCGGCCAGGAACTTCAGGCCCGAGTGCTCGCTCGAGTCCTCGATGCCGTTGCGCGTCTCGTTCGTGAACTTGCAGAAGTTCACCTTCGTGGCGTGCGTGGCCTTGCCGAGCATGTAGATGTTCGCGCCGGCGCAGAACATCCGGTCCTTGCCGCTGGCGATGACGACGGACCCCACTTCCGGATGCTCGAAGCGGATCCGGTCGAGGGCGTCGCGCAGCTCGATGTCGACCCCGAGGTCGTACGAGTTGAGCTTCAGTTTGTAGCCTTCCTCGATGCCGGCGTCCTCGTTGACGTCGAGGGTCAGCGTGGCTACGGGGCCGTCGAAGGTGAGTCTCCAGTGCTGGTAGCTGCCGGGCTCACGGTCGAATGTGATCATGCGTACTCCAAACGGTGATGCGGAATTATAATTCCGGTTTCTGTTTCAGCAATTCGCGGACCGATTCCTCGACGGTTCGGCCCGTGGTTTCGATGGCAAAGTCAGCGCGCCCGTACAGCTCGCTCCGTTCCTCGAGGATGCGGCGCAGGTCGTCCATGGCCTGCTGCGAGCCGGCCATGGGACGGAGGTCCCCCTGCGCCAGCACGCGCCGCATGTGCTCCTCCGGGGTCGTGCGCACCCAGACGGTGTAGCAGCTCCGGAGGAGGAGCTCGTAGGTAGCGCTCTCGGCCACGAGGCTCCCGCCCGTGGCGACGATGAACTGCGGCTGCGCGGCCATCAGCTCCTGGAGCGCCTGCAGCTCGTAGCGGCGGTAAGCCTGCTGGCCGTAGAGCTCGATGATGGCCCCGAGCGAAGTGCCGGAGAGCCGTTCGATCTCCTTGTCGAGCTCGAAGAAGGGGAGGCCGGTGGCCTTTCCGAGTGCCGCGCCGAGGGTGGTCTTGCCGGCGCCGCGGAGTCCGACGAGAGCGATCCGCCCGGCGCGCGAGACGTTGGCGTCGGACGCAAAGCGCTCCGTGAGGGTGGCGTAGGCCTCCGTGAGCTGCTCGGGAGTGAGCCGCGCCAGGAACTGCCGGACGAGCGTGAGCTCGGGGGAGGGAGGCTCGTCCTCGACGAGACGCCCGAGGGGGACGCCGAGGGCCGTGGCAACGTGGCGCAGGAGGAGGACGGAGACGTTCCCTTTGCCGGACTCGAGCTGCGTGAGGTAGCGCTCGGAGATCCCGGCGTGATCGGCCAGCAGCTTGCGGCTCATGCCGCGTCGCGCACGCTCCCCACGAATGCGTTCCCCGAACGCCCGCAGGAAGGTTTGGTCGTGCTCGAGTTCCGGGATGGCCACGTCTGACCGGAATTATAGTGCTGGATTAATGTAGGACAGACACTCTTGTCTGTCCGGTGCACCCGGAACTTACCTTTCGGTAGAGTGTCTGTCCTACATAAGCCCGCTCGCTACTGCTTCACGGCCTGCACTTCGATCTCGACCCGCACCTCATTGGCGACGAGGACGCCGCCGGTCTCGAGCGCCTGGTTCCATTTCAGGCCCCAGTCGCGGCGGTCGAGGCGGCCGGTGGCGCGGGAGCCGGCGCGGGTGCCGCCCCACGGGTCTTTGCCTTGTCCTTCGTACTGGCACTCCAGCGTGATTTCCATCGTGGTGCCGCGGATCGTCAGCTCGCCGGTCATCGTGAAGCGGTCCCCTTCCTTCGCCATCGCGCCTTCGACCCGCTTGCTGCGGAACGTGATGGTGGGGTGGGCCTCGACGTCGAGGAAGTCGGCCGAGCGGAGGTGGGCGTCGCGGTCGGCGGAGCCGGTGTCGATGCTGGCGGCGGCGATCTCGACCGTCACGGTGGAGCCGTTCGGATTCGTCTCGTCGGCGGCGATAGTGCCGGTGAACTCCTTGAAGCGGCCGCGGACCGTGGTGAACATCATGTGCTTCACGGCGAACTCGATGCTGCTGTGCGAGGGATCGATCTGCCAGGTCGTGTTTGCCATTTCTGAATTACTCCTCACAACGAATATTCGGGCGGGGAGGGGCGGTGCAAAGGATGTGCGCGTAAACTGTGGCCCGATGGTCGGGAGGCTGAAGAGTGAGCTGAAGCAGAAGCGGCCGTTCACCAGTCTGCAGGAGGAGGTCGTCCTGGCTCTCCTGCGCACGGCCGATTACGTCATGGTGCCGCTCAACGCGCTCCTGCGCGGCGCCGATCTCAGCCAGTCGCAGTACAATGTCTTGCGCATTCTGCGCGGCGCCGGCGAGGACGGCCTGGCCTGCGGCGAGATCGGCGAGCGCATGGTCCGCCGCGATCCCGACCTCACGCGCCTGCTCGATCGCCTGGACGCGCGGGGACTCGTCACCCGCACCCGCGACGCGCGGGACCGGCGGGTGGTGCGAGCCACAATTACCGCGGATGGCTTGGAGATGCTGGCGTCGTTCGACAAGCCGGTGGGGGACGTGTTGAAGCGCGTGCTGGCGCACGTGCCACCGGAGCGGCTGCGCGAGTTGCTCGACCTGCTCGAGGAAGTGCGCACCCCCGAGGATTGATCTACGGCGAACGATGGGACCTATGGGACCTATGGCTCCGCTAACGAACTCATAGGTCCTATAGGTCCCATCTGTCCCATAGGTCTCATCGTGCCTAGAGCACGCGGTACTCGACCAGCCGGAACTCCCGGATCGGGTGCTCCTCCTTTACGAAGCACGTCCCGTACGCCGCCGCCGTGGCCACGTAGTGCTCGAGCGTCACGTCGTGGGTGGTGCCCTCCTGGTCGCGCAACTGGATGTGCATGCGCCCATCCACCAGCAGCTCGCGCGACTGCAGCCGGAACGCATCGCGGGCCAGGACGTTGTTCGCCCGGCGGACGAACGTCTCGGCCGCCTGTACCGGCCGGGAGAGCGTGCTCCGTCCGCGGTAGCCGGGCAGGAAGATCTCGTTGCGGGCGATGCTGTCGACCAGGGCGTCCGCTTCGCGCGGCTCGACCGGTCCGTAGTACAGCCCCCACGGCAGCACGAGCGCGTTCGCGGCGAAGCGGTCGCCGCCGATGTGGGAGCACTGCCAGACGTCGATGTAGTCGCGTTCGCGCAAGGCATCGAACAGCGGATAGCCGCGCCGCCCGCAGCAGGAGTCGTGCTGGCCATGCGTGCAGACGAGCACGAGCGGCCGTGTCAGCGGCTCCCCCTGATTGGCCAGCTCCGCGAACGGCACGGTGGCCACGTCGTCGAGCGACGGCAGCTCCAGCGAGGCGATGCGGATGCGCGGCGCGCTGCGGACCACGAAGACGCGCGTCGTGCCGACGGGCTCGACCCGCTTGCGGATG
Organism: Thermoanaerobaculia bacterium; assembly: GCA_036399695.1. Taxonomy (GTDB): domain Bacteria; phylum Acidobacteriota; class Thermoanaerobaculia; order Gp7-AA8; family Gp7-AA8; genus DASVEE01. The sequence continues at coordinate 7,203 of DASWMP010000078.1, read as the reverse complement.
AAGACGAGGCGGCTGCGGGGGATTTCTTTTTCCGCGCGGCGGAGCGTTTCGCGCACCGGCTCTGGCAGGGCCGCGTCGTTCAGCGGATCGCGCCCCCAGGTGATCGGCAGCTCGACGAGGAGCCAGACGTCGACTCGGGCGGCGGTGGCGATATTGTCGTCGCCGCGCAGCCGTGCGGCGTCGGAGCAGAACGGACGGCGCGCGGTGGTGCTCACGCGTCCGGCTCGCCCGTCACGTCGACGAGGCCATGCCGCGCCAGCTCGGTGACGAACTGCTGGACGGTGGCGTGGTCGAGCGCGCCGTTCGCCGCCTCGCAGAGCTGCGCCACCGTGGCCGGCCCGTGCGAGAGCGTGTGCAGCAGCGGCTCGGCCGCGGCGGCGAACTGCCAGGCGCGCCCGTTCGCGTCGAAGCGGATCGACTGCTCGTCGCGCACGAGGTTCAGCGCGCGCGGCGCGGCCAGCGTGATGCGCGCCTCCATCGGCGGGGGAGTGGGAGTGGCGACGGTCCACGGCAGGCTGGCCCAGCCGCGCGAGCGCGCCTTTGCATCCTGTTCGGCGAAGTAGCGGTCGAGCAGGCCGCCGTCGAACTGCTCCAGCAACTGCCGTCGCAGCTCGTGGAGCTGTTGCTGCCGTTCCTCGGGCGCGCCGAAGCGGCGCAGGGGTGCGCGGAACTCGGTCGACGCCCGCAGCCGGTCCGCCATCCAGTGCATCAGGCTGACGCCGGTGCGCTGGTGGATGCCGAACGTGAGGTGCAGCGTGACCTCGCCGACGCCGGAAGCCTCGTGCCACCAGCCGCGCGGGATGTAGAGCGCGTCGCCGTCTTCGAGCAGCCCTTCCCAGACGACGGTCCGCGGCGCTTCTTTGTTCGGGGCGACGTCGTCTTTCAGCGGATGCGGACGGCCCCCCTCGTAGACGCGCCAGTACTTTTTCCCATAGACCTGCAGCACGACCACGTCGTGCGTATCGCAGTGACGGTTGAAGCCCTGCTGCTCGCGCCAGCCGGCGTACATGTTGACCTGCACCGACTCGTGGAGCACCCGCTCGAAGTCGGCCGCGAGACGCATGACGCCGTCGGTCATGTCGTCGACGGCATCGACGATGAGGGTGTAGCCGTCGCGCAGCCGCTCGGAGAGTTTCTCCGGCACGACGAACGGGATGCGCCCCCCTTCATAGCGAAGGAAGTCGCTCTTGGACGCGAACTGGCCATTGCGCGCCAGCCGCAGCCGCGGCGGCTCGAGCCGGTGCTTCTGCAGCATCCCGTTCACTTCCTCCCACGACAGCAGGTCGCGAAACCGTCCCCGCGCCCCCGGTAAATGGGCGAAGCTGCGCCCCCAGGTGCGCGTGAGAAAGTCTTCAACGCCTGTGGGGGCGAGCGTGTCGGCGAAGGTGATGGTCATGGGCTCGGGGAAACTTGGCAGCAGGCGGTACGTGTGCCGAAGGCACACCCGCGGTTGACAGTAGATCGTTCCACTGCCAACCGCCAACTGCGAACTGCCTGCTGCAATGCTACGCGTTATCCGTTCCGTCCGAATCCGTGTCGTCGGTTCCGTCGGAGTCGGTATCGTCGGTGCCGTCCGTATCCGTATCGTCCGTCCCGTCCGCGTCGGTGGCGTCGGTGCCGTCCTGATCCTCGGCATCGGTGCCGTCGGTATCGCCTTTTTTCATCGGCGAACCGTCGGTCCCAGCATCGGTTCCATCAGCCGCCGACGCGGAACGCGCCGGCTCGAGGTCACGGACATCCTGCAGCAAACCCGAATTGATCTCTTCGTTCATGCATACCTCCAGTTACCGAAGCCGTGCGTGCAGTCGCCGGGCCAAGAGCGGCCCGAGCTTTTTTCCTACGAACAGCCGCGCAGCATCAGGTTGAGCAGGATAGTCAAAACGACGGAAGCAATGATGCTGAAAAGGCAGCCGGAGGTGCGAAGGCGGATGGCCATAGACGCGGCCATGGGTGCGGATCACGTGCCGCGCTGATACGCTTCCGGCTGCCGATGACCGAAATTGCCGCGCTTCCGATTTCCACCCGGGCAGAGCGGCTGGCGTTGCGGCTCGTGCAGCTCGGGGCTTTTGCGGTGGTGCTGGTCGCTTCGACGCACAAGGTCTTCGATCTCGACCGGTTCTTCGTCCCGAAAGAGCTGGTGCTGCATGTGACGGCGGCGCTGGCGGGGCTGCTGGTCGTGCGCTCCTTCCGGCGGGCGACGATCACCTGGCTGGATGCGGCGCTCCTCCTCTATCTGTTGATGGGCGCCGTCTCGACGCTGCTGGCGGAGAATCCCTGGCTGGGGATGCGGGCGCTGGCGGTGAGCGCGTCCGGCGTCCTGCTCTTCTGGGTGGCTCGCACCTTCCGCAACGCCGGCCTGGCGCGCGCGCTCGTCGGCGCGCTGGCCTTTGCGGTGGTGCTGGCGGCGGTGACGTCGCTGCTGCAGACGTACGGCCTGCGCCTGGACGTCTTCGCCCTCAACCGCGCGCCGGGCGGCACGCTGGGAAACCGCAATTTCGTGGCGCATGCGGCGGCCTTCGGCTTTCCGGTCGTGCTGCTGGCCGCGCTCTACGCCCGACGCGGCAGCGCGTCGTTCGCGGCGTCGCTCGGCGTCATGCTGGTGACGGCGTCGCTGGTGCTGACGCGCTCGCGTGCGGCGTGGCTCGCCTTCGGGGCCATGATCGTCATCTTCCTCTTCGCCATGCTCTTTTCCGGTCCGTTGCGCCGCGACGGCCGCACATGGAAGCGTCTGTTCGTCGCCCTGCTGCTGATCGGCGGAGGGGTGGCTGCGGCGCTCCTCCTCCCGAACACGCTCAACTGGCGCAGCGACAATCCCTATCTCGATTCCGTCAAAGACGTGACGAACTACCAGGAAGGCAGCGGACGCGGACGCCTCATCCAGTACGAGCACTCGCTGAAGATGGCCGCCGCCCACGCGCTCCTCGGCGTCGGCCCGGGCAACTGGCCGGTCTGGTACCCCGAGTACGCGGCGCGGCGCGACCCGTCGCTCGATCCTTCCGAAGAGGGGATGACGTACAACCCCTGGCCGAGCAGCGACTGGATCGCCTTCATCTCCGAGCGCGGCTTCCCGGCGTTCCTCATCCTGGCGGTGGTGTTCGTAGCCCTCGCGTTGACGACGCTGCAGCGTCTCAGGCGGGCCGCCGATCCGGACGACGCCATCGTCGCCGCGGCGATGCTCGCCACGCTCGCCGCCGCCGCCGTGGCCGGCGCCTTCGACGCCGTGCTGCTGCTCGCCCTGCCGACGTTCATCGTCTGGACGGTGCTCGGCGCGCTCTGGCTGCCGATGCCGCCGCTCGCGCTCCGCGGACGGACGCTGTTCGTGTTGCTGGTGGTCGTCTTCAGCGGTCTCGGGGCGGTGCGCAGCGCCTCGCAGCTCGTGGCCATGGACCTCCAGGCGCGGCACGGCGACCGGGAGTCGCTGGAACGGGCGTCGCGCATCGACCCCGGCAGTTACCGGCTGCATCTGCGGCTGGCGCGCATCGGCAAACGGCAGCAGCGCTGCGAGCATGCCCTGGCCGCGCGATCGCTCTTTCCGGCTGCGTCCGCGGCGAGGAGCGTCGCGAGCGGCTGTTCCGATTCCGACTAGCGCCCCGCGGGCCGGGCCGACATAATCGCGCCCCCATGCACCACCATGCCCAGCCGTCCATCCTCGCCGACCGCCCGCCCGTCGGCCGTACGCTCCTCTTCCGCGTCGCTCCTGATACCGACCTCGAGGAAGCGCTGCGCAGCCTTCGCGACGGCTTCTCGCCCGACTGCGGCACGATTGGCATCGGCGAGCCCGTGACGCTCGCCCTGGGGCAGCAGTGCCCCGGCCTGCGCACGTTCCCGGCGATGTCCGGCCCGGCGTGCAGCGTCCCCTCGACGCAGGAAGCGCTCTGCTTTCTCCTGCGCGGTCCCGATCGCGGCGTCGTCTTCGACCTGACGCAGCACATCCGCGAGCTCGTCGGCGAGGCGTTCCTCCTCGTCGACTCCAACGACACCTTCACCTACCACGGCGGCCGCGACCTGACCCGCTTCGAGGACGGCACCGAGAACCCGAAAGGAAAGAAGGCGGCCGAAGCCGCACTGCGCAAGGACGGGACGAGCTTCCTGGTCGTGCAGCGCTGGGTCCACGACCTGGCCCGCTTCCGCAAATTCGAGGAGCAGCACCGCGAGCTCCTCATCGGCCGCCGCGCCGACTCGAACGAAGAGATCGAAGATGCCCCACCGTCCGCCCACATCAAGAGAAGCGAACAGGAAAGCTTCGACCCGCCGGCCTTCATGGTCCGCCGCTCGATGCCCTGGGCCAACGCCACGCAGGAAGGGCTGGAGTTCATCAGCTACGTGGAGTCGCTGGACCGCTTCGAGATCATGATGCGCCGCATGGCCGGACTGGAGGACGGGATCGTGGACGGGCTGTTCACGTTCTCGCGTCCCGTGACGGGCGGGTATTACTGGTGCCCGCCGGTGAAGGGCGACAAGCTGGATTTGTCGCAGCTCGGGGTGTGAGGCCCATCTCGGAGTGCGGTGGCGAATGGAGGGTGTGTCAAAACGGAGCGCACACACTCTGATGGCCTGAAAACCGGCGCCTGCGGGCGCAGACAGACAAGAGTGTCTGTCCTACATTGACTGCCGACGAGCCGCGGGTACCCGATTCTTCGGAGAGATCTGAATGTAGGACAGACACTCCTGTCTGTCCGCGCCCGCAGGCGCCGGTTCATCGACGGCGAACCAAGGGATAGATCGACGCCAACTTACGAATGATCGCCGTGTCACTCGTGACGCGGTTAGATCAACCGGGCAATGAACACCGCGGCATTGCGCACTGCCCTGGTCGCAGCGCCACCGGTCCGGCGTACACGGTGGCGAGCCGCCGCTCTCCGAGATCAGGGGAACACCGCAGACACGTCGATCGACAGGTCCGGAAACAGCGGGGTGGTGATCGCGCCGCCCTCTTCCACGTTGATCTCGGCCACGCGCTCGTAGCCGGACAGCGTGCGCCGGTACACCTTCACCAGCTCCAGCACCGGATCGACGATCCAGTATTCATCCACGCCCGACCGCTCGTAGAGCTTCCGTTTGTGGATCTCGTCCAGGCGGCGGGTGCTGTCGGAAAGCACTTCGATGCAGAGGTTCGGTGCGCCCTTGATGTTCTTTTCCTCGACGATGTTCGCGCGATCGCTCCTGATGACGACGAGGTCGGGCTGGGCGATGTTCGCGTTGTCGAACACCACGTCGATCGGCGAGGGAAACACTTCTCCGCCCCCATGCTCTTCGAAATAACGGTCGAGTCTCCCGAGCAGAATACGGACGATCCGCTGATGTCGCGGCACGGGCGCAGCGTTCACGAACAACTCTCCATCGATGATCTCGTAGCGCCTGCCGTCATCCGGCAAGTGCACGAGATCGTCGTACGTCAGCCGTGTGGTCGTGTCGGGGGCCATGGGTGAAGTTTACGCCTCACTCCACGGGCTGGTGAACACCGCCGTGACGTCGACCGACAGTGCCCGGAACAGTGGTGTCGTGATGGCGCCGCCGCTTTCGGTGCTCACTTCCGCAGCGCGCTCGTAGCCGGACGGACCGCGCCGGTACACCTTCACGATCTCCAGCACCGGATCGACGATCCAGTATTCATCCACACCCGACCGCTCGTAGAGCTTCCGTTTGTGGATCTCGTCCAGGCGGCGGGTGCTGTCGGAAAGCACTTCGATGCAGAGGCTTGGGGCGCCTTGCACGTTCTTCTTGCCGACTATGCCCGCGCGGTCGCTGCTGATGACGACGACATCGGGCTCGGTGACGTTCAGCTCGTCGAACACCACGTCGAGCGGTGAGAGGTAGACCATGCCGCCGCCGTTCCGGCGAAAGAAGGTGGCGAGCTCGAAATAGAGATTGCCGACGATCATCTGATGTCGGGGCACGGGCGCAGCGTTCACGAACAACTCTCCATCGATGATCTCGTAGCGCCTGCCGTCGTCCGGCAATTGCACGAGATCGTCGTACGTCAGCCGCGTGGTCGTGTCGGTGGCCATGGGTGAAGTTTACGCCTCCTCGGCTCTCTAATCCGCATCCACCATCTTGTTCTTCAACGCGTAGGCCACCACCTGCGCGCGGTTGTGGAGGCGGAGTTTGTCGAGGATATTGCGGACGTGGAACTTCACCGTGTTCTCCGAGAGGTCGCGTTGTCCGTTGCTCGTGCTATCCCACGCGGACGATCTCGGGACGGGACCTTTGCGTCGGCGTGACGGCAAAGGTGGCGTCGATCGACCTCACCCGCGGCGTCGACCGACCTCACCGGTGCCTTTGCGCGACAGATCGTTGGTTCGCGCGACCCCATCGATGGCTCGATGGTCCGTGGTGTCGTGTCACGCTAGCCGATCTGCACGGTGAGCATGGAGATCGAGCCGCCGTCCACCCCTTCGACCGGGAAGCGGACTTCGTCCTCTTCCTGCTGGGTGCCGAGGATGTAGAGCAGGGGGAGGTAATGGTCGGGGGTGGGGGCGGAGAGTTGGGCGTCGCGGCCGAGGGCTTCGTAGTCGATGAGGGGCTGGTGGTCGCGGGTGGTGATGGCGGTGCGGGCGAGCTGCTCGAAGCGGACAGCCCAGTCGAACGGTTCGGGGTCGTGCTTGCCCCAGGCGTAGGTGTGCAGGTTGTGGACGAGGTTCCCGCTGCCGATGACGAGCACTCCTTCGTCGCGGAGCGGCGCGAGGCGGCGCCCGAGGTCGTAGTGGAACTGGGCCGGCTGGGTCTCGTCGATGCTGAGCTGGACGACGGGGATATCGGCGTCGGGGAAGGCGTGCACCAGCACCGACCAGGTGCCGTGATCGAGTCCCCACTCCTCGTTCCCCGCCACCTCGAACGGCGCGAGCAGCGTGCGGATGCGCTCCACCATCGACGGCTCGCCCGGCGCCGGGTACTGCACCGCGTAGAGCGGCCGAGGGAAGCCGCCAAAGTCGTGGATCGTGCGCGGCTTCTCGTTGGACGTGACGAGCGTCGCCGGCAGGTACCAGTGCGCCGAGATGCAGACGATCGCCTTCGGCTTCGGCAACGCCCGCCCGATCGCCCGCCAGCCCTCGGTCCAGGCGTTCGTCTGGATCGCGTTCATCGGATTGCCGTGGCCGAAGAAGAGGGTGGGCATGCGCATGGGGAGAGACTAGCGCGATTTCGGATTCTTGGTGTGCGGTGGCGAACGCCACCGCTCTGATACACGTGTAGAAGAGCGGTGGC
>DASWMP010000077.1:0-15440 GCA_036399695.1 Thermoanaerobaculia bacterium | reverse complement strand
TGCCGCGCAGACGCTCGGCATCGACGACTCGGCAGCGATGCTGGCCAGGGCCGCCGCTGCCGCCGGCGAGACGCTGCAGTTCGCAAAGGCGGACATCGCCTCGTTCGCGCCGGATGAGACGTACGACCTCCTGTTCTCGAACGCCGCGCTGCACTGGGTAGCGGATCACGAGCAGTTGCTCGCGCGCCTGCGGGGGATGCTCGCGCCGGGCGGGCAGCTCGCTATCCAGATGCCCGCGAACGACGATCATCCGTCGCACAGCGTAGCCGCCGTCCTCGCCGTGAAGCACGGCGCCACGGCCCACCCCGATTTCCTCCTCCCGGTCGAGCGCTACGCCACGCTGCTCCACGAGCTGGGCTTCACGCGGCAGCACGTACGGCTGCAGGTGTACGGACATCTGTTGCCATCGACGGCGGACGTGGTGGAGTGGGTGCGCGGCGCACTGCTCACCGACTACGAAGCACGTCTGGGTGAGCGCTTTGGCGCGTTCCTCGAGGATTACCGCACGGAGCTGCCGCGCGTCCTCGGCGATGAGCGGCCGTTCTTCTACACGTACAAGCGGGTGCTGATCTGGGCAGGACTGTAGACATAGTTTGGAGTGCGGCAGCGACGCTTTGTCATCTGCCGCTTTCCTATAGCCGCAGCGTCGAGCTGCGGCCCACATGGCGCGCCGAAGATAGTGGCAGCTCGACGCTGCCACTATGCGAAAGCGGGAGCTGATGAAGCGTCGCTGCCGCACTCCAAACTGCGCGAGCTCACTCCTCCGCGAGAATCGTGTGCAGCGCCACCATCACCGTCACGGAGGCCAGCACGAACATGACGGTCATCGACGTTAGCGAAAGTGTCATGTCACGGCCGCTGGCCTGCACGACGAACTGCGTCGGGGTGAAGCTGGCTATCCAGCGTTCCAGTACGTCCCACTTCCACGTCAGCATGGCGGCCCAGCCGCCGGCCACGACGAAGTAGGCCGCCATCTGCACGATGGTCAGCGGGCGTGTGGCGCGGGCGGCGTCGGCGGTGCCGCGGAGGATCTGCGCTTTGAGCCAGACGACCTGCGGGTCCGGGAGGATGTGCTCGCGGTCGGAGAGCTGCTCGAAGCGCGTCATCCACGGCGCGATGGCGGCGGTGGCTTCGCACTCCTCGCAACCGGCGACGTGCGTCCGGAGCGATTCGGTCCAGGCGTCGTCGCGGACGGCGCGGATCACGTCGGCGTCGTAGCGGCAACCGTCGTTCATCGCGCACCTTCCATCGTCCGTGCCGCAGGGGCCAGACCTTTCTTCGACAGCAGCTCGCCGAGGCGCTTGCGGGCGCGGAAGAGCAGCACGCGGACGCTCTTCGACTTCAGGCCGAGCGTCTCGGCGATCTCGTCGTGACTCGATTCCTCGACGTGTGCGAGCCAGAGCAGCGCGCGCTCCTGCGGCTTGAGCTCGGAGAAGATGCGCATCATGTCGTGGCGCAGCTCGCCGCGGTCGGGGGCGATCGACGCCTGCGCCGACAGCTCCTCTTTCTTCCAGCGTTTCGTCTCGCGGAAGTGATCCATCGTCAGGTTCGTGGCCGTGCGGAACAGCCAGCGGCGCATGTGCTCCTCGGAGACGAGCGGCGGGTTCGCGCGCAGGAAGCGGAAGAACGCCTTCTGCAGCAGATCGTCCGCGGTCGCGGCGTCGCCCGTCAGCCGGAAGATGTACGACCAGAGTGCTCCGGCCGACTTCCGGTAGAAGGCTTCGAACCGCGCCTCGTCCATCGGCTTACGGCCCCTTCCCGGAGCGGTCGCCGTTTCGTCGCGGCCGAGTGCGAAGGGCATCGGCATGGTCATATCCAGGCTGGTCATGGCGGACCATCAGATCTGCGGAAGCTGTTCTTCAGGAAGGGGGACGGCAGACGGCGCGGGCGCGGGCGGCGGCTGCGGCGGGGTGTAGGCCTGCGGCTGCTGATAGGGGGCCTGATACGGCTGCTGATAGGGCTGCTGGTACGGGGGCTGGTACGGCGAGGGCTCATCGACCAGGCCGAGGCGCTCCGACATTCGCATCGAGACATACGTAGCGGCAAAGTAGCCGCCGCCGAGGCAGAGAAAGAGGATGCCCGGGACGGCGATCCCGATGAGGTCCGTGACCAGGGCCACCACCACGAAGGCGAGGCCGATGGAAGCCAGGATGATGGCGCGGCTGATCCCGGAGACGACTTTGTTCCGGGCGATGTAGAGCGGCGCCCGCTGCACGCCGTTGACGAACTGCTGGCCGGCGTTCGACTGCAGGAACTGGATGAGCTCCGGCGCCGAATTGAAGCGCTCGATGAGCCGCGTCTGCACCTGCGCCTGCAGCTCGTGCTTCCGCTGCCGCGTCCGCGCCACGGACCAGATGAGCAGGAACATCAGCGCGAATGAACCAACCGTCCCGATGACCGGGATGTAAAACATGATGTTTTCCATTTGCGACCTCCCAGGTGGCAACTGCTGGGGCTAGTACGCGGGAAAGGGGTGGCTGGTTAACAACGGGGGTAGCCGGTACCGCGGCGGCGCCGCTCGCCTCACCGCTTCGCGATCACCCCGTCCTTCATCACGAAGCCCACGCGCTCCAGCACCTTCACGTCCTCCAACGGGTTGCCCGGGACGGCGATGACGTCCGCGAACTTTCCCGCCTCGAGCGACCCGATCTGCGACTCCATCTCCAGCAGCTCGGCGGCGCGCATCGTGGCGGACTGGATGGCCTGCATCGGGGTCATGCCGCCGCGGGTCATGTAGGTGAACTCGACGGCCGCGGTCATGTCCCAGGGGAAGGCGCCGGCGTCGGTGCCGAACGCGATCTTCACCCCCTTGCGAAAGGCGCGGGCGAAGGAATCGCGATGGATCGGCGGGAGCTGCGGCCAGATGCCGGGGCGGCCGGGGCCGACCCACTCCATGGCCGTGAGCGTCGGGACGAGCCAGGTGCCCTGGCGCTTCATCCGGTCGAGCAGGTCGTCGGGGATGGCCAGGCCGTGCTCGATGGAATCGACGCCGGCGTCGAGTGCGATGGTCAGCCCCGGACGGGCCATCGCGTGCGCCGCGACCTTGCGCCGCTGGCGATGAGCCTCGTCGACGATGGCTTTCATCTCGTCGGTCGTGAAGTTCGGGATGCTGGAGAGCGTCCCGTCTTTCGCGAAAAAGTAGCCGCGGTCGGCGTACACCTTGATCCAGTCGACGCCGTTGCCGATCTGCTCGCGCACGGCCTTGCGCGCACCTTCGACGCCGTCGACGATCTGCACGCCGCGCGGGTAGGTGATCTCGGGCGAGTAGCCGCTCGGACCGTAGCCGCCGGTCGTCGACATGGCCCGTCCGGAGACGATCATGCGCGGGCCGGGGATGACGCCGGCGTTGATGGCGCGCTTGACGTCCACGTCGACGTACATGGCCCCCTCGGTCTCGACGTCGCGCATCGTGGTGAAGCCGTGCTCGAGGGCCAGCTTGACCGCACGGCTGGCCCGCAGCGCGCGATACGGCAGCGACTCCTTGAAGATCTGCACGTCGTAATCCTCGGCAGTGACGTCTCCCTGCAGGAGGATGTGCGTGTGCGTGTCGATGAGTCCGGGCAGCAGCGTCATGTCGCCGAGGTCGATGACTTCCGCGCCGGCGGGGACGGCGGCGTCACGGCCGGCGGCGACGATCTTGTTGCCCCGCACGACGACGATGCCGGGCGAGACGACGGCGTCGCCCCGTCCATCGATGAGCCGCGCCGCACGCAGTGCGTAGACTTTCTCCGGCTCGGCGGCGAACAGCGTGGCGGTGGTGGCGAGCGCAAGCAGCAGTGCAATCGCAATGTTTTTCATGGATGGCCCCGTAGTATATGGAAGGAAACGGCGCTACCATGACCGGCCATGTTGAATAACGTTCAGGAGCTGCGCCGCGCGGAACGCTTCATCGTGATCGATACGCTGGCCGGCAGCTTCGGCGCGACGGAGATCCGTCTGGTGGACATCGGCGCGCAGGGCGTGCAGATCGCTCACGCGCAGCCCCTGCGCCTCGGCACGCGCGCACGGCTCTGGTTCCGCCGCGCGGACGTGACGGTGGCGACGCACGCCACGGTCGTCTGGAGCCGCTTGTCGAAGAGCGGCGGGTATCAAAGCGGTCTGCGTCTCGAAGCGAACGGCGTCGGGCACGCGCTGGAGTCGCTCACGGCCCTCGGCACGCTCCGCCGCGATGCCGGCTCACTGGAGCGGAAGCGCGAACGCCTCCTCGAAAAGCAGCAGGCCCGCGCGGCCCAACCGAAGCTGATCCGCCACGCCGACGTCTACCCCGAGCAGGAGCTGCTGATCCAGCACGCCCGGGCGCGCCTCAGCGCCAACCCGGACGAAGCGACGAAGTGGTACAACCGCGCCCGCTTCGCCGTCTCGCAGGAAGCAGAGCTGATCCACCACCGCGAAGAAGTACTCGCGGTCTGGGAGTACCTCGAGCGGACGGTGGACATCGCGACGATCGTGAAAGTGTTCGCGCGGCGCTGACGCGCCGCGCGCGTCGTCCGTTGCTCGTTGCTCGTTGTCCGTGCTTCGCTTCGCGTCTGATCGCAGAGAAAGCCCGCGCGAGCGCAGCACGGAGAACGGACCACGGGAAACGGACAACGTCCCCCGTTAAAACCCGATGAAGTTTGGCTCGGGGTGGATCTCGACGCCGAACTGCTCGCGCACCTTCCCCTGAATCAACCGCACGAGCTCCAGCACCTCTGCCGCGGTGCCGCCGCCGCGATTGATCACGGCCAGCGAGTGCTTCGACGAGAGGCCCACGTTGCCGTGCACGTAGCCTTTCGTGAAGCCGGCGTGCTCGATGAGCCAGGCGGCTGAGAGCTTGACGTCGCTATCGGACGGAAAGTGCGGCGCGTTCTCGGTGCCGGGGCGCCTGGCGAACTCCTCGTACTGCGCGGGCGTCACGATGGGATTCATGAAGAACGAGCCGTCGCTGCGGGTGTCGGGATCGGCGGCGTCGATGACCATCCCTTTGCGCTTGCGGATGGCGATCACGGCTTCGCGTACGCCCACGAGGTCCAGCTTCTCGATGTGGTGCTCGTCGAGGTAGCGCTGGATGTCGGGGTAACGGATCGTCGCCTCACCCCCGCGCCGCAAGCGGAAGGTGACGGACAGGACGACGTAGCGCTCCCGCTCGTGGTTCTTGAACAGGCTGGCGCGGTAGCCGAAGCGGCAGTCCCAATTGGTGAACCAGGTGACGAGTCCCGTCGTGCGATCCAGCGCTTCGACGCGCACGATCGTCTCGCTGACGTCCTGCCCGTAGGCGCCGACGTTCTGGATCGGCGTCGCGCCGGTCGAGCCGGGGATGCCGGAGAGGCACTCGACGCCCGCCCAGCCGTTCTCCACCGTCATGGCGACGAACGGGTCCCACGGCTCGGACGCGCTCACCTTCACCATCACGACGCCGGCGTCTTCACTTTCCACCGTGATGCCGCGCAGGTCGAGCTGGATGACCAGGCCGTCGAAGCCGTCGTCCGAGATCAGCAGGTTGCTGCCCCCGCCGAGGATGAAGACCTGCTGTGCGTGCTCCTGCGCCCAGGCCAGCGCTTCGCGGAGCTCGTCGATCGACGTCGCGCGAAAGAAGAAACGCGCCGCACCACCAATGCCGATGGTGGTGAACGGCGCGAGAGGGACGTTTTCCTGGAGAGTCATAAACCGAACGCAGAACGCAGAACGCAGAAGTCAGAATGCAGAGTCAGGAACGACGCACGCCGAGAGCTTCTCAATTCATCGTTCTGCGTTCTGCGTTCAAGGTTTTCCGCGTCACACCCCCGGCATCGCCTTCTTCAACGGCCGGAGGAGCAGGAGCAGCACGACCGCCATCCCGAGGGCCATCGAGGCGAGCAGGATGAAAAAGTGCGAGTGGCTCCAGAGATCCCAGTAGCCGGCCACGCCGGTCAGCTTGTTGCCGATGGCCGTCGCGGCGAACCAGCCGCCCATCATCACACCGCGCATGCGGATCGGCGCGACCTTGGAGACGAGCGAGAGGCCCATGGGACTGAGCATCAGCTCGCCGAGGGAGAGGACGAGATAGGCGACGATCAACCACATGGCGGAGACGCGGTGCGTCGGCGCGACGGTGATCTGCGAGGCCGAGTGCGTCTCCAGCCGGACGAAGTCTCCGGCCTGCATCGCGGTGTCGTTCGCGACGGAGACCGGGTAAGCCTCTTTCGTCACCGGCTTGCCGTCTTCGATGACCTGAACCTGCGCCGGCGGCATCGCCACCTTCAGGTGGTCGCGCGCTTCCTTCGCGATCTGGACGTACGTCTGCCCTGCCTCCGCTTTGATGACGCGGAAGACCGGCGCCGTGAAACCGCCCGAGGTCGCGGAGAAATAGAGGATGACGAACGAAAGCCCGGTGAGCAGCATCCCGATCATCATCTTCACCGGCGTGGAAGGCTCCAGGCCGCGGCGATCGAGCCAGCTCCAGAATGCCGCGAGCGGCAGCGAGAGAATGATGATGAAGAGCGGATTGATGGCGTTCGAGAGAATCCCCGGCAGCGCGCGCGAGTGATCCTCGGCCCACCATGTGAGGGAGATCGAGTTCTGGTGGAAGACCATCCAGAAGACGATGACGATGAGGAAGATGACGATGAGAGCCAGGATCCGCTTCCACTCCGGCACCGCGTCCATCGTGACCGCTGCAGCGTTCGGCTCGGGCGTCGCCGGCGGCAGGTCCTCGGACGTGGCAACCGCTTCCTGATGGCCGCGCGAGCCGTCCGCACGCGCAAAGTCGCCACTGGCGCCGGCGGCCCCGCGATACTTTGGATGATCGGCCTGGCGCACCCACTTCTGACTCACGCCGAAGACGATGAGCGAGATGACCATGCCCACCGCGCCCATGAAAAATGCAGGATGGAAGCCCCATCGAGGCTGGATGAAATCGGCCACGAGCGGCGCGAGCAGCGCACCGACGTTGATGCCCATGTAGAAGATCAGGTACGCCTTGTCTTTGAGGTGGCTGCCCTCGCGATAGAGGTTGCCGACCATCGAGGAGACGTTCGGTTTGAAGAAGCCGTTACCGATGACGAGGAAAGTGAGGGCGAGATAGCAGATCAGGAGGTTGTTCGGGATCGCCAGGAGCGCGTGCCCGATCATGAACGAGACCCCGCCGATCATGATCGCTTTTCGGAACCCTGTTAATCGGTCGGCAATCAGGCCGCCGATCAGCGGGGTGAAGTAGATGAACATGTTGTACGTCGAGACCACCGACGCGGAACGTGCGTTCGAGAAGCCGAAGCCGTCGGTGGTGTCGCGGAGATACAGCGACAACATCGCGCCGACGGTGTAGAAGCTGAATCGCTCCCACATCTCCGTTCCAAACAGGACGTACAACCCTCTGGGATGCTTCTCTGCTACCTGCGTCTGGGCCATCAGACTCTCCCTGCCTCGCGGACTTTTTCGCGCAGAATCGCCGATTTTCCGCGCGAAGATACAAGATCTTTACCAAGCCGTGGGGCGAAATCCGCCGGAGGCGGGGCGAACCGCGAGACACCGCCACGTTTCCGGCGGACAATACGCGCCATGAGCACATTCGCTTCGACCGGCGCCTCGACGAAACAGTGGTTCGGCCATCCACGCGGACTGGCCACGCTCTTCTTCACCGAGATGTGGGAGCGCTTCAGCTTTTACGGCATGCGGGCCCTGCTGATCCTCTACATGGTGGGCTCCACGCAGCAGCCGGGACTCGGCTTCCCGATCGGTAAAGCCACGCAGATCTACGGGCTTTACACGATGCTGGTGTATCTCTCCGGCATCCCCGGCGGCTGGATCGCCGACCGCCTGATCGGCCACTACCGCGCGGTGCTCTACGGCGGCATCATCATCGCCCTCGGCCACTTCAGCATGGCCGTCCCGGGCCTGCCGTTCTTCTACCTCGGCCTCTTCCTCATCATCTGCGGCACCGGCCTGCTCAAGCCGAATGTGTCCTCGATGGTGGGCTCTCTTTACACGCCAGAGGACACCCGCCGCGACGCCGGCTTCTCGATCTTCTACATGGGGATCAACCTCGGCGCCTTCATCGCGCCGCTCCTCTGCGGCTGGCTCGGCCAGGGCTACAATTGGCACCTCGGCTTCGGGATGGCCGGCGTCGGCATGATCGTCGGCCTCATTCAATATGTCGCCGGGAAGAAGTACCTCACGCCGGTCACGGAGCGCCCGACGGCGGTGACGGCGGCCCTCGACACCGCGGCATCGACGGATAAGTCGCCGCTCACGAGCGGCGACTGGGCCCGCATCGGCGCCATCTGCATCCTCACCTTCTTCGCCCTGCTCTTCTGGGCCGGGTTCGAACAGGCCGGCTCTAGCCTCACGCTCTTCGCCGATCGCGCCACCCGCCTGACGATCTTCGGCTTCGCGTTTCCGTCGAGCTGGTTCCAGTCGGTCGAGCCGGTGTTCGTCATCATGTTCTCCCCGGTCTTCGCCTGGATCTGGCTGCGGCTCGGACGGCGCGAGCCCTCCAGCCCCGTCAAATTCACGCTCGGGCTGCTGTTTCTCAGCCTCGCGTTTCTGCTCATCGTGCCGGCGGCGCGTATCTTCGAGGCCTCCGGACAACGCGTCAGTCCCTGGTGGCTGGTCGGCCTCTACTTCATGCAGATGGTGGGCGAGCTCTGTTTGAGCCCCGTCGGCCTGAGTATGGTCACGAAGCTCTCGCCGGGCCGGCTCGTGGGCATGATGATGGGCGTCTGGTTCTTCGCCACGGCGATGGGCAACTACGTCGCCGGCTGGGCCGCCGGCTTCCTGCAGGACCGCACCTACTCGCAGGTGTTCATGGCCGTGTTCGTGAGCGTCGCGGTGGCGGCCTTCATCCTGGCGCTGCTGGTGGTGCCGATCAAGAAGATGATGCGGGGCGTGAAGTAGGACGTTACGCGCGCAGCCGCGTCAGAAGCCCTTGAACGTGGCTTCCAACTGCTCGTCCCCGGCCACGAACATCCGGCTCACGCCCGAGTCGCAGAAGGACCAGTCGTGGCTGATGCCCGAGACCATGAGCGACTCGTCGGGGCACAGCTCGCCGAGGGCCTTGCCGAGCGTCTGCACATCCGTACGGTCGTCGGACTGCACGATGAACGTCGACTCGAACGGGAGCTCCACGACGGTACCGAGGCGGTCGAGGGCGTCGTGCAGCTCGGTGTAGTCGGCACCGGGGGTCATGCTGTGGCGCACGAGGAGGAAGTCGCGGGCGGTGGAGAAGTGCATGCACGCGACGAGGAGGCGTGCGTCTTCGCCGAGGTGGCCGCGCAGGTAGCGGACGAGCGGCGCGGAATGGCGTCCCTCGGGGAGCCACACCTGCCAGCTCTGGTCGAAGTTCGGCTCGGCGCCGAGCTTCCGCATCGCATGTGAGACCTCGACCGTCAGGTCGCCCTCATAGCAGATCTGGAACAATCTGATCTCGCCCATCACACCCTCCACGTTCGATCAGGATGGTGTGAGGATAGCATGACGACGCGCCCCGACCGCGTGCTCTTTCCCGAGAGCGGCTTCACCACGGCCGACGCGGTCGCCTACTACACGCGCGTCAGCAGGTACATCCTCCCCCACCTGCGCAACCGCCCGATCTCCTTCAAGCGCTATCCCGGCACCATCCGCGGCGAATCGTTCTGGGAGAAGGACGCGCCGTCGTTCACGCCGTCGTGGGTGAAGCGTTTCCCGGTGCCGCGCCGCGGCGGTGAGAGCGACATCGACTACATCCTCGTCAACGACGTGCGCACGCTGAAGTGGATCGCGAGCGTCGGCGGCGTCGAGCTGCACCCTTTCCTCCACCGCGTCCCGAAGATCGACGAGGCGACGCACATCGTCTTCGACCTCGATCCCGGCGAAGGAGCCGGCCTGCCGGAGTGCTGCGAGGTGGCGCTGCTGCTGCGCGAAACCCTGCAGGAGCTGCAGCTCGAATCGCACGCCAAGGTCTCGGGCTCGAAGGGTCTGCAGCTCTACGTCCCGCTCGGCCGCGGAGTGTCGCACGACGTCACGCAGCCGCTCGCGAGACGGCTCGCCGAGGAGCTGGCAGCCGCGTATCCGAAGCTCGTCGTGGCCAAGATGACGAAGGTCCTGCGCCGCAACCGCGTCTTCATCGACTGGAGCCAGAACGCCGACTACAAGACGACCATCGCCGTCTACTCGCTCCGCGCCAAACGCGAGCTCCCGTACGTCTCGATGCCCGTCACGTGGAAGGAGGTGGAGCGCGCGAAGAACCTCGACTTCACTCCCGAGCAGGCGCTGAAGCGGCTCGCGAAACTGGGCGACCTCTGGTCCGATCTCTCCACGCCCCGCGTGAAACTGCCGGCCACCGCAAAGCGCAGCCCGGACAACCGAAAACGGATAACGGACGACACCCCGCGCATCAAAGCGGGCAGCCAGTCCGGCCGGCGGCTGTTCACCCTCGCCACCACCGACACCGGCAACGAGCTCTGGCTCGACATGCACGGCCGCTTCAAACGCTGGCTCCTCCGCCCCGACCGCGAAGGAACGACGTCCCTCATCGCCATGCCCGCCGGCGACTTCACCATCAACCGCGAATACTTCGAAGGCCGCGTCCCCGCGCAATGGAAAGACCGCGTGACCATCGAAGACAGCGGCGCCTACGAGCTCATCGAAGGCAGCTACGCCAGCCACCGCTTCGACCTCTGGTTCACCGGCAAAACGCTGACGGGCGAATGGCTCCTGGAGAAGATTGCGCCAGAGGACCCGTCACATCGCTCGTGGCGGCTGGCGCCGGTGAAAGGGTAGCCGCACTCCCACAGTGGAAGCGTCGAGCTTCCACCCCGTGACCTACGCCATCGCTGCACCACGCAGGCGGAAGCTCGCCGCTTCCGCTGTAAGAAAGCGGCGGCTGATGACCCGTCGCCGCCGCACTCCATACGGTGCGTCACCGAGCCGCGAACAACGTCAGCGCGGCGATGGCGAAGAACACGATCCATGACAGATGCCGCCCGCGCGAGCCGACGAGCGCCACGACGCCGCACACCACGAACGTCACAGCAATGATCACCAGCGTCGTCCGCGCGACCTCTGTTCCGGGCGAGGCGATCGCCCAGAAAATGCCCGCGAAACCGAATGCCAGCACGCTCGTGATGTGCCACGCGAACCGCAACGTGCGCTTCATCGACGTGCGTCTGCCCGGCAGCACGTCGCGGAACAGCGGGATGAGAATGTAGCGCTCCCCCAGATAGGAGTGGGCGAGGCCAAGAAGCACTGACAACGCGGCGCCGGCCAGCAACGGGATGCTCATCGCCACCTCCACCTACTTTACGTGAGCCATTATCGCCGCTGACCACCACACCCCAGGTACACGCCTCGTTCGCCGCGGAGCGGAGCACGGAAAACCGACAACGAGCAACGGACAACGGACAACGGACCGACGGCAACGCAACGCCAAGCGTTGCGTTGCCGTCGTCCTCGTCTGCTACTCCGCCGTCACCACGCCAAGCTGCCGCAGCAGCCAGGCGTAGTCGTGCGCATCCTCGCGCAACTTGTCGTACCGGCCGGAGGCGCCGCCGTGGCCGGCCCCCATGTTCACCAGCATCAGCAGTTCGTTGTCGTCCGTCTTCGTGGCCCGGAGCTTGGCGACCCATTTGGCGGCTTCCCAGTAGCCGACCTGGCTGTCGTTCAGCGACGCGCGCACGAGCATGGCCGGGTACTTTTTCTTCTCCACGTTCGAGTAGGGGTCGTAGCTCTTCATATAGGCGTACGCTTCCTTCTCGTTCGGGTTCCCCCACTCGATGTACTCCTGCGTGGTGAGGGGGATCGAGGCGTCGAGCATCGTGTTGATGACGTCGACGAACGGGACGTACGCCATCACGGCCTTGAAGAGATCCGGGCGCATGTTCACGACGGTGCCCATGAGCAGGCCGCCGGCGCTGCCGCCGGAGATGGCCAGCTTCTCCTTCGACGTGTACTTTTCCTTCACGAGGTAATCGGCGACGGCGATGAAGTCGGTAAAGGTGTTCTTCTTCGTCATCATCCGCCCCTGCTCGTGCCACTCCTTGCCCATCTCACCGCCGCCGCGGATGTGGGCGATGGCGTAGACGACGCCGCGGTCGAGGAGTGAGAGACGGTTCGAGGCAAAGCCGTCCGGCATCGAGGCGCCGTACGAGCCGTAGGCGTAGAGCAGCAGCGGGTTGGCCTTCTTCGGGTCGACGTCCTTGCGATAGACGACGGCCACCGGGATCTTCGCGCCGTCGCTGGCCGTGACGAAGAAGCGCTCGGACTTGTATTGGGCCGGATCGTAGCCGCCGAGGACTTCATTGCGCTTCAGGAGCGTCTGCTTCTTCGTGTCGAGGTCGTAGTCGTAGACGGACGGCGGCGTGACCATCGACTGGTACGAGTAGCGGTAGACGTTCGTGTCGAACTCCTCGTTCGCGTTCGGGCCGGCGGCGTACGCCGGCTCGGGGAACGTCACGCGGTGCATCTTCGCGGTGGCGGCGGCGCCGTCGGTGGGACGGAGGTCGTACACCTCGAAGACGTTGAGGCCACCTTCGCGCAGGCGGAGGACCATGTGGTTGCGGAAGAGGTCGACCGCCTCGATGCGTACCGGCTTGCGGTACGGCACGAGCTCGACCCAGTTCTTCTCCGCCGGATCGCTGACCGGCGCCGTGACGACGCGGTAGTTGATCCCGGCGTCGTTGGTCATGACGTAGAACCGGTCGCCGCGGTGATCCGGGTAGTACTTGTGATCGGTGCGGCGCGGAACGATGACGCGCGCCTCCGCGTCCGGCTTCGCGGCGGGGATCATCCGCACTTCGTTGGTGGTCTTGCTCTCCGTGATGATGAAGACCCAGTCGCCGCTGCGCGAGCGCTCGGCGTAGACGTCGTACAGCTCGTCCTTCTCCTCGTACACGAGCGTGTGCACGTCCGTACCGATGACGTGGCGATAGATGCGGTAGTCGCGCTTGGCGTCGTTCTCGGTCGAGTAGAAGAGCGTCTTGTTGTCGGCGGCCCAGAAGACGGAGCCGGTGCGCTCGACGGTATCGGGCAGCAGCTCACCAGTGCGCAGGTCCTTCACGTGAAGGCGGTACTGGCGGTAGCCGGTATCGTCGATGGAGTAGGCCAGGTAGTTCCCGTCATCCGTGACGTCGAAATCGTTCACGGACATGAACTTCTTACCCTCGGCGAGCTGGTTGACGTCGAGCAGGATCTGCTCCGGCGCGTCGAGGCTCCCCTTCTTGCGGGCGTAGATCGGGTACTGCTTTCCTTCCAGCGTGCGCGAGTAATAGAAGTAGCCGCGCTTGCTGTACGGGACGGCCTGGTCGGTCTGTTTGATGCGGCCGAGCATCTCGTCGTAGAGCTTCTTCTGCAGCGGCTCGGACGGCTTCATCATCGCCGCGGCGTACGCGTTCTCCGCTTCCAGATAGGCGAGGGTCTCGGGGCTTTTCTTGTCGCGCAGCCAGCCGTAGTCGTCGACGCGCGTGTCGCCATGCAGCGTGACGGACTTCGGGACTTTCTTTGCGATGGGCGGCTTGGGGTCGGCTTGTGTATCGATCGTGAGCACCATGAGCAACAGCGCGAAGACACTCTTCACGTGGCTTCACCTCCTGAAATGGGCGGTTCCGGATCCGAAACCGTCCTCGGCGGTGAACACTACACGATGAGATGCAAATCCCCGAACTCGTGCCATAGGTAACCGTGCCCGAGAGCGGCGGCGTAGCCTTTCGCGATGTGGTCGCGCCCGGCGATCGCCTCGAGCATGGCCAGGTGCGTGGCGCGCGGCTCGTGGAAGCCGGTGAGAAGTGCGTCGACGACGCGCACGCCGCGCTCCGGGGTGATGACGACGTCCGTCCAGCCGCGTGTGGCCACGACTTCGTCATCGTCGCCGACGCTCGACTCCAGCGCCCGGACGACGGTGGTGCCGACAGCCACAATGCGCCCGCCGCGCGCTTTCGCCCGGCGCACCTCGTCGGCGGTGCGCTGCGGAACGTCGAAGAACTCCTCGTGCGGACGTTCGTGCTCTTCGAGACTGGCGACGCCGGCGTGCAGCACGAGCCTGGCCAGACGAACGCCGCGGCGGCGCAGGCAGACCAGCATCTGCCGCGTAAACGCACGGCCTGCGGACGGCATCTCGGCCGATCCGGCGTCCCGGGCGAAGACCGTCTGGTAGGCGTCGATCGGGAAGCGCTGGTCGATGTAGGAGTAGGCGATGGGATGCCCGTGGCGTTGCAGGTAGGTACGCAGCGGAACGTCGCTCTCGAAACGGGCGAGCCAGAGGCGCACGGAATCGCGATACGGTTCGAGGAACGTGATGCGGGCATCGCCGTAGACATACGGGAGGCGCTCGCTGCGATGGATCGACGGGCGAGGCGTCGCCTGCGCGCTGCCGCGGCTCCAGCGCGGCTCGACGATGACGCGGCCGTCCGGCAGCGCGGTGGAGAAATGCAGGGCGATGACGTCGCCGTTGCCGCGGACGGCCGTAACGGCCGCCGGAAGCGTGGCGGTGGTGTTGAGCACGACGAGATCGCCGGGATCGAGGAAGCGCGGCAGCTCGCGGAAGTGAGCGTGCACGACCGAGTCGTCGCGCTTCCGGGTGACGAGGAGACGGACGTCGTCGCGTCCGTCGCCCCGCAGCTCCGCCGGCAGGCGCGCTTCGAGCTCGGGCGGCAGCTCGAAATCGAGCGTCGTCATGACAGCACCAGCATCCGCTGCGCTTCGACACGCACGAACGGCGGCGCGGCATCGAAGGCGGCGTCGATCAGCTCGAGGATCGCGGGGGCGACGAGGTCGGGCGTCGGCAGCGCGGAGAGGTCGGCGACGTTCGCCGCGTTGCGGTGCATCTCGGTATTCATGTCGCCCGGATCGACGACCACGACACGCACGCCCGTGCCTTCGAGCTCGGCAGCGAGGGTGCGGGAGAGATGCTCGAGCGCCGCCTTGCTCGCGCCGTAGCCGCCCCAGCCCGGATAGGCGTTGACGCCCGCGTCCGACGAGATGTTGACGATGACGCCCGCACCCTGGACCTTCATCCGCGGCAGCAGCAACTGCGCGAGATGCATCGGCGCGACGGCGTTGACGCGCAGGACGCGCAGCAGCGCATCCCACGCGTAGTCCTCCAGCCGCGGCATCGGCAGCGGACCGAGCTCGGAGGCGTTGTTGACGAGGATGTCGACGCCGCCGAACCGCGCCTGCGCCCGTGCCGCGAGCTCCTCGGCAATCTCGGAGACGTCTCCGGCGACGGCTTCAACGTGGGTGTACTGAGCGAGCTCGCGTGCGGCCTCCGCGAGAGGCCCCGAACGGCGGGCATTGAGGACGAGGTTGACGTTGCGTCGCGCCAGCAGCCGGGCAAGCTCGAGCCCGAGCCCCTGCGACGCGCCGGTGATGAGAGCTGTTTTGTTCATGTGCCCAATGTGGGCTCATGCCGGTGGGTGGCGGCACGTACGGAGGTGCGGGTGAGGGGCTGTACTTTCGGACAGGTCTCGGAGTGCGGTGGCGAACGCCACCGCTCTGCTACACGTGTAAAAGAGCGGTGG
>DASWMP010000076.1:0-8263 GCA_036399695.1 Thermoanaerobaculia bacterium | reverse complement strand
CAGCGTGCCCGCGGGTGCCCGATATTCGGCGGAATCTGAATGTGGGACAGACACTCCTGTCTGTCCGCGCCCGCGGGCGCCGGTTCATCGACGGCAGAACCAAGGGAGTAGATCGAAACGCACCGTTTTGAGACACCCTCCCTTCGCCGCCGCACTCCGAGATCGCTCCGCGTCATCGGCGAGCTACCGGGCGTCACTCGCGAGTTACCGGGCGTCATCCGGGAGCTACCGCGTGTCATGCGGGGGTTACCGGCGCTCATGCGGGAGTTACCGGCGGTCATCCGTTGTAGTGCGGCGCGAGTGATGGGGTTACGCGCGGTGATCCGGGGATGTCGGGCGCGGTTCGCGGGGTTACCGCGACACTCTCGGACGTTGACATTCTTCATCCCGTCGTTACCGATGGTCATCCGCGAGTCATGGGGGCGTTCTGATTTAGAACAACGTTGTTCTGATTTAGAACGCTCGTGTTCTGATTTAGAACGCTGCGGTCATCCGCGAGTGATCGTCGGTGATCCGTGCGTGATCATCGGTCATCCATTCGTGATCATTTTTCATTCGCGCGTGAAGATTGTTCATCCGCGCGTGAAGATTGTTCATCCGCGCGTGATCATTTTTCACTCGTGAGTGATCGTCGGTAACTCCGGGATGACCGTTGGTTACGCCTCCGTAGAGAGGAACCGTCCGGGAATTGGACGAATTTGAGGGCGTGCCAACGTGTCCGAAGCTGTCTGTATCAACTGTCATCGGGGCGTGCCCGCGGGCAGGGACAACGCCCCCGTACACGAACCTGGTTCAACCATTGCTCACTATGGATCCGGACCCTGCGCAATGACATTCCACAATGGACGCCATCAGGCATAACACCTTTCTCGCGTCGCTCCCTGAGGAGGAACGGCAGCGTGTCGTGGCTGCCGGTGAGCTCGTGTCGCTGCCGGCGGGAAGCGTCCTTCACCACAGTGGGGGGGTGATCGACGACGCCTGGTTCCCGATCGACTCGGTCGGCTCGCTGCACGCGAAGATGCAGGATGGGGCTGAAGCGGAAGTGGCGATCATCGGGCCCGAGGGGCTTTTCGGCGTGACCGCGTTGCTCGGCGGGGCGGAGACCACGTGGAACGAAGCGACCGTGCAGATCGGCGGAGAGCTCCTCCGCGTGCCGATCGATTCGCTCAACCGGCAGGCCGGACGCACGCCCATCCTGCGCCTGCTCCTGCAGCGGTGGGCGCAGGCACTGCTCGTCCAGACGTCGCAGACCGCGGCATGCAACCGCTTTCACTCGCTCGATCAGCGCCTGGGGCGATGCCTGCTGGTCCTCGACGACCGCGTGCGGCACGACGAGATCCCGATCACTCACGAACGTCTGGCCGGCCTGCTCGGAAGCCTTCGCCCCGGGGTGACGGTGGCCGCACAGCGCCTGCAGGACCAGGAGATCATCGACTACAGGCGCGGCAGGATCCGGATCGTCGACAGGAAACGGCTGGAACGGACGGCGTGCGAATGCTACGAAGCCGTCGCTTCCGAGTACCAGCGCCTGCTCGGCCCCGAAAGTCTGCAGCAGTTGACGGCCGCCGCGGCGGTGCCGGACGAAACGCTGCGCGAGCTGAACAGCCGCCTCCTCGTCTCAGCCATCCGCGAGCAGGCGGCACGCGAACAGGCCGAAGAGGTAAACGCCGTCACGAGCCGCTTTTTCGCCGCGCTGTCCCACGAGTTGCGCACGCCGCTCGCCTCCATCCTCGGCTGGTCGCAGCTCCTGCAGTCGCGCGAGCTCGATGACGACACCATCAAGCTCGCCATCGAAACGATCCGCCAGAACGCGGAGGCGCAGAAGCACCTGGTCGACGAAATGCTCGACCTCGCGCGGCTCCGCACCGGGCAGCTCCAGTTGAACGTCGAGCGGCTCGACGTCGGCAAGGCCGTGTCCAGCGCCGTCGCCAGCAGCCGCCCGGCCGCCGACGCCGCCTCGATCGCCATCAGCGTGATCACCGGCGAACCGGTGCTCGCCGACGCCGACCCTGTCCGCCTGCAGCAGATCCTGACGAATCTCCTCTCCAACGCCGTCAAGTTCACCCCGCGGGGCGGCTCGATCGAAGTGGCCGTCGTGGCGACAGAGTCCGACGTCCGGGTCAGTGTGCGCGACAGCGGGCGTGGCATCGAGCCCGACCTGCTGCCGTACGTCTTCGATTCTTTCCGGCAGGGCGCCCCGGCGCCGTCGGGCGAGCTCGGGATGGGCCTCGGCCTGGCCATCGTTCGGCAACTCGTCACGCTTCACGGCGGAACGGTCGACGTGCAGAGCGAAGGCCCCAGCAAGGGGGCCACGTTCACGATCGTGCTGCCTCGCGGCGCCTGAGATTACTCGTGTCGTGTCACTCGCCCGGCGCCGCCCTGTAGACGCGCCGCCCTCGCTTCAGTCCCTTCTTCGCAACCCCCAGTACAGTGAGGCGATTCAGGGCGGCGGTGAGCGCGGTGGCGCTCAGGCCGGTGGCGTCCTTCAGGCGCTTTTCCGTCGTTTCGCCGAAACCGGCGATGACGTTCAGCAAGTGCGTTTCCTGCTCCGTCAGCCCGCGATAGCGAGACTTGGGCTCGCGGTGTGGGACGGCCGTGATGACTCCGTGCAGGTCGTCGAGCAGCCGTCCGACGACGACCCCTTCGTTCGTGATCTCGTAGGCGCGGAGCTCGTGGCTGTGTTTCCGTCCGCGCGTCTTGATGATCGTCATGAACGTCCTGAGCTGACCGTCGACCTCGAAGTAGCGCAGCAGCACGATGTCGTGCGTCAGGAACGAGATCGCATGGGGCGTGAACTGCAGCTCGTCGTAGCTGGTCGTGATCTCGACCGTCATCATGATGGCGATGCCTTCGCCGGTCAGCGCGCCGATCAGCCGGTACAGCGACTCCGTGTAGTCTTCCTTGAACGTCGGCGCGAGCGCGTTCTCCATCGCCGTGAGGGAGTCGATCACGACGCGGCAGGCACCGACGCGCTCGACCGCCGACTGGATGGCGTACAGCGTCTCGTCGACGGACAGATCGAGCGGCCGGATGTAGACCATCTCCACCTGACCGGCTGCGATCATCTGCTCCAGGTCGACGCCGAAGCCTTTCGCCTGGGCCACGTATTTGGGAATCGTCTCCTCGAACAGAGCGATGACGCCGGTCTGCCCGCTCCGCACACCCTCGGCAATGAAGTGAATGGCGATGGTCGTCTTTCCGGCACCGGCCGGACCGGCCACGATCAGCGAGCTGCCTTCGAAGGTCCCTCCTCCGAGGAGCCCATCGAGCCCTTCGATGCCGGTCGAGATGAGCTTCCGGGAAACGACGTGCTGCGCGTCCTCCACCGGCTTGAGCATGCGCGGAAAGACTTCCAGGCCGTCTTCGCCGATGCGGACGGTATGCAGTCCGGGCTGCGGGTTCGCCCCACGCATCTTATGGATGCGGAGCTTGCGGACCATGGAGTTGCGGGCGACGTTCTGCGAGACCTCGATGATGCCGTCGGCGATCGTGAAGACGGGGTTCTGGGTCTTGTCCTCCGCCGTGTATTCACCGACGAGAAAGGTGGTGGCCTGCGAGCCGGTCAGCCGGACCGCCAGCTTCTGCACGAAGTCCTGCACGCTTCCTACGGATTTGGGCAGGATCAGCGAGCGAAAGGAGTCGACCACCACGATGCCCGGCTGCACCCGCTCGATGTTCTGCTGAATGGCCTCCAGCGTCTTGTCGAGATCTCCTTCCAGGGCCACTTCCGCCAGGTTCGCGAAGAAGATACTTTCGTTCACCTTGGCGGCGTCGAAGAAGGAGAACTGCTGCTGGTACCGCAGCATCTTGATCGTCGGCTCGCCGAGGCCCGTTAAGTAGAGGGCCGGCTGCTCGGGTGTCGCATTCGCGAAGACGATCTGATGCGCGAGCGTCGTCTTGCCGGAGCCTGGCTCGCCCATGATCACGTTGAACGAGAACTCGGGGATGCCGCCTCCGAGCACGAGATCGAGCCTGTCGATGCCCGAGGTGAGCTTGCGGATGTTCGCGCCTGATTTTTCAGTCATTCGTTGCACTCTCAGAAAGTCTGCTGAACGAAACTTCGGGCCAGGCGTTCCGGACCAGCCGCGACGTCAGGTCTTCGCCGATGAAAGAAATGAGGAGCCAGACGATGGTGGCCAGGAGAGCCGCGGCGCCCTCCGCCGCGTCGTTGACGTCCAGCGCTCCGGTGGCCTCGCTGAGGCCGGTCAACGCGCAGTCGCCTCCCGGGCCGGGCGTGACCGCGGTAAGCCAGGGGTAGTCGCGGGCGGTGAGCTGAAGAGCACGCTCGATCAACGCCTGCAGACCGGCCGTCCCCATCATGGTCTCGAGGATGCGATACAGCTCGCCACAACAGATCTGCGTAGCATCCGCGACTGCCGCCGCAGAACGGGGCCTGGCTGCGAGCCGCGTCTTCAGAACACGGCGGGCGAGCTCGTGCAGCGCGCGATGAGGCTTCTTCATGAATGGAGCGACCGGCGGCGACTATGCCGGCGCGCGAACCAGCGCATTGTACGGTGTTGCGAATCCAACGCGAACGCGACGCACCATCAGGCACCCCGCGCGGGTTACAATCAATAACCCATGCGCGTCGATCATGAGAAAAGGGAGATCGTCTGTTCGGTTGGCGATCTCGTCCACGAATCGACCTATCGGCGCATTGGCGTCGAGCGTGGGGACGGCTTCCGGCGGATGTGGATCGGGCAGGACATCCACACGCGGCGGGCTGAATTCCGTGCCGGTGAAGACCCGAACTACCGGGCCGAGGTCCACGTCGTCCATCGCGTGACCCTCGGCGCCTGGAGCGTCACGGTGACGGGCCGCATCGACGGCCTCTCCGTCGACAAGGCCGCGAAACAGGTCACGATCGAGGAAGTGAAGTCCATCCACTTCGACCTCGAGCTCGAAGCGCTCTACCGCTCCGACAAGCTCCAGCGCCACCTCTATCAGCTCCTCCTCTACTCCTACTTCCTCTCGTCGCAGCCCGACTTTGCGGAGTTCGAGTTCAGGCCGCAGCTCGTCCTGATCGACCTCGTCTCGAACGACACGAAGATCATCGATTCCGAGTTCGACCGCCAGAGCGTGCGGGACACGCTGAACGCCAGCCTGGCCAAGCTCATCGGCAACGTCGAGACCGAGCATGCACTGCGCGTCGCCAAGCGCGCCTACGCCGAGACGATCGAGTTCCCGTTCGGCGACATGCGCCCGTTCCAGAGCGAGATGGTCAGCTCCGTGGCCCGGGCCATCTGGCAGAAGGAAGCGTTGCTCGTCAGCGCCCCGACCGGCATCGGCAAGACCATCGCGGCGCTTTACCCGGCGGTCAAGCAGAGCCTCAAGCTCGGCAAGAAGCTCTTCTTCCTCACCTCCAAGACGCTCCAGCAGGAAGCGGCGGTTAACACGCTCAAGCTCCTCAACGACGGCTCGTTCCGCGTGCTGCGCATCCGCTCGAAGCAGAAGATGTGCGCGCACACGGAGATGATCTGCCACGAGGACTTCTGCCCGTTCGCCGCGCAGTACTCGCAGAAGATGCAGAAGTCGGGGCTCCTGTCGCACATCACGACGTCGATGAGCTACTTCGATCCCGACATCACGTTCGAGCTGTCGCGCGGAACGGAGGTCTGCCCGTTCGAGGTGTCGCTCGAGCTGATCGAGCAGGCGGACGTCATCGTCTGCGATTACAACTACATCTTCGACCCGTACGTTGGCCTCAAGGCGTACCAGCAGGACAGCGATTACGGCGACTGCGTCCTCATCGTCGACGAGGCGCACAACCTCGTCGACCGCGGGCGCAACTACTACTCCCCCGAGCTGCACGAGAAGTCGTTCGAGGACATCAAGCGCCTCCTCTACTCCCGCAACTGCTGGCTCGAAGGGTGGGAGGAGCTGCTCGAGATCCTGCGCATCCACTTTGCCGAGCTGGCCGAAGTGCTCGAAGGGGACGTCAAGCAGGCGCTCTGCGAACCGAGCCGCGAGCTGTTCTTCGAGCAGCGCGTGGAGTGGGAACGGCTCGTCATGAGCTACATCAGTTGGAAGATCGAGAACCGGATCGTCGAGGAAGAGGACCCGCTGGTCGATTTCTACTTCAAGCTGGTGAAGATGACGAACCTGCTCTCCGAGGATGGCGAGGAGTTTTCGCACATCATCGAGCGGACGAATGAAGGCCTGAAGCTGAAAGTCCTGTGCAAGGACCCGTCGCGCTTCCTCGGCAAGATCTTCGACTCGGCGCACGCCACCATCGCCCTCTCGGCCACGCTCGAGCCGTTCGACTTCTACAAACGGACGCTCGGCTTCCCCGACAGCCGCACCAGCGAGCTGTCGCTGCCGTCGCCCTTTCCCCGCGAGAACCGGAAGATCGTCATCGTCTCGGACGTCGACACGACCTACAAGAACCG
Organism: Thermoanaerobaculia bacterium; assembly: GCA_036399695.1. Classification (GTDB taxonomy): domain Bacteria; phylum Acidobacteriota; class Thermoanaerobaculia; order Gp7-AA8; family Gp7-AA8; genus DASVEE01. Next base: position 1,874 of record DASWMP010000076.1, on the reverse strand, counting down.
GGCGAACCATTACGACAAGATCGCCATGACGGTCGCGGACATCGCGGAATCGGGCGGCGGCAACTTCCTCGCGCTCTTCCCGAGCTACGCTTTCCTCCGCGAAGTCTCGGAACGGATGCCGCCGCTGCAGAAGAACGTCATGATCCAGCGCTCCGACATGACGGACTACGAGCGGAACGCCATCCTGGAGATCCTCAGCCGCCCGAAGCGCGGAAACCTCATCCTGGCGGTCTCGGGCGGCATGTACGCCGAGGGGATCGACTACCAGGGGGACATGCTCGCCGGCGTCATCGTCGTCGGACCGGCCCTGCCGAGCGTCAGCTTCGAGCAGGAACTGCTCAAGCGTTACTACGACGAGCAGTACGGTTCCGGCTTCGAGTTCGCGTACCTGATCCCCGGGATGACGCGCGTCGTGCAGTCGGCCGGGCGTGTGATCCGGAGCGAAACGGACGTCGGCATCATCGCCCTGCTGTGTAAACGCTTCACTCAGGAGAGCTATACGCGGTATTTTCCGCTCGACTGGTACGAGGACACGCCGCGCGAGCTCGTGACCCGGAAGCCGGCACACGAGGTACGGGCGTTCTTCGACGAGAAGTCGAGCCCGCAGGTGAGGTTGCTGTTTTGAGAATTGCCGCCGTTCTGTTGCTGCTGCTGACGTCCTGCGCCACCGCCCCCACGACGACCGCTCCGGTGCCTCTGACGCCGGAATGGGAGGCCATACCCTCGGGCATCCTGGAGGTGCTGTGCCGGAGGCTGACGAGCGACGCCATCGGCTCCGGCGGCGGCGCCGTCGGCATCGTCAGCCGGACGCAGCCGCTCATCACCTCCAGCTCGCTCGATTCGCTGCAGAACGCCTACTTCGGCCGCGGCAACGCCGGCCGGACCGCCGAAGCGCTGAGCGCGGCAGAGCGGATGCTGCCGGTGCAGGTCGGTCAGGGCTCCTGCGCCTGGCGGGCGGTGGAGAGCGTCGACCCCAACCGTTATGCCGACATCATGATCGCGGAGCTGTCGAGCCCGATCCCCAATCCTTATGAGCGGCGCGAGGCCGGTCTCTTCGCCCGCGTCTCCCTCGGCGGACGCGATGCCTCCTGGTACTGGATTCCGCTGGAGCGCAAAGGGGACGTCTGGGCGCCGGGCCACATCCGGCCACTCGATCTGACGGATCGTTGACGGGCACGATTCTTCCTAATAATCAGACGGTTATCAGGCGGCTACCTATGGCACCACAACGAAACGCAAGAGTCCTGGTCGCGGATGACGACCTCGCGATCCGGCAACTGGTTTCTACGATCGTCAAGCGCGAGCGGCTGGAAGCCGACTGCGTCGCCGACGGACAGGAAGCGATCGAGCATCTCAGGGAACGGGAGTATTCGATCATCCTGCTCGACCTGATGATGCCCCGCGTCGACGGTTTCGGCGTGATCGACTACCTCAAAGCGAACCCGCCGGCCCGCAAGCCGGTGGTCCTGGTCGTGACGGCCTACGCCGACCAGAAGTTCAAGGAAGTGGATCCGAACGTCGTGGCCGGCGTGCTCCGCAAGCCGTTCGAGGTGGCCGAGCTCGGCAGCCTGGTGAAGCTCTGCGTGAGCGGCTTTGACGCCGTGCAAGCCACCCCGCCAAAGCTCGATTTACGAGCCGTGGAATCCCACTAATTAGCGGTGCTTTAGCGGCAGCGTCTTCAGCCCGCTCTGTGGGCGTCAGCGTTGTAGCCCCGGGAGAAAGCCCCAACGGCGTTGACTTAGCACGTTTGGGCACCCTCCCCGGGAGATCGAAGCCCGCGGAGCGGGCGACAGCGGTGTAGCCCCCAATGTGGGACAGACACTCTTGTCTGTCCGGTGCACCCGAACGGCCGCTTGTCTGGAGGACCTCGGGGG
>DASWMP010000075.1:0-22733 GCA_036399695.1 Thermoanaerobaculia bacterium | reverse complement strand
TTGGAGCGCCGGCATCTTGCCGGCTGGTCCGCCGGCTTCCAGCCGGCGCCTTTGCATCACGGTCAAGCGGACACGCCGGCAAGATGCCGGCGCTCCAGCCGGCAGGATGCCGGCGCTCCAGACGCTCCGCGTCGTCGAACGTTTCCTTAGAAGCGTCGTACCGGCCACCGCTTCCCCCCAGCCACCCACCTGTGGTGGAATAACCGTCCCATGGCGGTACTTAACCGCTTGCGCTGCACGGGCCCGTAGCTCAGTGGTAGAGCAGTTGGCTTTTAACCAATTGGTCGTAGGTTCGATCCCTACCGGGCTCACCATACCTGTCATGCACATCGTCATCCCCGACGACTACCAGGATGCGGTCCGCCATCTGGACTGCTTCCTGAAGCTTTCCGGCCACACCGTCACCATCTACAACGACAGCGTCACCGGCGCCGACGCGCTCGCGGAGCGCTTTCGCGATGCGGATGCTCTCGTGCTGATCCGCGAGCGCACCTCCATCGACGACGCCCTGCTGGCGCGCCTGCCCGGGCTGAAGGTGATCAGCCAGACCGGGAAGGGGACGGCGCACATCGACGTGGAGGCGTGCGAGCGCCGCGGCGTGCAGGTCGTGACCGGGACGGGGTCGCCGTATGCGCCGGCGGAGCTGACCTGGGCGCTGGTGCTGGCGTCGTCGCGGGTCGTGGCGCTCGAAGCGGCGCGGCTGCGCGCCGGCCACTGGCAGACGACGCTCGGACGATCGCTGCGCGGGCGCACGCTCGGCATCTGGGGCTACGGCAAGATCGGCTCACTCGTCGCCGGCTACGGGCGCGCCTTCGGGATGCACGTCGTGGCATGGGGAAGAGAAGGATCGCGCGAGCGGGCCCTGGCCGATGGGCACACGTTCGCCGAGAGCGTGGAAACGTTCTTCGCCGCCGCCGACGTCCTCTCGCTGCACCTCCGGCTCACGCCCGAGACGCGTGGCATAGTCACCGCACAGCACCTCGCCGTGATGAAGCCCGACGCCCTCCTCGTCAACACCAGCCGCGCGGAGTTGATCGAAACCGGCGCGCTCGAAGCGGCGTTGCGCGCGGGTCGTCCCGGCTTCGCCGCGGTCGACGTGTACGAGGACGAGCCCACGCTCACGCACCCGCTGCTGCACATGGACAACGTCCTCTGCACGCCGCACCTCGGGTACGTGGAGCGGGACAGCTACGAGCTCTACTTCGGGCAGGCGTTCGACAACGTGGTGAAGTTCGCGTGATCCACGCCGGCCTCTGCGGGTTCATGCTGCGAAAGGAGCCGTCATGACTCTCGCGTCCCGTCTGATCGCCATGGTGCTGGCAGGGGTGTTCGTCGCGCTGGCCGATGCGCTGCTGAAGAAGATCGCCGTCGACGACCGGCGCGTGCTGGCGAATCCCTGGATGCTCGCCGTGGTGCTGCTGTACGTCGGGCAGATCGCATTCTTTCTCTACGTGTTCTTCAGGCGGATGGAGCTCGGCATCGCCGGGAACCTGCAGATGGTGGCGTATTCGGTGGCGACCGTGTTGCTGTCCGTCGGGTGGTTCCGCGAGAAACTCACGGCCGGGCAGATGGTGGGCATCGGGTTGGCGGTGGTGGGCTCGGTTCTCATGGTGCGGGACGCGTAGCGATCTCGGCGTGCGGCGCGAAACGCCCGCGCCCGCCGAACGTAGGCCACCCGGAACGCCACGCGGCGCGCTTTTGCTGAGAGAATACCCCCGCCGTGCCCAACGCCTCCGATCGAGTCGAAAGACAGCAGCAACTCACGCGCACCATCGGCGACAACGCCCTGCACCGGCTCGTCCTGGACAGCATGACCGAGGGTGTTTCGCTTGCCGACGAGAGCGGCATCATCGTCTACACCAATCCGGCCGAGGATGCGATGTTCGGGTACGAGCCCGGAGAGCTCATCGGCCAGCCGGTGACGGTGCAGAACGCCTATCCGCCGGAGGAGAACGAACGCATCGTCGCCGAAGTCATCGAGCACCTGCAGAGGGCCGGCTTCTGGACCGGTGAGTGGCGGAACCGCCGCAAGGACGGCACGCCCTTCGTCACCAGCTCGCGCATCACCGCCGTGGACATCGGCGGACGCAAGCACTGGGTCTGCGTGCAGAAGGACATCACGGCGGAGAAGCGGACGCACGAGGCGCTGCGTATCGGCGAGGAGCGTTACCGCTCGCTCGTGCAGGCCACGGCGGCGATCGTCTGGCAGACGCCAGCCAACGGCGAGCTGCAACCCGATCAGGCCGACTGGGGTGCGTTCACCGGCCAGACCCCCGAGGAGATGCAGGGGTGGGGCTGGCTCAGCGCCATCCATCCGGACGATCGCGCCAAGACGCGGGAGGCGTGGGAGCGTGCGCTCGCCCGCCGCGCACCGTACGAGGTCGAGCACCGCCTGCGCCGTCACGACGGCGAGTACCGGCACATGCTCGTCCGCGGCGTGCCGATCCTTTCGCAGGGCGGCGAGATCCGCGAATGGGTCGGCATCCACACCGACATCACGTCGGAGCGGCGGCTGCAGCACATGCTCGACACCGAGCGCCTGCAACTGCGGGAGATCTTCGGCCGCGCCCCCGCTTTCATCGCCACGCTGCGCGGTCCCGACCACGTCTTCGAGGTCGCGAATCCGCTCTACCGCGAGCTCGTCGGCGGGCGCGACGTCATCGGCCAGCCCGTCCGGCAGGCATTGCCGGAGGTCGCAGGGCAGGGCTTCTTCGAGCTCCTCGACCAGGTCTACCGCACCGGTGAGCCCTTCACAGGGGAGGGGACGCGGGTGACGCTCGTACGCAACGGGGTGCCGGAAGACCGCTACGTCAACTTCGTCTACCAGCCGCTGCGCGATGGGGAGGGCCGTGTGACCGGCATCTTCGTCCATGGCAACGACGTCACCGCGCTGCAGACCGCGCTTCGCGAGCTGCAGTACCAGAACCAGCTCACCGCCACGATTACCGACAACGCGGCGTCGTGCCTCTTCATGATGGACGAGCGCGGCCATCCGACCTTCATGAACCCGGCCGCCGTCGAGGTCACGGGCTACACGCTCGACGAGATCCGCGACGCTCCTCTCCACAACGCCGTGCACCACCGTCACGCGGACGGCACGCCGTTCCCGATCTCCGAATGCCCGATCGACAACGGCCGCGAGCAGCTCGTCGCGCTGAAGGACTACCGCGACGTGTTCGTCCGCAAGGACGGGTCGTTCTTTCCCGTGTCCTGCTACGTCGCACCGCTGGAACGGAGCGCAGGGCGGGCCGGCGCGGTGCTGGAGTTCCGCGACATCAGCGAAGAGGTGCGAGCCCAGGAGCTGCTCCGCGAGGCGGACCGCCGCAAGGACGAGTTCCTGGCGACGCTCTCCCACGAGCTGCGCACACCGCTCACCGCCATCCTCGGCTGGGCGCACATGCTGCGCCTCGAAGGCAACGAGCCGGAGCTGGTGCAGACGGGCCTCGAGACCATCGAGAAGAGCGCCCAATTGCAGGCGGAGCTGATCGACGACGTGCTCGATCTCTCCCGCATCACCTCGGGCAAGATCCGCGTCGCCACCGAGACCGTGGACGTCTCGACCGTCGCCGCGGCGGCGATCGAGGGGCTCCGTCTCGCGGCGGCGGCAAAAGAGATCACCCTCACCTCGCACACGCAATCCGATCCCTCCCCGCTCATCCTCGGGGACGCGCACCGCCTGCAGCAGATCCTCTGGAACCTGTTGACCAACGCCATCAAGTTCACGCCGCAGGGCGGAAGCGTGCGGCTCGAGATCGGCGTGCGCGCCCGCAACGTCGTCATCACCGTCAGCGACAACGGCATCGGCATCACGCCCGAGTTTCTGCCGCACGTCTTCGAGCCGTTCCGCCAGGCCGAAAGCTCGACCACGCGTCTGCACGGCGGCCTCGGGCTCGGCCTCTCCATCGTGCGCCATCTCGTCGAACTGCACGGCGGCCACATTCACGCCGCCAGCGAAGGGGAGGGCCGGGGCGCGACGTTCATAGTCGAGCTGCCGCGTCTCGCCACCAAGCCGCTGCACGTGCCGCAGGAGAGCAGGATCTTCGCCGACGTGCACGGGATGTCGCTGCTCGTCATCGACGATCAGCAGGGAGTGCGCGAGTTCCTGACGGCGCTGTTGCAGCGCGGCGGTGCGGACGTGCGGGCAGTGGCCTCGGTGGCCGACGCGCGCCGAGAGATCGAGACGAAACTGCCGGACGTCGTGTTGTGCGACATCGCCATGCCGAAGGAAGACGGCTACGCGTTCATCCAGTGGCTGCGGTCGCTCGACCTTCCGCGCCCGGTGGCAGCCATCGCCGTGACGGCGTTCGGCCGTCCGGAAGACGAGCAGGCGATCCTGCTCGCAGGGTTCGATGCGTACATTCGGAAGCCGATCGAGCCGGCGGCCCTTTCGCGTCTCATCGTCGGCTTCCGCGCTCCGCTATGATGCCGGGCAATGCCGGACACAATCCTCGTTGTCGATGACGAGCTGCTGACTCGCCGGACGCTGCAATTGTTGTTGGAGCAGGAAGGATTCCGCGTGGCGACGGTGGGCACGGTGGCCGAAGCGGTTGCCGAGGTGGATCGAAGACCGTACGACCTGATCCTGCTCGACCTGATCCTCCCGGACGGCGACGGCTTCGCGGTCTGCCGCCAGGTGCGCATTCGCCACCAGATGCCGATCATCATCCTGAGCACGAAACACGAGCTCAACGACCGCGTGACCGGCCTCGAGCTCGGCGCCGACGACTACATCATCAAGCCGTTCGAGCCGAAGGAAGTCGTGGCCCGCGTCCGCGCCCAGCTCCGCCGCGCCCACGAGCTGAATCGCACGGACGAAGCCACCGAGCGCCTGGCCATCGGCGACATGATCGTCGACGCCGCCCTCCAGGACGCCGTCATCGACGGCACCCCCGCCGGCCTGACCCAGAAAGAGTTCCGCCTGGTCCACATGCTCGCCTCCCGAGCCGGCAAAGCCGTGAGCCGCGAACAACTCGTCGACCACCTCTGGAGCGAGGAAGAGCTCGAATCCGACAAGATCCTGGCCGTCTACGTCCGCCGCGTGCGCCAGAAGATCGAGAAGAACCCGAACGAGCCGAAGTACCTGGTAACGGTCCGCGGCTACGGCTATATGTTGACTTCGTAGGGATCGGGGATCGGGGCTCGGGGCTCAGTGGGGGTCGGGCGCGGGGTTCTGGGGGCTGCCCTGAGCCCTTGGCGCGAGTCCCAAGGGCGTTAACTTTAGATGTGGGACAGACACTCTTGTCTGTCCCGTGCACCCGAACGCCGCTTGTCTGGAGGAATGGACCTCGGGGGTGGGCCGGACAGACAGGAGTGTCTGTCCCACATGAGGCAAACCTCGAAGTCAACGCCATTGTGGCGCGAGTCCGGCCCCAGGGCCGGGGGCCCGGTTGGGTGCCGGGTGCGGGGTTCTGGAGGCTGCCGTTGAGCCCTTGACGCGAATCAGGCTCCAAAGCTCCCCCAGAACCTCGAGCCCGACCCCCACTGAGCTCCGAGCCCCGGGCCCCGATCCCTCATCCTTAACCTCAACGTAACCTATCGGACATAGCGTACATATCAATGCTCGCCCCACCGATCCCGCGCGATGAGGCTGCTCGCCTGCGTGCGCTCGAGATGCTGCGGATTCTCGATACGGCGCCGGAGGCGCCGTATGACGACCTCACGCGGCTGGCGGCGGCGATCTGTCAGACGCCCATCGCGCTGGTGACGCTGGTCGACTCATCGCGGCAGTGGTTCAAATCGCGGATGGGGTTGTGTGTTTCGGAGACGCCGCGGGACGTCGCGTTCTGCGCGCATGCCATTGCCGAGGATGACGTGTTCATCGTTCGCGACGCGACGGTCGATCCGCGGTTCCACGACAACCCGCTGGCGCTCGGCGAACCGTACATCCGATTCTACGCGGGCGTGCCGCTCGTGACGGCGGCCGGCTACAAGCTCGGCACGCTGTGCGTCATCGACTGCGTTCCTCGCGAGCTCACCGAACTGCAGCTCGACGCCCTGCGCGGCCTCGCGCGGCAGGTGGTGAACCAGTTCGAGCTGCGCGAACGGCTCTACGAAGTCGAGCGGATGAAGAGCGAGTTCGTGGCCACGATCAGCCACGAACTGCGCACGCCGCTGACGTCGATTCGCGGCTCCCTCGGGCTCCTCGCCTCCGGCGCCATCGGAGAGCTGACCGGGGAGGCGCGGAAGATGATCGGCATCGCCGAGCGCAACAGCGTCCGGCTCATCAGCCTGATCAACGACATCCTCGACTTCGACAGCCTCGAGAATGGCACCCTCGAGCTCGACCTCCGTCCCACACCCGCCGCCCGGCTGATCGAGCGGTCAGTGGCGCAGGTGCGCCCGCTCGCGGCACAGGAACAGGTCGAGCTGCACACGGTCTCGGCCGACGGTATCCTCCTGGCCGACGAGTACCGCCTCGGACAGGCTCTCGTCAAGTTGTTGACCAATGCCGTGCAGTTCTCGCCGCGCGGCGCCACCGTCACGCTGCGCACCGTCGTCAACGGCGGCAGCGTCGAGCTGCGCGTCGAGGACCTCGGACGCGGCATCTCGCCCGCCGCCCGCACGAAGCTCTTCCATCCCTTCCAGCAGATCGACTCCAGTGCTTCGCGACGCCAGGGCGGCGCCGGCCTGGGGCTCGCGATCTGCAAAGCCATCGTCGAGCAGCACGGCGGCACGATCGGCGTGGAGAGCGCGGAAGGGGAAGGGAGCACGTTCTGGCTCCGTCTTCCGGCCGTCGCCAGCGTCACCGTTGCGGCCGCGACGCGATGATGTACGCTGTCGCTACACGTTAGGCGATACGACTCGGGAGAGAGCATGACCGTGCTGGTGATCGACGATGAGGAAGACGTCAGGCTCATCGCCACGATGAGCCTCGGCCGCGTCGGCAGGATGCAGGTCATCGAGGCCATCGGCGGCGCCGACGGCATCGCCAAGGCCGCTCAGCATCAGCCCGACTTCATCCTGCTGGACATGATGATGCCGGGCATGGACGGCGAGGCGACGTTCCGTGCGCTGCGCGCCAATCCGGCGACGGCATCGATCCCGGTGATCTTCCTGACGGCAAAAGCGATGAACGCGGAGCTGGACAAGCTGCGCGCGCTCGGCGCCAAGGGCGTGATCCTCAAGCCGTTCAATCCGATGACGCTGGCGACGCAGGTCCGCGCCGTGCTCGAGCAATAAGGAATGTCGCTCGAGTCCGAGTTCGAAGAGCTGCGGGCACACTTCCGCGAAACCGCCGCGAATCGTCTCGCCGAGATGGCGCGGTGCATCACCACGCTCCTGGCCGACCCTCGCGACGCCGGCTGTTTCAACACGCTCTCCCGCCACTTCCACGGCCTGGCCGGCCTCGGCACCACGTACGGCTTCCCGCGCATCTCCGAGCTGGCTGACGTCGGCGAAGCGGAGACCATCGAGCTGCTGCGCCACCATGCCGCTCCCGACGTGCTCCGCATCCATCATTGGGGAGCCCTGATCGAGCAGATGAGTGCCGCGATCGCCGGAGAGGCCGTCCCCTTCGGCCCGGCCGTCATCGCGCAGGGGGCCTCCCCCCGCCGGCAGTTCACGGTGCTGCTCGTCGAGGACGATCCCGCCCTCCGCGCCTGGCTCACGCCGTTGATCGAGAGCGAAGGGATGGACGTGCGCGCCTGCGGCAGCCGCGCGGCAGCCCTCGAGGCGATCGCCGGCGCCGTCCCTGATGCGATCGTCACCGATCTCCGCCTCCCCGACGGCGACGGCAGCGACGTCATCGCGGCACTGCGCGGCACGCCGGGCGGCGAGGAAGCGCTGGCGCTCGCGATCAGCGCACTCGAAGGCTTCGACGCGAAAGTCGACGCCATTCACGCCGGTGCCGACGCCCATTTCGAGAAGCCGATCGACGCGCAGGCACTGCTCCGCCGGCTCACCATGGCGCGCGACCGGAAGTCGCAGCCGCCCGAACGGGTGCTCGTGGTCGAAGACGATCCGCTGCAATCCGCGGTGGTCCAGGCGATCCTGGCCGAGGCGGGTTACGAGGTGCAGATCTGCGCCGAGCCGGGGGCGCTCGAGGAGGCAGTCGGCCGCGTGTCGCCCCACCTGATCCTGATGGACGTCAACTTCCCCGGAGGGATCAACGGGTACGACCTGGTGCGCTACCTCCGGCAGTCGGACCGCTTCGCGACCCTGCCGGTGATCTTCGTGACGACGGAGCGGGAGGTGGCGAAAACGCGCCGCGCCGGCGGGGACGATCATCTGATCAAGCCGGTCGATCCGCAGGCCCTGCTGATGAGCGTGGCCTCGCGCCTGGAGCGTGCCCGCGTGGTGCGCTCGCTCATCGATCACGACGGACTGACCGGCGCGCTGACGCACACCGCCTTCCGCGCACGGCTGGAGCAGGCGATCTCTCGCGCCGCGTCGCCCGTGCTCGCGCTGGTCGATCTCGACTACTTCAAACGGGTCAACGATACCTGGGGCCACCGCGCCGGTGACCGCGTGCTCTCGACGTTCGGCCAGTTCCTCCGCCAGAACGTCCGCTACACCGACGCCGTTGGCCGCTGGGGAGGGGAGGAGTTCGGCCTGCTCCTCGAAGACTCGACCCTCGGCGAGGCCTGCACGCTGCTCGAACGGCTCCTCCGCCAGTTCACGGCCGTGGAGCACATCGCGGACGGCCGTCGTTTCACCGTGGCGTTCAGCGCCGGCCTGGCCGCCCCCGAGTCCGAGGATGTGGAGGCGTGGATCGAAGCCGCCGATAGGCGCCTCTATGAAGCGAAAGATGCCGGCCGTGGACGGATCGTCGTCGGATGAAGCCAGGGAAGGAACGATGGGACCAATAGGACAGATGCGACAGGTGGGTCCCATGGGAAACAACCCGCAGCTCCCATCCGTGCCATAGCCATCCCCCCCGAACCCCGCGCCTGAGCTCCTGCTGAGCCCTGAGCCCCGGGCCCCGATCCCTGCTCCACCGGTTATCATGGCGCCCCTCATGTGGACCGCACGCAGAATCCTCAAAGAGCTGGCCGACGCCGATCGTCGCCGGCGCATTCTCACGATCTTCTGGAAGCACGCCGATCAGACGCAGAAGCTGACGGCCCAGGCGCAGCTCGCGCGCATGCTGCACTTCCGGGAGGAAACGATCCGGAAGATGCCGCCGGAGAAAAAGGCCGACCTGCTGGCCCAGCGCATCGGCGCGCCGGAGTTCGAGCAGCTCTTCGAGATGGCGCTGATGCAGTACCACACGCACGAAAAGAACACGATGATGGCCGCGTTCCTCGACCGCTGGCAGGTGCCGCACGAGAACGGGTCGATCGAGACGGACGACTACACGCCGCCGACTGCCGACCAGGTGCGCGACGCCGTTCGCGAACTGCCGGATCACGACCGGCGCGACGTCGTCGTCTACCTCGCTTCCGCGGGCCTGCTGATGGGTGGTCCGTGGGAGGAAGCAACCTGGCCCGTCGTCGACGAAATGGTGGAATCGCTCACATGAAAAAACTGCTCGTTGTTTTCCTGCTGCTCTTTGCCGTCGCCGCACAGGCCGGGACCGTCATCGTCGTCCGTCACGCCGAGGCCGATGCGAGCGATCCGAAAGAGAGAAACCCGGCCCTCAGTGAGGCCGGGATCGCCCGCGCGAAGGCGCTGCTGTCCGTCGCCGAGAAAGCGGGGGTGAAGGCTGTCTACGTCACGCAGTTCCGGCGCACGCGTGAGACGGCCGAGCCGCTCGCGCTGGCGCTCAAGGTGCCGGTCGTCACGATCGAAGTCGACCCGCAGAACGTCGCCGCGTATGCCCCCGCGCTGGCGAAGCGGATCGCGGCGGAGCATCCGAACGAGACGGTGCTCGTCGTCGGCCACAGCAACACCGTGCCGTTGATCGTGAAGGAGCTCGGCGGCAGCGAAGTGCCGGCTATCGAGCACTCGCAGTACGGCAAGGTCTACGTCGTGACGAACGGCGGCGTCGTGGCGGCGCAGTACGGCGCGAATTGACCGCACCGCGTAAATTGGGTAATCTCCTCGCTGGCCCGCGACAAACCGTCGCGGGCTATTTTTTTGATGCGAGCCCGCGCCGACCGCGCGGGCTTTTGCTTTTCAGGAGGATTCGATGACCGTCGCTAGTTACGCAGGTAAGTTCCGTGTCGCACAGCCCATCGAGCAGGCCTTCCCGCTCTTCTCCCCCCGTGGCGAGGAAGCCTGGGCCCCCGGCTGGAAGCCGGAGATTCTCTACGCCCCACTTTCGGATTGGGAGGAAGGCATGGTCTTCCGCACGGTGCGCGACGGCCAGGAAACGATCTGGTTCGTGGCCAAACTCGACCGCGAAGCACACCACGTGACCTATCACCGCGTCGACGCCGGCACGGCCGCCGTGACGGTGGACGTCGCCTGCGAGCCCGCCGGCGCCCAGACGATCGTCCGCGTGCGCTACACCTTCGTCGCCCTGAGCGACGAAGGCGCCGCGCAGATCGCCTCCCGGAATCAGGGGGAGTTCGATCAATGGATGGAGGAGTGGGAGAAGGCCATCGCCGCGATCTAGAGAGAGAGACGATGGGATCTGGGACCTATAGGACCTATGGGACCTGTGGAGCAACTGCTATCCCATAGGTCTCATAGGTCCCATAGGTCCCATAAGTCCCATCGTTCTCGGTTACACCGTCAGGCGGCTGCCATCGAACTTCGTCAGGCTGAAGCCGGTGAACAGCTCGGGCGACATCAGCTTCATCTCCTGGAGGTAGCGGATCGCGAAGGCCTCGCCGAGCGCCAGCCCTTCCACGGCGTCGAAGCGCCAGTGCACTCCGGCGAAGTTGCGGCCGAAGGCGACGTTCTCGGCCATCTTGTCGAGCTCACCGCCGACCGTCAGCTCCATCCCTTTGTAGGGCTGCAACGCCAGGCCATCCGCGGAAGCCGTCACGCAACCCGGCAGCACCCACGACTCGGCGAAGCACGCCTTGAGCACCGTGGCACAGGCGCCGGCAATCACGGCATGGCCGGACGGATACGCTGGATGCGCGGGCGAGCCTTCGGGATAGGCCTGCGGCAGCAGGTACGACTTGTACCGGTCGTGCATCACGCCGAGGACCTCGGCGTCGAGGATGTCGCGATGGAGCGGCGCCCGCTCCTTTCCGCTCTTCGCAAAGTGCACGCGCCCTCCCAGCTCCTCGGGACGCGCGTGGCGGTGCACGATCCACTTCTGGTACCACGCCGCCTTGAGCGAGAGATTCGCCACCGTCGCGACGAGGTGGAAGATGTCGGAGGCGCCGAACGTGACGAAGCCTCCCTGCGTGATCGAGTATTGATACGGCACACCGCCGTCGAGCGGCGCGCTCATCTTGAAGAGCGTGGCCGTCGCGCACATGCCCACCTGGTAGGTGAAGTCGCGGTGCATGTACTCCGACAGATCGCGCCCGCTGCGCACCCACCGCGGAGTCTTGTCGAAATCCGGCACGGCGGCGAGCTGCCCGTTCTGAATGTTGAGCCAGTCGGACGGCTCGGTCATCCAGTCGTGCCCCGCCGTGGCCGTGCGGATCTTCTGCGGCACCTTGATCGGCGCCATCGGGATGTCGCGCACGAGGAACTGCGAGACGTACGGCCCGCGCCGCGCCGCCGCGGAGCGTCCGCGAAAGAGCGTCGACGGTGTGACGCGCCCGTTCTCTTTCGGGCCGCGATAGTCGGACATCCTGCTCAGTTCCGCGCAGGCCTTCGCCACGAGCGGATCGCTGTCGTACGCCGCGAACGGCACGTCGCGCAGCGCGGCGTGCCAGTACAACTCCGCCAGCTCCGACGCCTGCCACGCCGACGCGAACGCCGGCGGCGCCGGCAGCTCGAGCTGCTCGGAATCGGGTCCGATCAGATCGATCGCATGCGCCGCCTGCGGATTCGCCAGCTTCAGATAGCCGCCGAGCGGGATGCGCTCGAAGCGGTCGTGCTCGGGATCGAGCACCGCCTCGAGATACGCGCGATACGACGGCAGGTCGACGTTGCCGGCGGCATCGTGGGGCAGCCCCTTCGAGTAGCGCCCCCACTTCTGCGGGTAGCGCTCCTCGTCGCCGTTGGCCATCGGCGCGGCGACGCCGTTCGCGCGGCACAGCTCCGCCGCGCGAAGACGTGCCTGATACACACGCTCCGCGCGCGAGCTCGCCCCACGCGACCCTGAAGGCGCCGACGCAGTCGTCGACGCCTTCAGCGAGAGAGGTGCTACCGCCGCGGTAGCGGCGGCAGCAGCAAGAGAACGAAAGAGTTTGCGCCGGTTCAAGGCGTGACCTCGGGAACGCGAACGATGAACACGAGCGAGCCCACGTTGTCCGGGACGTCCGGGTGGTCGCGGCGCGTCCATCCAAGCACGGTCATGAACTTGTTGGTGGCGTTCACGTTGATCCAGGCGCCGATGTAGGGGGTGAGCTGGGGATCGGTGATGTTGCCGATGTGCGCCGGCGTTTCCGGCGTCGTGATGTTGCCGGCGGCGATCCTGCCGGTACCGCTTTCCTCCTGCCCGCCGACGAAGATACGGTTGCCGGACACGCCGATGGACCACGTCTGCAGCGTACCGAGCGGCATGACGTTGCGCGTGAGCACCGGGTTCGCCGGGTCGGAGAAGTCGATCATGTCCACCTCGTGAGAGGCGGGGAAGTAACCACGCGTACCGACGACTACCGGCTGTCCGTACCCGGACGTGAGCGGGACACGGCTCACCGTCACGGGAGAGGTCGGGTCGGAGATGTCGATGACGCTGACGCCGCTCGAGACGCCGCTGCTGCCGGTGCTGGTCCACTCGGTGGCGATCACGTAGTTGCCGGCCATCGCGAGGTAGCTCGCGTCATTCGGCAGCGTCGTCCGTCCCAGCTCGACCGGTTCGGCGGGGTTGCTGATGTCGACGAGGACGAGCTCCTCCGCGGCGATGATGGCCAGATCGTCTTTGATGATGGCTGCCGTCGCGTAGCCCCAACCGATCTCCACGTCGCCGAGGATCACAGGGTTACGCATATCGGAGACGTCGAGGACGAAGAGGCGCGCCTCGTCGCTGACGATCACCGCCTTGTTGCCGTTGTCGGCGAAGCTGACGACAGTGGCCCAGTACCAGTCGTCGAGCAGGATGCTGCCGCGGAGCTTCGGCCGGGTCGGATCGGTGATGTCGAGGAAGTGCGCGGCGCCGCCGTTATTGATCGCCATCCGCTTCTGATACAGATCGACCCAACTGCTGTAGGTGTCGACGGCGAGCTTGCCGACGACGCCCGTGGGAGTAGCGGCGGTGATCTGCGGCACCGCGATCGTCTGGCCGCGAACCGGCGTCACCGGCGCGGAATTGCCGATGAGCTGCACGTCGTCGCCAACGATCTTCGCCGCGGTGACGGTGACGTTGCCGCGGAAGGTGTTGACCGCCGGAAGCGTGAACGCGCCGTTGGCGTCGGTCGTGGTCGAGAGCTCCTCGTACGCCGCCTGGGCCACGCCGAGGTAGGTGATGTAGATGCCGGTCTTGTCGAGCGACGATTCGCGCACGCTGACCTGGGCACCGGCCACCGGAGTGCCGTCGGCCAGTTTCACCACGCCGGTGAGCGTGGAGCCGGTGTCGGGCACGATGGTGTAGTTCACCGGCGGCGCGAGAGCCACGTCTTCGTTGTTGTTGATGGCCCGCGCGCTGATGGCGGTCGTAGTGACGCCGCCCGGCATCAGCACCGTCATCGTGTACGGCAGTTGATAGCCGCGCAGTTGTTCGATGTCCTTGCCATCGTGAGTGACGAACACGTCATAGACGTGGAACCCTGGATCGTCGGAAGCCTGAACCGTAACCTGCACCGGCTGCCATTCGCTGAGCGTCGTGCCGGCCGGAATGGTCGGCGTCACGCGCACGACAAGGCCGGCGCGCAGCACGATGTCGGGGATCGCCGTCGTACCGCCGCGGACCGGCGGAACGCTGACGGACTGGCCGTCGACGGTGCGGCCGCCGGCATTCAGGACGGCGGTGACGACGAAGTCTCCTTCGATGGTGGGCACATTCTCGAAGCGGTAGTGGCCGTCGAGATCGGCTGTCGCGGTCCTGTCACGGAGCGTGAGGACGGTGCCGGAGGCGGGGAGGCCTCCATTCGCCAGTACCCGGCCGGTGATCGTCGTGAGGGGATCGGGTCCGACGGTGTACGTCTCCGACACCGTTTTGACGTTGCCGCCAAAGTCGGTGACCGTCACTTCGAGTGTCAGGCTGGTGGCGCCGGGGGGCACGTGAATGACGGTTGCGTACGGAGGCTTGCTCAGCCCCTGCACGAGCTGGCCGTTGATGCGCGTTCTGACGCTGGCGACGCCGAAGTCGTCGGCAACGTCGAGTCGCATCGAAACGTATTCCCCGGCCACGAGCGGCGTACCGGGCGCCGGGACGAGAGTCACAGTGGGCTGGATGCCGTCCTCGTCGGTCGTGTCGTGGTGCTGAGCGATGTACAGCTCGCCCTCACCGGCGAGGTAGACGTAGCGCTCGTCGACGTCGAGGCCATAGCCGTTCGCGTCACCGAGGGCACTCAGATCGATGGAGGCGGCGTAGAAGAGGGAAGGCGGGGAGGAGACGTTGACGACAGGAATGTTGTTGAAGAGGAGCTCGTCGGCGAAATAGGCCCAGTTGCCCGAGAGCACGACGTCGTGAGGGAAGAAGCGGGTCTCTCTGGCCACCTCCGCCGGCGCCGTCGGATTCGTGAAGTCGACGACACGCAGGCCATTCGTATACGCGGCGACGAAGGCATACGAACCGCGAGTCTCGACATCTTTGAAAGCGACATTCATCCCCGTCGCTGCCAGTAGCACGGGAGCGCTCGGCGTGACGACGTTGACGGTGTAGAACCGGCCGTCGAACTGGTTGCCGGCGAGCACGACGAGCGTCGAGCCGGACAGCGAGACGGCGTGAGCTTCCAGGCCGGTGCCGAACGTGCCGATCTCCACGGGTGCCGCGGGGTTGGCGACGGAGATGATGCGTACGCCGCCGGAACCGTCGGCGATGTAAACGACTTCGTGCGTGCTGAGGACGAGATCGCGTGCGTCAGCCGGTGTATCGAGCGAGCCCTCGAGCGAAGGCGCCAGCGGGTTGGAGATGTCGACGATCTGCAGGCCCGCGGGACCGGCCGCGATGTAAGCGAGGCCGGGCGCGAGGCGGATGTCGTTGGCGAAGCCACCGGGGAACGGGAGGGTGGCGACGATCGACGGGGTCTTGCGGTTGGTGACGTCGACGACGACCAGACCGGCGGAACCGGCCGCGACATACGCGTAGTCGCCGGCGATCTCGACGTTCATCGCCTCACCCGGCAGATCGAGCCAGGAGACGGCCGGGTCGAGGTTCCGCACCGTGGCCGGCGCGGTGGCCGTGAAGCCGTTGTTCGTCACCGTCAGCGTCGCGGTACCGGCGTCGCCGGAGCCGAGTTTGCCGTTGGCGTTCTCGAAGTTGAGGACCGAGAGGTTGCTGGAGCTGTAGACCGTCCCCTTCGACGACTGTGTGAGGTCGACGGTCTTGCCGTCGGTCATGGTGCCGATGACCGCGACCTGCCGTGTGGCGTAGCGGATGACGGGTGTGATCGTGAGCGTGATCGTCGCCGGTTTGAGAGCGATGGAGGTGAGAGCGCGGCGCAGGTCTACGCTCGAAGGATCGATCGGGCTGGTGCCGAGCTGCACTTCCAGGCCGTCGTGCACGCCGTCTGCGTCCGTGTCGCTCACGCGAGGCGCGCTACCGTGCTCGAACTCGGCAACGTTGGTGAGGCCGTCGCTGTCGGCATCGGCGGCGCCGTCGGAAGCGTCGTTCGGATTGAAGCCGTTGGCCGTCTCCCACTCGTCCGGCATACCGTCACCATCGGTATCGGTGTAGCCGGTGACCTTGAGATGGAGGAGCGCGAGCGTGCCTTCGTTGGTGGCGCTGATGTTCACGCCGCCCGGCGCCACGGCGGTCACCAGGCCATCCTCGGAAATGGTCGCAATTGCGGGATTGCTGCTGATGTAGTTCGTACCTTTGTTGAAGGCCGTGGCGTTAGCCGTGGTGTTGTTGGAGTAGGTGATAGTGGCGGTGAGCTGGAGCGTGTCCCCGAGGGTATCGATCTTCGCGGAGGGCGCCGTGAGGGTCAGCTTGCCGGGGACCGGGATGGGGTTGCCGAATGTGATTCTGACGTTCTGCAACTGCCCGTTCGCAGGCACGATCACGAAGTCCGACTGCCCCACCTCGGTGAAACTCGGATTCATGTACTGGCAGGTGGCGCGAGCGCGCACCTGCTGACCGTTGGCCGGTATGTTGGTCAAAACCCATGAGCCGTTGTCGCGCACGCGCGCCACGCGGTTGAGGATGGAGACGACGCAGCGCGAGTCCATCTTGCGCCGCGGCGCGAACGTCTCCGCTTTCTTCGGATCGAGGCCGAGCTCCACCTCAGTTCCGTCGAGACGGCCGTCATGGTCGGTGTCCGGGTCCTGCGGATTCGTATCGCGAATGTATTCGTCGGCGTTCGAAAGGCCGTCCTGATCGGCGTCGGCGATGGCGTCAGCCGCCGACGTGGGCTCGAGCCCGTGCTCGGTCTCCCAGAGATCGGGCATTTTGTCGTCGTCGAGATCCGAGGCATTGAAGACTTCGATCTCGATGGACCCGGCGGCCCCGGCTTCCGAGGTGGCCTCGATGTTCTCGATGCGAATCGTCGTTCGTCCCGGCGCGACGGCGGTGACGGTGCCGTGGGCGTCGACAGTCGCGACTTCGTCATTGACCGTTCCGTACTTCGTCATCTTCTGCGAAGTGAGCTCGGTGTTGTCGTCGAGAAAGACCCGAAGCGCCACTGTTTCGCCGACGGCGAGACGTGTCTTCAGGGCTTCGATGCGAAATGTGAGATCGGGTGCGGCCACAGCAGCGCGGCTGCAGATCAATGCAATCAGCACCAGGGCGAGGCGGAGAGTGTCTTTGAATTTGTTCATGATCGTAGCCTCGTGATCAGTTGCATCCGAGTCTTCTGACGCGGTCGGCGTAGCCGTTCGCAGGATCGACATGCCAGCCACGCGCGGGCGTGAACCGGTGGTACACACCGCCGTTGTAGCGCTGTAATGCTTCGATCTCGAGCTGGGCTGGGGTGAGGTTCGGCACGTTCGCGTTGGGAAACCTCTCGCGCACGTTATCGGGGTAATCGAGAGCGTCCTGGTACTTCTCGCGGAACTTGGCGATGCCGCCGCTGAGATTCCGTGCCCAGTGCCAGTAGAGATCGCGGGCGATGGGTCGCTCGTTGCCGGTGGCGGTCAACTGAGCCATTCCGACGCCCCACGTAACGCGGTTATCATCGTCGCCGAGGACCGGAAGGCCGGGATCATCGTCGAACTGCCTGACGCCGAACTCACGGGTCTCTTCGCAGAGAATCAGTTTGTACGTTTCGACGAACGGCGTAGCCTCCGACTCGACTTGCGCGAAGACCGTGTCGCGTGTCGGGTTGGCCCCGCGGATGACGACCGGCTGGGCTCCCTTCCTAGGCCATTGTGCCGAGGTCGTCCGGACCGTCTGGGCGCCGCTGCGCCGCATCAGGAAGGCCTTGAATTCCAGCGTGCCGCCGCGCCAGAGCTCGCGCAGGTCGTAGTCGAAGCTATGAGGCATAGCGTAGGTGTGGACGACATGCTGCCTCGGAACACGCGCCAATTCCGGTTCGTATTTGATGGTGATATCCCACTCGAACTGGTACTGCGAAGCGTCTACTTCACGCCCTTCGAGGTACACGCGTACGCGAGCCGTCATCTTTGGCATGCGAGGCTCCGCGGTGATGATGAAGTTGCTCTCTGACGTGACCTCGACCTGCAGTGTCGGCACGATGTGTTTCGGCTGGCCGTTGAGGCAGAGGTCGATTGTCGCCGGGATGTTGTCGTCCTCGCAGGCGCCTCCCTCCATCGCGGGGTCGGGACCGCAGGATTCGCCGACGGCCATGCTGCATTCTTCGCAATCCGAGCCTCCGCCGCCCGGAACCGGATCGCCGCCGCCGTGCCAGCCGCCCTTGATGATGCCGACGCCCGGATCGGACTTGATGACACTGCCGTCGGGGCTGACGGTTGCGGAGCCGATGGTGACGAACTGGCCCAGGTCGTGGTCGAAGGAGTACATCTCGGTGGAGGCGCCGGGCGTGAGGCCGTCTGTGTTCGGGAGCGTCAGACGGGCCGGCGGATCGAAGTGCGTACCGGGAGGCTGAATCGTGACGATGAACTTCGGCTGCTGTCCGAAGCCGGGCGCCATGGGGATGCGGTCGGCGTGGACGAGCGTCGCCGAGACGGTGCCGGTGCGGCCGCCGCCGGGGAAAGTCGCGGAGCCGGGCTTCACCTCGAGGGCGAAGCCAGGCAGCTCCGGCAGCGTGAGCGTGCCGCCGGTGGTGTCGTCGACGAAGAGGCCGCGCGCGGTGTCGAGCTGCACCAGGTAGATGGGCATGCCGACGCTGTTCTCGACGCCCGGCAACGTGTAGAGCGCGTACTCGAGCGTCGGCCAGGTGCCGGGGCGCTGCGCGGTGCTGCCGTCGATGAACAGCTTGACGTAGCCGACCGGTGCTCCGGTGATAGTGAACTGGCCGTTGGCATCAGTCTGTGTGTAGAGTTGCGTTCCGTCAATGCGGACCGAGACGCCGGCGAGCGCGATGCTGGTGTTGTCGAGGACCACGCCGGTGATCCGCGTGGACGCCGGCGGACCGGCGGCGCGGCCGGAGGCGACGAACGTCGAGGCGGCGTTCACGGCCGTCACCGTCGCGGAGAAGACGTTGTTGTCTTCACCGGGCTCGGGTCCGAGCGTGGGACGGACGATGGCTCGGCCGTCGGAGTCCGTGACCGCCACGATGGACGGCTGGCCGTCGAAGTTGCCGCCGCCCTGCGCGACGGTGAACGTCACCGGCACGTTGGCCAGGCGGTTGTTGCCGGCGTCGACGACGATGGCGATGAGCGGACGCGGAAGGGCGTCGCTGGCGACGCCGAACTGGTTGTTGCCGCTGTCGACGACGATGAGCTTCGGATCGCCGGTGGTCGCGGCGGCCGTCGCCTCGACCGGAGCCGCGTAGCCGGTGGCGCGCACCTGCACGCGGTGATTGCCCGCGCCGGCACGGTTGCCGAGGATCCACTGCACCTGCGCGCGGCCCTGGGCGTCGGTCGGGACCGTCACCTTGCCGGCAGTGGTCACGCCGTCGCTGACGGTTCCGTCGTTGTTGTCGATCCCGAACGTGAGCAGCGCACCCGCGATCGGGGAGCCGTCGGGAGCGACGGCCCGCGCGACCAGGGGCGCGGCCAGTGCCGTGCCGATCCTGCCCGATTGCCCGTTGCCCGAGACGATCTCGAGATGCGGCTGAGGCGGTGCCGGGACGTACGTGAGGTTGTATGCGACGACGGTGGAGTTTCCTCCTTCGTCGGTCGCCGTGATGCTGAAGGTGTTGAGTCCGGGCGAGAGCGCCACGTTGCGCATCAGGAACGCGCGGTTCGACACCTCGGCATCGATACCGTTGACCTTCACGCGCATCTGCTGCGAGTTGATGGTGCCGACGACGATGTCGTCGACCATGCCGGAGATCGAGACCGGGGATGCATGGACGGTGGTGCCATCCGCGGGTGAATAGACTTCCAGGCGCGGCGGAATGGAGTCGCGGTAGATGTTGATGCTCGTCGTGGCCGTGCCGCCCGACGGGGTGACGGCGTTCGCCGTGATGACGGTGCGGCCTTGCTGCAACGGAATGCCGGCGGCGGTGAAGTTGCCGTTGGCCGTCGAGGCGGTGACGCCGTTGACCGTGACGCTGGCGGCAGGATCGCTAACGGTGCCGGTGATGGTGGCCGTGGTGTCGCGCAGCACGGCAAGATCGGCCGGCGACGTGATGGAAACGGTGGGAACGATGAAGCGGGTCACCGTGATGCTGCGCGCCGTGACGTTGCCGCCGCGATCGGTGGCTTCGGCGGTGATGCTGTTGTTGCCGGGGACGAGCGTCAATTGAGTGCTGAATGCACCATCGTCGAACGCGACGCTGGTGCCGTTGACGCGGACGGTGGCTACCTCGTCGTTGTCGGAGACGGTTCCTTTGATGACGATCTGGCTGCCGTTGACGACAGCGCCGGTCTCCGGGTCGTCGATGGTGAGGAGCGGTGCGCGGTCGTCGAGCTTCACGGCCGCCGTGGCGCGCTGCTCGTTGCCGGTGTGGTCGACGGCGGTCACGAGGATCTCGTTGTTACCGGGCAATAGCGTCGTGCTGCAGGTGAACGCGTTTCCGGTGAGCGACGCGGCAGTGCTGCCGCAGGTGACGCTCAGCAGCCCCGAATGAGCGTCCGAAACCGTGCCCGTCAACGTCAGCGCCGCCTGATTGACGGCCGCCGGATGCGTGGTGATCGTGAGCAGCGGAGCGTCGGCATCGATCTGTACCGCTATCGACGTGGTGGCCTGGTTCCCGGCTTTGTCGGTCGCGGTGCCGGCGACGCTCTGCGCGCCACTTGCCGTGCGCGTGACCGGCTCACTGCAGGTTGCGATGCCGCTGCCCGCGTCCGTGCAGTCGAAGGTGACGCGAGTGCCGGCCGGCCTCCAGCCGTTGAGCGACGGCGCAGGCGTCACCGAGCCCGTGATGACCGGCGGCGTGGCGTCGAGTACCACCTGCAGCGTAGTCGTGCTCGAGTGCTGGGCCGTGTCGGTGGCGACGATGGTCAGCGTCTTCGGGCCGTCGCCGGAGGGAATCGGGACGTTGGCTGCCGTCCAGGTGCCGCCGAACGTCTTGGTGGCGGTGATGCCGTTGACCTTGATCGTCGGAGGTGTGGGGCCGTCGTCGACGGCGGTGCCTTTCACCGTCAGCGTCGTCGTCTTCACGAAGGCGTTCGGCGCGTGCGAGGTCACGGTCGCGACGGGGGCGTCGGTGTCGTACGCGATCGTGTGGCTGGCGCTGGCCGCGTTGCCTGCACAGTCATAGACGACGAACTCGAGGTTGTTCCAGCCCTTCTTGAGCGTGGCGCTGGCGCTGAAGGTGCCGTCCGCCGCGATCGGGATCTTCGTCCCGTTCATCAGCAGGGCGGTGAAGCCGGTCTGATCCCCGACCGAGCCGGTGATGGTGTAGGGGGAGGTAGAGGTCACCCAATGCGGGGAGCCGAGCTCGATTACAGGATTGCTCGTATCGCCGAGCTGGTCGATCTGGAAGTTCAGGCTTGCCGCCGTGGTGCCGGCCTTGCCCGTGACCGTCATCGAGCTGCCCATGCCGAGGTTCACGGTCTTGGTGATGGTCTGGGAGGTGTTGGTGAAGTCGGCTTTCGTGACCACGTTGGTTCCGTCGATGCTGAAGGTGACGTCGTCGGCAGCGGTGAGGGCGCCGTTGCGGGTGACTTTCAGGATCGCCGACGTGCCCTCCGTGCCGTCGACGCCGTACTCGGCGGATTTCGTCGTATTTGCCGGGACGCTGAGCGTCGACGGCGGTAGCAGCGGGAGCACCGGATGGCGCCAGATCTCGACCTTCACGACCGCGGCGCTCGTCGCGGGCGCCCGCACGTCCATGTCCACGGTGTTGACCGTGCGCATGGGGACGTCGACCGAGACGGTGGCCTGGCCGGCGTCGAGTTGCGTGCCGCAGTAGTCCTCGCCGTTCACGCCGACCCTGCCGGTGGCGATCTTCCCGCTGCCGTCCTGATTGCCGTTGGTGACGAGGAGGGTGTACGTGGTCCCGGTGCGGTCGCACGTGGAGGAGCTGGCGCTCAGCGCGTCCGACAGGGCGAACTGCTCGCCGGGCGCCAGCGTGATCGTGCGGCCGTAAAACGGTGCCGGAGGCACCGAGGGCGTCGGAAAGTCGGCCCTGACTCGGGCGGCGAGGACGACGAGCGTCAGAAGTACGAGCAGCGTAAATGGGCTTCGGCGAATCATGAAGACAGACCTCCGGCAGTGACCGAGGAGTTCCCCTCCCCGATGTTTTTGGACGAAGCGGCTTAGCGGGAACTGGCCGTGTCCGGCAGGGTAGGTCTGCGGCAGTTATGGAACTACCGGAATGTGTCCAAACGGCAATTCAACGTGACGAAGGCGTCAGCGGAAGGGACGAACCGCCTCAGCCGTTGACGATCCGTAACACGGCCCAGCCCGTTCCGCTCGGAATGAGGGTGGCGGTGGCGCGCTGCGGCTGGGCGAAACGTTCTTTGGCGACGAGCTCGCCGAGCTCGTTCGGGATCCACTTCCAGGTGAAGGTGACGCGGGCCCCTTCGGGATCGGGGCCGCTGCTTTCTACGGCGACCAGCTCCTTCTTCGCCAGAGGGACGATGTCGGTGAAGCCGTTCTGGCGGACGACGAAGCGGCGGTCGTTTCTCGCTTTGTCGCTCAGGAGGACGTTGCCGTCGCTGTCGAAGGAGAGCCAGCCCGCTTTCTTCAGGGCGTCGGCGGCTTTGCGGGCGTCGGGCGTCATGGCCGCCCGGGTCATGGGGAGGGAGAAGGCGGCGTTGGTGAACTCGTACTCGCCGAACTCCGGCGCGCTCGCCAGCAGTGTCTGCGCCTCGGCGATGGTGGGCGGGGGTGGGGCGGCGGGCTGGGTGGTGGTGGGTTGGGTTGCGGTGGTCGTGGCGGTCTGCTGCGGGGTTTCGCCGCCGCAGGCGGCGGTGAGGATGAGGAGCAGGGCGGCGATGCGCTTCATGAAGGGAACGTTACAACAGCACGGGCTAATCTAGGGTGCCGTGGCGATAGGAGGGTGTCTCAAAACGGAGCGCACACACTCTGATGGCCTGATTAGAACCCGGCGCCTGCGGGCGCAGACAGACAAGAGTGTCTGTCCCACATTGAATGCCAGCGTGCCCGCGGGTGCCCGATATTCGGCGGATCTGAATGTGGGACA
>DASWMP010000074.1:0-2726 GCA_036399695.1 Thermoanaerobaculia bacterium | reverse complement strand
AAGAGTGTCTGTCCCACATTGAATGCCAGCGTGCCCGCGGGTGCCCGATATTCGGCGGAATCTGAATGTGGGACAGACACTCCTGTCTGTCCGCGCCCGCAGGCGCCGGTTCATCGACGGCAGAACCACCTCCGAGACTCGCGGCCGCGCTACTCCGCCTTTTTCTTGCGGGGCGCTGCCTTCCTGGCCGTGGTCTTCTTCTTCGGCTTCTTCGGGAGCTCGACTTCTTCCGGCGCGTAGCGTTTCTTCGGCACCCGTTTCGGGGCGGGCTCGGGGGCGGGCATCTCGGCGAGTTGGGCCAGGGCGACGAGCTGGTCGAAGAGCGCGTCCTTCTGCTGGCTGGTGAGGCGGCTCCAGCTCTTGGCGATCGGGCGGAGGGCCGCTTCCAGTTCTTTCGACTGGCTGGCCAGGCGATCGAAGGCGCGGACGCCGGCGTCGCGGACGAACACTGCGAACTCCGAGGGGACGGTGGTCACGATTTCGACTTCTCCTTTTTGCGTGGACGCTTCGCTTTTCTGCGCGACGACGCCGCACGGCGAATCGTCTCGTCGTACGGTCCGACGCGCACCGCTTCGGACCGGGCGATCTCGATGAACCGCTCCTGACTGCGTACGCGCGGCTCGCGCGGCGTCCGGCGGCGGTACGTACCGTCCGGTTGCAGCTTCCACGCCTTCACATTGTCGGCCAGGCAGGTCGCCAGGATCTGCTGCTCCACGCGGTCGCGGAGCGCGGGAGCGAGCAGCGGAAACGTCAGCTCCAGCCGGCGGAAGAAATTGCGCGGCATCCAGTCGCCGCTCGACAGCCACACCTCCGTCTCACCGCCGTTGCGGAAGAGGAAGGCGCGCGTGTGCTCGAGAAAACGGTCGACGATCGACACCACCCGGATGTTCTGGCTCATGTCCGGCAGCCCCGGCACGAGGCAGCAGATCCCGCGGATGATCAGGTCGATCTTCACCCCCGCGCGGCTGGCCTTGTAGAGCGCCTCGATCACCCGCGGCTCCACGAGCGAATTCATCTTGGCGATGATCTGCGCCGGGCGGCCTTCCCGGGCGTGACGCGCTTCCCGGTCGATCATCCGCAGCGTCCAGTCGTGGTAATCCATCGGCGCCACCACGAGCGCGCGCCACGGCCATTGCGTATGACGCTCGAAGATGTCCTGCACCGTGGCCAGGCTGTAACCCGACAGCAGGTTCATGAACTGCGCGGCGTCTTCGCTGATCTGGTCGTTCGTCGTCAGCAGGTCGAGGTCCGTGTACAGCTTGGCCGTCCCGGCGTTGTAGTTGCCGGTGGAGAGATGCACGTAGCGGCGCAGCACGTCCCCTTCGCGGCGGATGACGAGGCAGACCTTCGAATGCGTCTTCATCCCCACCATCCCGTAAACGACCTGCACGCCCGCTTCCTCGAGCTGACGTGCCCAGACGATGTTGCGACGCTCGTCGAAGCGCGCCTGCAGCTCGACGACGGCCGTCACCTGCTTGCCCCGCTGCGCCGCGCGCGCCAGCGCTTCGACGACCAGCGAGCCGGTCTCGGTGCGATAGAGCGTCTGCTTGATGGCCACGACGTCCGGATCCTCCGCCGCCATCTGCAGGAACTCGATGACCGTCGTGAACGAGTCGTACGGCCGGTGCAGCAGGATGTCCCCTTTACGGATGATCGAGAAGATGTCCTCGCTCGTGGCGAGCTGCGACGGGATACGCGGATTGAACGGCTCTTCTTTCAGCGACGACTTGCCGACCCGGCCGTAGATATCCATCAGGTCGCCGAGCTTCAGCGGCCCCGGCGCGAAGAAGATGTCGTCCCGCGTGGCGCGCGTCTCCTCGGTCAGCAGGTTGACGATTCCCTCGTCCGCCCCGGCCGCGACGTCCAGCCAGACGATCTCCTTCCGCTCGCGCAGCCGCACTTCGGTCTCGACCGATTTGAGGAGGTCCTGGACGTCGTCCTCCGGCAGCAGGATGTCGGCATTGCGCACGACGCGGAACGCCGCAACGGTGCGGACGATCAACCCGGGGAAGAAGCGGTCCAGGTGCGCCGCCACGAGCGATTCGATGGGCAGGAAGCGCGACGGCGATTCCGGAACCGGCAGGAGCCGCGGCAGGATGCGCGGGATGGTCACAAAAACGACATGCCGCTCGCCACTCGGCCCTTCCAGCGTGGCCCCGACGTTGAGCGCGCCGCTGGTCAGGAAGGGGAAGGGATGCCCCGGATCGACGGCCAGCGGCGTCAGTACCGGCGCGACGTTGGTCTCGAAGTAGTCACGCAGCGCGCTCTGCTCCTTCTTCGCCAGCGCGCCAAAGTGCTCGATGAGAATCCCCGCTTTCCGCAGCTCGGGCCGCAGCCCTTCGAGCGTGGCGTACATCTCGGTCAGCAGCGCCTTGACCTTCTCCCGGATGGCCTTGAGCTGCTGTTTCGGCGTCAAGCCATCGGGCGAGCGGTCCGGCAATCCGGTCGCGATGAGCTCCCGCAACGCCCCAACACGCACCATCAGGAACTCGTCGAGGTTGTTGGACGTGATGCCGAGGAACTTCACCCGCTCGAGCAACGGTACGGACGTCTCCTGCGCCTCCGCCAGCACCCGCCGGTTGAACTCCAGCCAACTCAACTCCCGATTGAAAAGCGGTATCTCCTGCACTGGTTGCATGCTAGTCCATAGGACTGGGGGACGACGAGGGGCCGGCACGGCCGGCGGCGCTGGTTGCTGCGCGATGCCGTGGTTGTCGCACCGAACG
>DASWMP010000073.1:0-24500 GCA_036399695.1 Thermoanaerobaculia bacterium | reverse complement strand
GGTGGCGTTCGCCACCGCAACCCCGACAGCAGGGTGAACAACCGCCAATAATCTTTGGTCCACATCCTCCACCCCGGGTAAAATCACGGCCGGTCAAATAACCCCAGTCTTACCCCCTCGGGAGAGAGAGCTTCGAATGATTCGAAACGTGTGCAGAGCCGCGCTCATAGCGGTTGTCGTTACCTTTGTGGCCACGGCCTCCATGGCCGGGAACTTCACGCTCACCTCTCTCGCGCAACTCGGTGGCACCGTCGACTGGAACGACAACACCATCTGGCTGGAGAACGGGCTCCCCACGCTCCTGGTGCCCGGCCAGAGCGGCGGTGACGTCGTCACCATCGCCGGTCTCGGCACCGTCACGATCAGCACCCCCATTCCGAACAACGTCACGCTGACGATCCTCGGCGGGACGATCAACGTCGTCCCGGGCGGCTCGCTCACCCTCACCGGCTCCTCCACGGTCAACAGCGGCGGGAAGCTCAAACTGAGCGGCGGCGCGCTGAAGAACGACGGCACCCTCAACTTCATGTCCACTTCCGAGCTGCGCTGGGCGAACGGCACGTTGTCCGGCAGCGGCACGACATTCGTCAACGCCGCCGCCAACGGTTACATCGAAGGGGGCGGCAACGCCACCCTGAACGGCCAGACCATCAACGTGGCCGGCGGCGCCCTCGTCTACAAGAACAACGGCCTGCTCGACCTCTCCGGCAGCGCCAAGGTCATCGTCACGGGCGGCTACGTCGAGGCGCAGCACGGCGGCATCTGGACCAGCTCCGACAACACGGGTGACGTGAAGATCTCCTCCGCCTGCTCCTGCGAGCTGCGCACGCCCGTCAGCTTCTTCAGCATCTTCCGCATCGAGGCCCAGGTCTTCAACGAGGGTGCCGTCGTCGCCAACAACGGCAGCATCGAGCTGGCCGGCGGCGGCGCGCACACGGGCGTCTTCACCTCCACCAACGCCGGATCGAACATCTCGTTCGCCGGCGGGACGCACACGCTCAACGGCGCCAGCTTCGGCGGCGCCGGCTACGCGAAAATATCCAGCGGCATCGTTTCCCTCTCCAGCAACATCACCACCACCGTGAACCGGTTCCGCATCAGCGGCGGCCGGCTGACCGGCAGCGGGGCGTTGAATCTCTCCTCCGTCTTCGAATGGCAGGGGGGCTCGATCGACGGCAGCGGCGGCGCCATCACGGCACGCGGCTCGTCGGACGTGACGGGCCTCTCCGGCCCGATGGTGCTGAGCGGCCGCCAGCTCGTGACGCAGGGGACGATGAAGTACTCCGCCGTCAACACGCTGCGGCTGGAGAGCAACGCCGAGCTGCTGATCGACGTCAACGGCAAGCTGGAGCTCGAGTACGACGAGCCGGTCAACTCCGACGGCAGCGGCAGGATCACGAACAAGGGCGAGATCGTCAAGCTCGATACCGGCTTCATCGCCCGGGTCCCCCCGCGCGGTATCGCCGTCACGAGCGCCGGCGGCGCCGATCTCTATCCCGCCGTCAACAGCGACGGCGGCGCGATCCGCACGTTCGAAGGCTACCTCCGCCTCGCCGGCGGCGGCACGCACAACAACGCCACCTTCAATGCCGACAGCTCCGCCGACGTCATCCAGTTCAGCGGCGGCACGCACACGCTCACCGGCGGCTTCACCATCGCCGGCACCGGTCCGCTCGCCCTCAGCGGCGGCACGCTGCTGGTCAACACCCCCGTCACGATCCCGGCGGCCAACACGTTCGTCCAGAGCGGCGGCGCGCTCGGCGGCACGGCCGACCTGACGAACGACGGCGCCTTCTACTGGAACGGCGGCACCCAGAACGGCAGCGCCCGCACGGTGAACAACCGGGAGCTCAACGTCACCGGCGCGGATGCGCCGATGGTCCTCACGGGCAGCCGCCAGCTCGTCAACAACAAGGACCTCTACTACACCGCCACCGTGCACCGGCTGCAGGTGAACGACGCCTCCCGCATCGAGAACAACGACAACCTCATGCTCTCGGTGGACAGCTCGATCGACACGGGCGGCGGCACCACGCACCGGATCGACAATTTCGACGAGATCATCCGCATCGGTGCCGGCGGCATCTTCACGATCGACGTGCCGGTCAACAACTCCGGCAACGGCCGCGTGCAGGTCGCCACCGGCTACCTGGAACTGGCCGCGGGGGGCACGAGCAGCGGCACGAGCGTCGGGTTCGATCTCACGGGCAACTCCACGAAGCTCCGCCTCACCGGCGGCACCTACACGCTCGGCGCCGGCACGACGGTGACGATGGCGGGCGCGTCGTCGCTCTTCTTCATCGACGGCGGGACCGCGAGCTTCTCGACCCCGCTGACCATCCCCCACGTCTACCTGCACACCGGCACGCTCGGCGGCACGGCCAACCTGACGGTGACGGAGACGCTGACGTGGACCGGCGGCACGATGGCCGGCAGCGGCGAGACGATCGTCGAGACCGGTGCGCTGCTCGACGCCTCCTCGGCCGACGTCCGCTTCCTGACCGGACGCACGCTGCGCAACAAGGGCTCGTTCAACCTCAACCCCACCGCGACCCTGACGCTCACCGGCAGCACGATCGTCAACACCGGCACGCTCAACCTCAACGGCGACGGCGCCATCGCGCAGGGGGGCTCGGGCACGATCGTCAACGACGGCCTGCTGCGCAAAGTCGGCGGCACGATGAACACCGGCAGCCGCCTCGACGTCCCGGTGACGAACAGCGCCTCCGGCACGCTCAGCTCGCAGGTCGCGAACCGTAACCTCATCCTCGCGGGCGGCGGCAGCAGCAGCGGCACGATCGACTGGAGCGATCCGCTGGCGACGATCGACTTCTTCGGCGGTACGTTCGTCTACAACGGCGGCCCGGTGACTGGCAGCGGCATCCTGCGCGTCAATGGCACCGGCACGCTGCAGCTCGGCGCGCCGCTCTCGGTGGCCCAGCTCGAGTTGCAGAACGGCGGGACGATCGACGGCCCGGCCAACCTCGACATCACGGGCGGCGGACGCTGGAGCGGCGGCACGTTCCGCGGCTCCGCGGCGACGACGGCCACGATCGGCGCCGGCGCCACATTCGACGTCACGGACACGAACCTGCACACGCTCGACGGCCGCGGTCTCACGAACGACGGCACGCTGCGCTACCTAGGCGACGGCACGCTGAGCGTCGAAAACGCGGCCGTGCTTCGCAACACGAACACGTTCGACCTGCAGTCCGCGCCGGCCATCCAGACCGCCACGAGCGGCTCGATCGTGAACAGCGGTACGTTCAAGAAAACAGCCGGCGCCACAGCCAACGTGAACGTCACATTCACCAACTCCGGCATCGTGAACGCCGACGCCGGCACGCTCTCGCTCGGCGGCTTCACGCAGACCGGCGGCAGCACGAACCTTCGCGGCGGCAGCATCGCCGCCGTGGCCCCGCTCAATCTCACCGGCGGTACGCTCACCGGCTTCGGCACGATCACCGGTTCGGTCAGCAACAACGGCGCGAACGTGGCCCCGGGCGATGCGGCCAGCACGGCCACGATCCACCTCACCGGCTCCTACGCGCAGGGCAGCACCGGCACGATGACGCTGAAGGTGGGCGGCAACGCCGCCGGCACGTTCGACGTTTTCCACGTCGACGACGACCTGCTCCTCGGCGGCACGCTCGCGGTGAACCTGCCCGGCCCGTACATCCCGGGCAACGGCGACGTCTACGACGTCCTCCTGTTCAGCGGCACGCGCACCAGCGACTTCGCGACGAAGACGCTGCCGGCGTTCCCGCCCGACGGCACGTTCACCGCCGCTTACGTACCGGGCGCGCTCCGTCTCGCCGCCGCCGTCACGACCACGGCGAACCTCGGCCTCGAGTCCTTCGCGCCGGCCACGGAGCTGCCGGGCCAGCACGTGACCTACTCGTTCATGGTGACGAACCACGGCCCGGACACGGCTTCCAACGTCGTCGTGAACGCCTCGCCCGCGGCGGGCCTGACGTTCGCCGGCAACAGCGGCCACTGCACCAGCGCCTTCCCCTGCAACCTCGGCGCGATTCCGAGCGGCCAGACGCGCACCATCGTCGCGCAGTACCTCATCCCCACGGGCACGCCGGCCGGCACGGTCTTCACGACCAGCGCCACCGTCACGAGCTCGAGCGTCGACTCCGACAGCTCGAACGACAGCGACAGCTCGACGACCACCGTCACGAACGCGAACCTCTCGATCACGAAGCTCGCGCCGTCGACCGTGCAGGCCGGCCAGCACCTGCTCTACACGATCCTGGTGTCGAATCACGGTCCGGACACGGCCACCGGCGTCACCGTGGACGACTCCCTGCCGGCCGACCTGACGTTCGTCACCAACAGCGGCGACTGCACCACCGCCTTCCCCTGCGCCCTGGGCACGCTCACGCCCGGCCAGTCCAAGAGCATCACGGCGAAGTTCGCCGTCTCGCCGGCGGTGGCCGCCGGTACGGTCATCATCAACACGGCCAGCGTCTCGGCCACGACGCCCGACGGCGACACCACGAACAACAGCAGCACCGCAAACACCACCGTGACGGTGCCGAACGCCGACGTTGCGATCGCCAAGCTCGCGCCGTCCACCATCCACTCCGGCCAGCACCTCATCTACACGCTGACGATCACGAACCACGGTCCGGACACGGCGGCCAGCGTGACCGTCAATGACCCGACGCCGGCCGGCACCACGTTCGTGCTCAACAGCGGCGACTGCACCACCGCCTTCCCCTGCACCATCGCCAGCCTCGGCGCCGGACAGTCGAAGACGATCAGCGCCAAGTACCTCGTGCCGCCCTCCGCGGCCACCGGCACCGTCATCAGCAATACCGCCACCGTGACCTCGCCGACCGCCGATCCGAACATGGCGAACAACAGCGCCACGGCCACGACGACGGTCACGCAGAAAGCCGACCTCGCCGTGACGATGACCGGCCCTTCCGCGGCCGCGGCCGCGGAAGGGGACACGCTCACGTACAGCATCTCCGTCAGCAACGCCGGCCCCGGCGATGCGCTCGGCGTCACGCTCGCGGCGCCGGTACCGGCGAACGCCACGTTCGTCTCCACGGCCGGCGACTGCACCACCGCCTTCCCCTGTGCGCTCGGCACGATCCCGGCCGGCGGCACGAAGCTCGTCACGGCGCAGTACGTCGCCGGCGCCGGCAGCAGCATCAGCCTCACCGCGACCGCCACGACCACCTCCGTCGACCCGAACGGCGGCAACGACAGCGCGACCTTCACGACGATGATCGAGACCATCCCCTGCCCGACGGAAGGCCCGATGATCGTCCTGCCGTCGCTCGACGCCACGAACGTCCCGGCCTCCGGCCAGCTCGCCTGGTCGCACTCCGGCGCCGGCGCCACGTACAACGTCTTCTTCGGCCCGGCGGGCAGCGGCTGTGCGACACCGTTTGCTTCGACGAACCTGACGTCCGTCGGCTACGAGAATCTCGAAAGCGGCGCAACGTACGAGTGGCGCGTCGAAGCGACGAACGGCACCTGCCCGGCGGTCAGCAGCTCCTGCGCGACGTTCACGGCCGGCGCGCACTGCAACGTCGCCCCCACGCCGCTCAGCCCCGCCGGCGGCACGCACGACTCCCCGGTGACGTTCTCCTGGAGCGCCGTCGGCGGCGCCACGAGCTACCGCCTGCAGGTCTTCAGCGCCGGCTCGCAGGTCGTCGACCGCACCACCACCGAGACGCACACCGAGGAGCTGCTGCCGGATGGCGCGGCGACCTGGTTCGTCTCCGCCCTCTTCCCGAACTGCCCCGCCGTTCCTTCCGCGGCCGTCTCGTTCAACGTCTGCGGCGAAGCCGTTACCGTGATCCCGCGCGTCGTCGGTCAGGCCACCTCCGGCCAGACCTACGCGGTCGAATGGGACGAGGTGGCGAACGCCGTCCGCTACGAGCTGGACGAAGCCGACGACGCCGAGTTCACCAACGCCACCACCTTCACGATCCAGGGCAATCCGTCGAAGACGTTCACCCACGTCGTCACCGACGCCGCGAAAGGCTTCTACTACCGCGTGCGGGCCTTCTCCGCCTGCCGCGGCATCGCCGGCCCGGATTCGGTCACGGTGCGCGTCGTCATCGTCCCGATCGTCCGCAGCCAGCAGAACCCCGGCGCGAGCGCCCCGGTCGGCAGCGACCGCATCGTCGTGCAGCAGCTCTTCGTCCCCGGCGAGCCGGGCGTGACGCTGCTCTACCAGGCCAGCGTCGACCGCCCCTGGCTCAGCGTCTCACCGGCCAGCGGCACGCTGCCGCCGGAAGGCGTCACGCTCGAAGTCTCGGCCGATCCGAAGGGGCTGACCAACGGCACGTTCAGCGGCACGGTCCTGATCTCCACGACCACGGCCAGCGGCGGCCGCTACTCGACGAATGACGGGCCGCCGCGCAGCTCTACCGTCTCGATCAACCTCGTCACGCCGGTGCGCCCCGTCCTCACGAAGGGCGCTCCGCCGGAGAACGCGCTGATCATCCCCTCGGTCGGTCACCTCGACGGCGCCAACTCGCACTGGCAGTCGGACGTCCGCATCACCAACGCGCTGCCCAGCCGGATGCGCTACCTCCTGACGTTCACCCCCGCGGGCGGCTCGCAGGTCAAGCAGACGACCATCGACGTCGATGCCGGCGGCACCGTGGCCCTCGACGACGTCGTCCGCAACTGGTACGGCTTCGGCTCGCTCGGCGACAGCGCCAACGGCCTGCTGGAGATCCGTCCAGCCGAAGCGCAGAACCCGAATCAACCGCTCTCGCGCGTCGCCGTCGCCTCCAGCCGGACGTACAACGTGACGGCGAACGGGACGCTCGGCCAGTACATCCCGGCCATGCCGTTCGCCGGCTTCATCGGCCGCGCTGCCGACGGCGCCCTGCCGTCGCTCCTCAGCCTCCAGCAGATCGCCCAGTCGCAGGCATACCGCACCAACCTCGGCCTGGTCGAAGCGTCGGGCCAGCCGGCGTCCGTGCTCGTCAACGTCTTCAACGCCGCCGGCGAGCGGGTGCTCCAACTGCCGGTCGAGCTGGAGGGCAACGAACAGCGCCAGCTCAACTCCTTCCTGGCCGAGCAGAAGCTCGAGCTGACCGACGGCCGCATCGAAGTGCAGGTCACGGGCGGCAACGGCCGCGTCACCGCCTACGCCTCGGTCGTCGACAACAAGACCAACGACCCGCTGCTCGTCAGCGGCGTCCCGCTCGGCGGCCTGGCGACGGCGAAGCACTGGGTGCTCCCGGGCGTCGCGGACCTCAACAACACGCTGGCGAGCTGGCGCACCGACATGCGCATCTTCAATAGCGGCCTCGCCTCCCAGACCGCCACGCTGACGTTCTTCCCGCAGAACGGCGAAGCACCACGTTCGACCGAGGTCACGCTCCAGCCGGGCGAAGTGCGCACGCTCGACAATGCCCTGGAGAGCGTCTTCAACCTGAAGGAGACCGGCGGCGCCGTGCACGTGACGACGCCCGAGAACAGCAACCTCGTCGTCAGCGGCCGCACCTACAATCTCACGCCCAACGGTACCTACGGCCAGTTCATCCCCGCCGTGGCGGCCGAAGACGGCGTCGGCGACGACGGCCGCATCCTGCACATCCTCCAGGTCGAGGACTCCTCCCGCTACCGCACGAACCTCGGCATCACGGAAGTGACGGGCAAGCCGGCCGTCGTCGAGATCCGCGTGATCCTCCCCGATTCCCGCGTCTCCCCAAGCGTCCGCGTTCCGCTGGCCGCCAACGAGTTCCGCCAGTTCCGCGCCCTCACGGAGATGGGCCTCAGCAATGTCTACAACGCGCGCATTTCAGTGCGCGTGGTGGAAGGGGCCGGGCGGGTGGCGGCGTACGGGTCGGTGATCGACATGCAGACCCAGGATCCGACGTACGTGCCGGCGCAGTAGGCAGAGAAACGATGGGACCGATGAGAGAGATGGGACCTATGGGAATGTCCTGAATGATGCGGAGGACGTACGCTTTCTGCTGGGGGTGCCGGGCACGAACCGGGAAGAAGTGCGGGAGCTTTCGCGAAACACGGTCTGTTGGAGCTTTTCGATGCGATCGCCAGGTGGTCTTGACCGTCTCGATTTCGAGCGTGACGTCCCTACGACGGCCGCGGACATCGCCGCGCGCTCGATCGTGCGCGCGACTACAACTACATGCCATCCGAAACCTACCTCGCCTGGCTGACGCGCATGAGTGCCACGAGCCCTCCGGGGCGCGATATCCCCGAGCACCACGAGCCCTTCGAACTGTAACTTCCACCCCGCCGTCCTTCCCTCTTGCGCGTGCGGCGACGGAGTACAATCCGCCCCGCCATGCAAGTCCACATCAGCCGCGATCCGCAACTTTCCTCGCTCGATCATCTCTTCGTCCTGCTGTCCGAAGAGCACCGTGACCTCCCGCTTCCGCCGGAGGTCCGTCAGGCGATCGAGGCGGCACGGTTCGAAGGGCGCGGCGACGAATCCATCACCATCCTCTCGGGCGAGCCGCGGAAGCTCACGCTCATCGGGCTCGGGAAGCCGGGCAAACTGACGATCCGCAGCCTGCGCACGGCGCTCACCACCGCCGGCCGCACCGCCAGGAAGCAGCGCGACGCGAACATCGCCGTCCTGCTCCCTCACCTCCTGCCGGAACTCGACGCCTCCCGCACCACCCGCGTCGCCGCCGATTACCTCGGCGCGGCCGACTATAAGTACGACGCCTACCTCACGCCCGATAAAGACGAGCCGAAGCGTCCCACGATCACCGCCACGCTCATCGCCCACCCGGATCTCGACGACGCCCGCATCGCCGCCCTCGAGGCCGAAGTCACGGCCATCGCCACGGCCATCCGCACCGTGCGGGACCTGGCCAACGGGCCGTCCAACATCATCACCCCCACGGCCCTGGCCAATCGCGCCGAAGAGGTGGCTAAAGAAGTCGGCATCAAGTGCACCGTCTACGGCCGTGAGGACATCGTCCGGATGAAGATGGGCGGCCTCATCGCCGTCAACCGCGGCTCCATCGAAGAGCCCCGCTTCGTGGTCATGGAGTACACCCCGAAGCAGGAGGCCAGAAAGCACGTGGCCCTGGTCGGCAAGGGCATCACCTTCGATTCCGGCGGCATCTCCATCAAGCCGGCCGACCGGATGGAAGAGATGAAGTTCGACATGTGCGGCGCCGCCGCCGTCATCGGCATCATCGAAGCCGCGGCCCGGCTGGAGCTGCCGGTGAAGATCACGAGCATCTTCGCCTCCACCGACAACCTGCCGAGCGGCAGCGCTTACAAGCCGGGGGAGATCATCACGATGATGAACGGCAAGACGGTCGAGATCGTCAACACCGACGCCGAAGGGCGCATGATCCTCGGCGATGCCCTCCATTACGCCTCGAACCTGAAGCCCGACCACATCCTCGATTTCGCCACCCTGACGGGCGCCTGCGTGGTCGCGCTCGGCAGCGAAGCAGCCGGTCTCTTCGCCAATGACGATGAGCTGGCTCGGAAGTTGATTGATTGCGGGGAGCGCGTCGGTGATCGCGTCTGGAGACTTCCGCTCTGGGACGAATACAAAGAAGGCATCCGCAGCGAATGGGCCGACATGAAGAACTCGGGCGGCCGCTGGGGAGGTGCCCTCACCGCCGCCGTCTTTCTGAAGGAGTTTGTTGATTGTCCCTCCTGGGCTCATCTCGATATCGCAGGCACGGCGTACGCCGAATCCGAAACAGCGCGCGACGGACGTGGGTCGACGGGCGCGGGCGTCCGCGTGACGCTCGAGTTCCTCGAATCGCTCTCGCGCTCCTGACGCTGACGCTACTCGCCGCCACCAGCGGCTGTAACGACACCAAGCCCGTGGCCGCGCCTCCGCCTCCGCGGATCCAGGAGAACTTCGCCTCCATCGACTCCCCCAGCCTCCAGTTCATCCCCCGCGGGCAGGAAGCCCCCGGCTGGAAGCTGGAAGAAGACCCGATCGTCGTCCCGGGTGACCGCCTCCCCTCGTTCCTTGGCGCGGACGCGCGGAACTTCACCCGCTACGAGGCCCTCGACCTGACGGTCGGCAAGTACGCGGGCGTGAACAACCAGGGCTTCGCGACGGTGGAGATCTTCCGCTACCCCGATTTCGTGAAGAGCTTCGGCTCGTACTCGATGCGCAAGAAGCCGAACGTGCAGTTCATCGCCAACGTCGAGAACGAGGCGTTCCAGGCGAAGCACTCGGTCCACCTCTGGCGCGGACCGTTCTACGTGCGGATCACCGGCGGCAGCCCTGACGGCGCCGCGCTGCAACGGCTGGCGGCCTCGGTCGCCGAGCGCATGCCGGCCGCCCCGGCCAAGCCGGCCGTCTTCAACTTCTTCCCGACGGACGTGCGCGTGCCGAACAGCGAGCGCTACTCCGCCGAGCAGGGCTTCGGCCAGGTCATCCTCGCCAATTCCTTCCAGGCCTCCTTCAACATGGGCGGCGACATCATGGAAGGGGTGATCATCCCGGCGTCGAACAAGGCCACGGCCACGCGCATCCTCGAAAGCTACCGCGCCCTCTACGTCCGGAACGGCAAGCTCCTCGATGCGATCCCGAACCTCGGCGAGGACAACTTCACCGCCGAAGACCGCTATCTCGGCCGCGCCGTCGCCTTCCGCATCGACCGCTTCGTCATCGCCTTCAACGGCTTCAAGGATCGCCAGAAGCTCGTCGACCTGGCCATCGCCACCGATACGCGCATCCTCGGCTCCATCCGCAAACAGCTCGTCACCGCCGAGAAGCAGGCCGAAGCCGCCGCCGATCCGGACCGCAAGCCGAATTCGAACGTGCCGCCGTGGCAGAGGCAGGGGCAGTAGCGCCCGCGTTCGCGGGCGCTGTGTGAAGCTTTTTGGTTGTTGGTTGCTCCGCTGCGCGACGAACGTGGTGGAGCGCAGCACCAAAAACCAAAAACCAACAACCGAAAACTAGAGACGCTTCGCGCGGCCCTCACCTCTCCCACGTCCCCGACTTGCCGCCCGTCTTCCTCACCAGTTGCAGGCCGTCGATGACGATGCCTTTTTCGGCGCTCTTGCACATGTCGTAGATCGTGAGGGCGGCCACGGCGCAGGCGGTCATGGCTTCCATCTCCACGCCGGTCTTGCCGTCGCATTTGACGATGGAGCGGACTTCGATGGCGCCGGCGTCGGGGTCGAGATCGAAGGTGATGTCGACGGACTCGAGCATCAGCGGATGAGCGAGCGGAATGAGGGTCGGCGTCTGCTTGGCCGCGAGGACGCCCGCGACTTTGGCGGTCGTCAGGACGTCACCCTTCGGCAGGGCGCGCTCCATCAGTTTGCGGAGCGTCTCGGGCGTCATGCGCACCGTGGCCGAGGCGACGGCTTCGCGCGACGTCGTCCGTTTTGCGCCGACGTGCACCATCGAGATGCCGCCTGTCTCGTCGAGATGAGAGAAATCCTTAGCCATCCAGCGCCTCCGCCTGCTCGAGCTCTTCGGGTGTGTTGACGTTCACGAGCGGCTCTCCGCTGAAGCGTTCCCGCAGCAGCCGCTCGCCGATCATCTCCGCAGCGGCCTCCGCGATCAAGCCTCTCAGGTCGTAACGCCTGTCGGCGAGGCGCTTTTCGACCAGCGGCAGGAGGGAGGCGTCGTATCCGGCGCAAAGAGTCTGCGGATGGCCGTTCCACACCGGGACGAGCATCGCGGCCCTGCTTGCCTCGAAGCGCTCGCGCAGAAACCGCAGCAGGTCGGTCGTGATCCGCGGATAATCGACCGCCAGGATGACGCACTTACCGGCACCGCCCAGGTCGCGGAGCGCTCGGGCAACGCCGAAAACCGCGGCCTCATCGAGGTGCTCGTCCTCGTGGATCGTGCGGACTTGCGCGATCTCTTCGCCGCCATGGCGTTGCACGGCGATGACTTCATCGAAGGCAGGACGCGCGGCGGCAATGACGCGTCCGGCGAAGAGTGCGGTCTTGGACTGCCCCATGCGGGACGAGCGTCCGCCCACGAGCAGATAGCAGTTCATCCAAGGCGAGCGTACCATCCGGCGGTGCCCCTGCCGGTGTCGGTCATCATTCCCGCGCTGAATGAAGAAACGCGGATCGCCGCGACCATCGACGCCGCCTTCGCGGCCGGCGCCGCGGAAGTGCTCGTGGCGGACGGCGGCAGCGAGGACGGCACCGTGAGTGTCGCGAAAGCGCATCGCGCCCGCGTCATCACCGGCGA
The DNA here is from genome assembly GCA_036399695.1 of Thermoanaerobaculia bacterium. Taxonomy (GTDB): domain Bacteria; phylum Acidobacteriota; class Thermoanaerobaculia; order Gp7-AA8; family Gp7-AA8; genus DASVEE01. The sequence continues at coordinate 12,343 of DASWMP010000073.1, read as the reverse complement.
GCGAATTCGTGCACGTCAGCTCAATCGCGGCGCGCAGGAAGCGTCGCACGAGCACCTGATCTTCCTGCACGCCGATACGCTCTTGCCGCCCGGCGCCGCCATCGCCGTGATGCGTGCGCTGGCGACGGGCGCACAGTTCGGCGGCTTCCAGCTCGAGTTCATCGAGCAGTCGCGGCGGCTCCGTTTCGCCGCCTTCATGATCAACCGCCGGACAGCGATGACCGGCTGCCCCTGGGGCGATCAGGCGCAGTTCATCCGCCGCGAGACCCTGCTCCGCGTCGGCGGGTTTGCGGACGTGCCGATCATGGAGGACTACGATCTGGCGGTCAGGATGAAACGGAGCGGCAAGACCGCCATTCTGCCGATGCGCGTGCGCACGTCCGGGCGGCGGTTCCTGGAGAAAGGGCTGGTCCGCACGTCTGCCATCAACTGGCGCGTGATCCTGGGCTGGCGCCTCGGGCGGGATCCGGAGAAGCTGGCCAGGCTGTATCGCGGTTAGCCGATCGAATCTCGGAGTGCGGTGGCGAACGAACGCCACCGCTCTTTTACACGTGTAGCAGAGCGGTGGCGTTCGCCACCGCACTCCGAGATTGCGGCTAGGCGCCCATGGCGCGCAGCAACTGCCGCTCCCCCACCCGCGCCGGGGTCATCCCGACCACCGCGTTCCGCACCGCCACGCCGAGCCGGTTCTCCACCTGCCCCACCTGCCCGATGCGCCACGATTGCCGCGTGATCCAGGCGGTGCGCCGCTGCCGCTCCTCGGTGTAGCGCGCAAACGCTGCCTCCACGGAACGCTCCGCCTCGAGCGCACGCGCAAGTGCGAGCGCCGACTCGATAGCCATCGCCGCCCCTTGCCCGAGGTTCGGCGTGGTGGCGTGAATCGCATCCCCGAGCAGCACCGTCCGGCCGCGGAACCAGGTCCGCGTCGGAGGCAGATCGTAGATGTCGTTCTGCAGGACGGACGTCATCCGCGCGACGATCTCCGGCACCGGCGCCTGCCAGTCGCCGAACAGCTCGCGGAGCCGCGTGTGCTGCACCCCGGCAGGCTGGTTCGCCGTGGCGAACCAGTACACCCGCCCGCCGCCGATCGGCACGATGCCGAAGCGGCGTCCCCGTCCCCACCACTCCAGCGCCACGCCATGAACGTCGTCGAACGGGGCGATGCCCCGCCACCCGGTGTAGCCGGAGTAACGCGGCACGAGCGACGGAAAGAGCTGCTTCCGCACGACGGAGTGGATCCCGTCGGCACCGACGATCACATCCGCGCGCTCGACATGGCCGTCCGCGAAACGGGCGCCATCGTCGTCGATGGCCACGCACTCGGCGCCGAGCTTCAGATCCGGCACCTTCGCCGCCAGCGCGGCCAGCAGCTCCGCACGGTGCAGCATCACGCACGGCTCGCCGATGACTGCCGCGAGCGGATCGACGTCCGTCGCACTCAACACCCGACCGGCCGACGTACGAATCTCGGCCCGGTGCAGCTTCGCGCCGAGGGCGATGATGTCGTCAGCGACGCCGAGCTCACGTAAACAACGGATGGCGTTCGACCAGAGCGTGATCCCGGCGCCGACTTCGCGCAGCGCGCCGGCGCGCTCGCAGACCACCGTCTCGATCCCCCGCTGCCGGAGCGCAATCGTCGTAGCCAGCCCGCCGATCCCACCACCGATGACGAGCACGCGCATCGCCGCTACCGCTTCTTTTTCTGCTCGTCGTCCGCGACTTTCTTCGCGTGGCGCGCCTGGCCGAGCGAAACATTCAACGGATTCGTGCGGTCGAGGAACGGGATCGCGGGCCGGGAGCGGATGCCGAGCTCCTTCCGCATGCCCAGCAGACCGTCGTCCTCCGGCATCAGCTTCAGGCCGTTCTCCGTCGTCTCGACAGCCTTCTTCCGGTTGCCGGCGGCGACGTAGACGCGCGCCAGGTTCACGTAATGATCGGCGTTGTAGAACTCGAGATCGATGGCCCGTTTGCAGAGATCGATGGCCGGCTTGAACTTCTTCTGCACGAGGGCCAGGCACAACCCAAAGTACGAAAGTCCGCTCGCATCCTTCGGCGACTTCAGCGGCGGCGAATCTTCCTGGCCGTAGATGTCGACGAACAGCGTGAGCGCCCGGAGGTAGTCCTCCGACCTGGCGATGGCGATGGCGGCGTCGATCGCCGCGGGGGTCCGGCTCATCAGATGGTTTCTCGCGAACGGATGCGATGGACGAACCGCTCGATCCGTTCTCTTTCGTCAGGGAGTGCGTTGAGGAAGCGCATGCCGTACTTGGCCATCGCGCCGGAGAACTCCGCTCGCAGGATCTCGGCGTCGAGCACGAGCGGCTTCGCATCCGCCGGCAAGTAGAAGTGGACGCGCACCGGGCCGTCCTGGGGCAGGACGCGGTCGACCTCGAGCAGCATCCCGTTGGCCGAGATGTTCACGCTGCGGCCGAGGATGAACCGGCCGTTCTTTTCGAGCGACACCTCGATCTTCGTGATCGTGCGCAACTGCCGCCGCACCGGGATGCTGGTGAGCCGCTGCACCCTTTCGTCGAGCTCCGCCCTCTGCAGCGGGCGGTAGATGACGTCGTTGCAGCCAGCGGAGAGACAGAGATCGCCTTCGCCAGCATGTTCGCGGTCGCAGACGAGCAGCAGCGACGTGCGTTTCGTCAGCTCGTCCTCGCGGATCTCGCGGCAGAACTCCGGCGCCGTCATGTCGAAGAGGTCGAAGCCGAACATGATGAGCTGCGGCCGTTCGGCTCTCGCCTTCAGCAGGCCTTCGCTGCCGGCCAGCGCCGTCAGGATGACCGTGTCGCGGCGCCGGAGGATCGTCTCCTGGAACAGCAGCGCACCGCGTGAATGGTCGACCAGCAGGATCCGTCCCGTGTCGCTCAGATTCATGCCGCTGAAATCTCCCGCAGTTTTCTCACCATGCGCCGGAGGTCGTCGACGAAGCGCTCGACATGCTCCGCCTCGCTCGACTTGCCGAGGCCGATGCGGATCGAGCCGATGGCCAGAGGCTCCGGGACGCCGATCGCCGTCAGCACGTGCGACGGACCGCGGTCACCCGAACTGCAGGCCGAGCCGGAGGAGAGCGAGAAGTTTTTCATGGCCAGGATCAGGGAGTCGGCCTCGATCCGTTCGAAGCTGACGTTCAGGTTGCCGGGCAATCTTACCTCCCGCGGACCATTGATCGAAACGCCGTCCACGGCGGAGGTGATCCCGGCCGCCAGCGCCTCCCGCAACACCGTCAGGCGCTCGGCCTCCCCCTGCATCTCCTCGGCACGCAACTGGAGCGCTCTGGCGAACCCGATCGCTCCCGGCACGTTGACGGTGCCGCTGCGGATGTTCCGTTCCTGCCCGCCGCCGATCATGACCGGCTCGGCGCGCACGCCACGGCGGACGAAGAGCGCCCCGATCCCTTTCGGCCCGTACAGCTTGTGGGCGGAAAACGACGCCAGGTCGACATTGGTCAGATCGAGCGGGATCTTGCCAGCCGCCTGCGTGGCGTCGGTGTGAAAGAAGATCTTCCGCTCTTTACAGATCGCGGCCAGTTCGGCGAGCGGCTGGATCGTTCCGATCTCCCCGTTGGCCGCCTCGATGGAGACGAGCTTCGTGTTCGATTGCAGGGCCGCACGGAGCGCATCGGGACTGACGATGCCGTCCCGGTCCGGCTGCACGTACGTCACCTCGGCCCCGAGCTTCCGCAGCCGCTCCGCCGGTGCAAGGATGGACTTGTGCTCGGTCGGGCTGGTGACGAGGTGCTCCCCCGGCTTCACCAGGTTCAAGGCGATGTTGTTCGACTCCGTCGCCCCCGCCGTGAAGACGATCTCCGGCGGCATGACGCCGAGGAAGCGGGCGATGGTGATGCGCGCGTTCTCCAGCGCATTCGAAGCCTTGCGCCCCTCGACGTGCGTCAACGACCCCGCGTTCCCGAAGACTTCCGTAAAGTACGGCAGCATCGCCTCGACGACGCGCGGATCGCAGGGGGTGGTGGCGTGGTGGTCGAAGTAGATGGGCATGAGCTGAATTGAGGATTGAGGATTGAGGATTGAGGATTGGAAAGCCGCGGTGCTTCCTCAATCCTCAATCCTCAATCCTCAATCCGTTACCGCCGCCGCCGTCTCCTCTTCTTCACCGGCGGCCCCGCTTCCTCGGCGCCTCGCTTCACCTTCGTGGCGAACTGCTGCCACTGGCGAAATACATCCACGTACTTGCCGGAGGAAAGGGCGAAGAGCTCCAGCAACGCCAGGGCGTCGTTGAACGGCTCGCGATGGACGACCTTGAATTGCGCGCGGCGGTCGGTAGGCGGCTCGAGGAGACGCCAGAGACTTTCGAGCGTCGTCTCGATCTGGTGGCGGGTGCCGGCCGCGAGGGACATCCGCGCGCAGATCGGCTGGATCAGGTCGCGGATGAAGAGGATCACCTCGTTGATGCGCATGCGAGGGACGCTTTCCGGCTCGTCGATGCGCATGGCGTTCCGGCGCGCTTCCTCTTTCTCCAGCTCCTCGATGATCCAGGGGAGCATCAGCACCGAGAGGAGGACGGCGTCGGAGATCTTCCGTCCCGCCTGCACGGTACGGTCGAGCACTTCCAGCATCTTCCAGAAGTACGGGGCCCGGTTGCCGCTGATGGCGTGATGGATCTCGGGGAGGAGCGGCTCGAGGAGGCCCGCTTCCACCATGAGGTGGATCGCGCCGCGCGACCAGCCGCGCCGCAGCAGCTCGAGCATCTCTTCCGAGACGCGGGGCGGGGAGGCCTTGAGGATGTCGCCGCGATGGCGAATCAGCGCGTCGTACGTGGCCCGCTCGATCTCGAAGTTGAGACGGGAGGCGAACTCGATGGCCCGCATCATCCGCACCGGGTCCTCGCGGAAACGGACGTCCGGGTCGCCGATGACGCGCACTTTCGCCGCGGCCATGTCGTCCAGGCCGCCGACGTAGTCGATCACCGAGAAGTCGGCGATGTTGTAGAAGAGGGCGTTGATCGTGAAGTCGCGGCGCCGGGCGTCCTGCAGCGGCGAGCCGAACGTGTTGTCGTCCGTGATCAGGAGATCCTCGCTCTCCTGATCCTGGCCGCGCTCCGGCTCGCGCCGGAACGTCGCCACCTCCACGATCTGATCCTGGAAGATGATGTGGACCAGGCGGAAGCGGCGGCCGATGATGCGGCTGTTGCGGAAGAGACGGCGGACCTCGTTCGGATGCGCGTCCGTGGCGACGTCGAAATCCTTCGGTTGCCGCTCCATCAGCAGATCGCGCACGCTCCCGCCGCACAGGTACGCGCGGTACCCGCTGCGGTGAAGCCGGTAAAGAACCTTCAGTACGTTTTCGGGGATGCTGCGGCGGGAGATCGAGTGATCGCTACGATCGACCACGACCGCCTCCGGGCCGTGACTCTCGAGCCGCTGCGGCTCTTCGGTCTCGACGCGTCCTGCATCCGCCTGATCACTCGTTTCCATAGGAGCTGACGCCGGGTGTGTAGTGGTACTTGCTGTCGACGATGAAGAACGTCCGGTGCCACCGCGTGTGCGTGAAGAACTTCAGCACCACGCCGGCGAGCTCCTTGATGCGTTCCGAGAAGGGACTGCCGGGAGGCGGGGGCGTCGATTCGAACGACCAGTAGACCATGAACGCGCGCCCCTTGATCATCGAGCGCGGCACGGTCCCCCAGTAACGGGAATCGTGCGAATGGTCGCGGTTGTCCCCCATCGCAAAGTACTGCCCCTCCGCCACCTTGAACGGGCCGAACTGATCGCGCGACCGGAAAGGCTCGGGGAGGAACTGCTGGTCGGGATAGATCTGCGGGTCGTCGTGGACGACGTACGGCTCGTCCAGCGCCTTCCCGTTGATGAACACCTTCTTGTCGTGGATCTCCACCGTATCGCCCGGCACGCCGACCACCCGCTTCACGAAGTCGGTATCGGGCTGCACCGGAAAGCGGAAGACGATGATGTCCCCCCGCTGCACGTCGCGGAGCGGAAACGCTTTGATCATCTTCGCCAGCGGCCCGTCCCCTTCCGGGCCATAGATGAACTTGTTGACGATGATGTGATCGCCAACCTTGAGGTTGTCTTCCATCGATCCCGTCGGGATCTTGAACGCCTGAAAAACGAAGATGCGGGCGAAGTTGACGAAGATGACGGCGATCAGCAGCGCTTCGTAATACTCGCGAACCGTCGACTTGTCCTTTTGCTCAGCGGCTGCTGCCATTCGTAGGGGTAGTCCTCTTCATCTGGTCTGCAATGAACCCAGCGGCAAACGATTTTACGACAGCGGGGGGAACGGTCACGATGTTACTTGTGCTGCGGTAGTGACCGGCTGGGAGGCGGGGGTCGGCGGTGATGGTGGTTCGTTGTCCGTTTTCCGTTGTCCGTCGTCCGGGCATTCCATTCGTCCCATAGGTCCCATCGGTGCTATTTGTCCCATCGGTGCCCTGGGGCAAAACCAGGTAAGTGCGGGTCTGGTCCACGAACGGTAGATCAATCGCTTCAGGGACTTTCGTCGTCACCAACGCGGCTACACGGGTGCTTGTCAGCAGGGCGGCCAGGGCGTCGTCCCACTGGTTGGGGGCGTCGGTCAGCCAGATCACGAGCGGGAGGCGCTCGTCGTACTTGAGCGTGGCCGGGCGGACGAGCGTGCCGCCGGCCAGGAGCTCGGTGACGACGTCGAGGCGCACCTGCGGCTCCTGCGCGACCTTGCGGTCCTCCCCGCCGTACTTGACGGTCTCCACCCGGTAGGAGGCGTCGAGGCTGGAGATGAGGGCGGCGTAGCGCTCCGCTTTCGGCTCCCAGCCCACGGCATGGACGCGGGCATTCGGAAAGTCGACCGTGAGCTGGACCGACGTCGGGACGTGCAGCGTGCGCACGAGATCGCCGGCCGCACCCCGCACGATGTAGCTGATCTTGTTGCCCCGAGGGGCCCAGCGCACCTGCACCTCGTCCGCCGGATCGGCCGGGACCCAGACGGTCGTCCCGCCGGCCAGGTTCACCAGGCCGACGTCGAAGCTGTTGCGCTTCGCTGAGAACGCCACTTCCTGCCGCGACAGCGACACGTCGTAGGAGTCGAACGGCATCGTCTCCGTCAGCGGGGTCATGCCGGTGACGAGGCGGTTCTCTTCGATCCGGACCGGGCCCATCACCGTCGGACGCTCCACCACATCGGACGTTTTCACCGTCCCGTCGTCGGCGAGCTGGACCGAGCGTAAGGGCGGCACTTCCGGCACGCTCAGCCAGGCCGTGGGGATGGTCTGCGGGGCCGTCGCACAGCCGCCGAGAAGCAGCAGAATCGGTAATCGCAGGAGCTGGTGCTCGAACATTCTTTCCGCATTCTAAATCATTGAATCAAAAGAGCGAAAATACTGGCAGCATCCTTGCGAATAACTAGGTATCAGATAAGACGACAGGAGCCACAAATGGACCTGCAGAAGACCCTCATCGAATCGAAAAGACAAAAGAGCGACAAGCGTAGCTGGAAGGCCACGATCGTGTCGCTGGTGTTGCACGGAACGCTCATCGCCGGTGTCGTTTACGCCGGTACCCAGACCACGCACAAGGTCGCTTCCGAGAACAAACCGATCGCGGCGTTCATCACGCGCGGTGCGGCTCCGCCGCCTCCGCCTCCGCCGCCGCCTCCTGCCCCGGCAGCGAGCCAGTCCGCGCCGTCGACCCCGAAGCCGGTCAAGCAGCAGCCGGTGCGCGTGAAGCCGCAGCCGTTCACGCAGCCGCGCGAGATTCCGAAAGACGTTCCGAAGGTCAAGCAGGTCACCCCCGAGAAGATCGTCGACCTGACGACGAACGAAACCCCGATTCCGCAGCCCGACGTTCCTTCGGATAGTGGTTCGGGTCAGACGGCCGGCGCCGATGCGGCGAATGGCGTCCCGGGCGGCGTTCAGGGTGGTGTCGCAGGTGGTGTCGTCGGCGGTGTTGCGGGTGGCGTCGTCGGCGGTGAGATCGGCGGAACCGTCGGCGGTGAGATCGGCGGCGTCCAGGGTGGCGTGGTCGGCGGCAAAGTCGGCGGCGTCGTAGGTGGCCAGGGCACCGGCACCGGCGGCACGGGTTCCGGCGGCGACGACGCTCCCGAGGGCATCGAGACGAAGCCGAAAGGCCCGCTGCGTGTGGGTGGCGACGTCAAGGCTCCGGTCGCAACCGATCGCGTCGATCCCGAGTACACCGAGGTCGCTCGCAAATCGCGCGTCGCCGGTCTCGTAATCGTCGAAGCAGTCATCAACAAGCACGGCCGCGTCGAGCAGGTCCGAGTCGTCAAGGGACTGCCGATGGGCCTCTCCGAAGCAGCCGAACGCGCCGTCCGTCAGTGGAGGTTCAAGCCCGGCACCCTCAACGGCCAGCCGGTCGACACGATCTTCAATCTGACGGTGAACTTCAAGCTGGACTAGGTACGAGTTGGGCGGTTGGCAGTTGGGCGGTTGGGCGGAAGCTCAACCGCTCTTGTTTTTGATCGTTGGCGGTTGGCAGTTGACGGTTGGCAGTGGATAAAGCCGGATGCACTCTGCCGCCTCTACGAGGGGTGTGCGGGCGGCGGCAGCCGGCAGCTTCATCCGCCGCCAACTGCCAACCGCCAACTGCTCCAATCAGAACCCCTTCGCGTCCTTCACCGTTTTCGGGGCGCTGCCCACCCGCCGGGAAACAGCCTTCGCCTGCAGGAAGAGCCCGAGGTAATCGCGGCCGCCTGCCTTCGAGTCGGTGCCCGACATGTTGAAGCCGCCGAACGGGTGGACACCCACCAGCGCGCCGGTGCACTTGCGGTTCAGGTACAGGTTGCCGACGAAGTACTCCTCCTGCGCGCGGGCCAGCTTCTCCTCGTTGTCCGAGAAGACCGCCCCCGTCAGGCCGAACTCCGTGTCGTTCGCGATGCGGAGGGCGTCGTCGAAGTCCTTCGCCTTGATGATCGCCAGGACCGGTCCGAAGATCTCCTCCTGGGCGATGGTCGACTTTTCGCCGACCGGGCCGATGACCGTCGGCTCGATGTAGAAGCCGTTCGTCGAGTCGACCTTACCGCCGGCGAGAATCTCCCCTCCCTCCTTCACACCCTTCTCGATGTAGGAGGAGATGGTCTTCATGGCCTTCGCGTTGACGACGGGGCCGATCTGCGCGTCCGGCGTCGTCGGATCGCCGATGCGCAGCTTCTTCGTTTTCTCCACGACGAGCGGCACGAGCTGGTCGTAGATCGCTTCGTCGACGATGAGGCGCGAACAGGCGGAGCACTTCTGCCCCTGGAACCCGAAGGCCGAGGCCACGACGGCGCTCGCCGCCTCGTCGAGGTTCGACGTCTCGCGGTCGACGATGATCGCGTCCTTGCCGCCCATCTCGGCGACCACGCGCTTGATCCAGAGCTGACCTTCGCGCGGTTTCGCGGCCTGCTCGTTGATGTGCAGGCCGACCTGCTTCGAGCCGGTGAACGAGATGAAGCGGATACGCGGGTGTGTGACCAGCGGCTCGCCGACTTCGCTGCCGCCGCCGCTCACGAAGTTCACGACTCCCGGCGGCATCCCCGCCTCCTCGAGCAGCGCGAAGAAGCGCCAGGCGATCCACGGGGCGTCGCTCGACGGCTTGAGCACCATGCAGTTGCCGGTCACGATGCCGGCCGTGGTCATGCCGGCCATGATGGCCAGCGGGAAGTTCCACGGCGGAATCACCGCCCCCACTCCCAGCGGGATGTAAACGAGATGATTGTCCTCGGCGTCGATCTTCGTGATCGGCTGTTCGTCAGCGCGCCAGCGATACGCTTCGCGGGCGTAGAACTCGAGGAAGTCGATGGCTTCTGCCGTATCGGCGTCCGCTTCCGCCCAGGTCTTGCCGACCTCGTAGACCATGACCGCGGAGAACTCGTGCTTCCGCTGCCGCATCAGATCGGCGGCACGGAGCAGCACACCGGCATGCACGTCCACGGGCTCGCGCTTCCAGCTCTCGAATGCCGTCCATGCGGCTTCGACGGCACGCTCCACATGCTCTTTGGAGCCCTCCTGGAACGTGCCGACGACCTGGTCTTTTTTCGCGGGATTCAGCGACTCGAACGTCGGGAGACCGGTGATGCGCTCGCCGCCGATGACGAGCGGGTGTTCCTGACCGAGCTGCGCGCCCACCTTCGCGAGTGCGGCTTCCATGGCCGTCTTGTGCTCGGGCTGCGTAAAGTCGGTGAGTGGTTCGTTCTTGAATGGAGGCAGGTTCGCCATTGTTGTGGATTCCTTTCGTGGACGGCGCGTCGGCGTCCATGTTGCAGAATGGCGCGCTGGCAAGGGTGGCTATGTTATCGATTTCATCTCGCTTGGCAAGGACGGCCGTCGCGCTGCTGATGCTCGCCGGATGCCGCTCCGCATTACCGTGGGCGAAGGAGCCGATCGGTGATGAGGTGAACCTCGCCTTCACGATTGAGAACAACCTCGTATTCTTTGAGAGCCTGACGATCGACGACCGCGCCGGACGCTACCTCTTCGCCTCCGCGGCGCCCCGCTCGTTCGTCGATCCGCGCCACCTGGCGCCGGATGTCCCCCACCTGCTGCAGATCAGCGAGCGGGAATCGCTCCGCTTCTCCCCCGCCGCGCTCGAGCTGCAGGGGGTCGGCGACGCCGTCATCGGCGCCGACGTCTGGGGTGACAAAGCCGTGACGGTCGACTACCGCCTAGGCATGGTCATCTACCAGAAGCGCGGCATCTTCCCGGCCTACATGGAACTCTACCGCTACCAGCAGGAGCCCGCCGTCATGGTGAGCGTCGACGGCCGCCGCTTCCCCGCCATCGTCGACACGACCAGTCCGGATACACTCGTCCTCCCGAGAGCGGGCGAAGACACCCGGGGCACCGCACGCGTCGCCGTCGCCGGCACCGACTTTGGCCCCATCGACGTCCGCTATGACGACGTCACCGCCGCCCGCATCGGCAACCGGCTCCTCTCGAAGTTCCTCGTGACGATCGACTACGGCAAGCGTACGGTCGGCCTCTGGCGCGATCCGCGGCTCCCGTGATGAGTACGCGCGCTTCGCGCGCTCGCGGTTGGCAGGTGGCGGTACGCGCGCCTTTGGCGCGCTCGCGGTAGCAGCGGCAGATCGGTTGCGCAGCTCTCCACTACCAACCGCCAACTGCCAACTGTTTTCTTTTCCCACGGCGCAGGCGCAGAATCGGCGCGTGAAGTGCGCGACGCTGCTGCTGTCCCTCCTGTTGTTCTCCGCGACGGTCGACGGCCAGACGCTCGACGTCAGCGGTTACGTCGCGCTGCGCGGCATCAACGGCAGCGGGCCGGCGTCCTGGCTGGAGGAAGGGAACGGGCGTCTTCCAGCCGGCGGCGATGAGAACGAAGGGGCCGCGGTCGCACAGCTTGGCGTGACATGGCAGCCGGTGCGCTGGTTCGACGTGCACGTCAGCGGCGCCGCGCGGCAGGAGCCGGAGGATGCTCGCGGAACGGCCGCGGGGTTCGTCGAAGCGTATGCCGACCTGCGGGCCGTCTTCACCCGCGACCAGATCCAGCTCCGCGCGGGGCAGTTCTTCCTGCCGACGTCGCGCGAGAATCGCGGCGAGCTCTGGACCTCGCCTTACTCGATCAACTTCTCCGCGCTCAACAGTTGGATCGGCGAGGAGTTCCGGCCGATCGGCGTCGATCTCGAATGGCGTCATGAGTTCGGTGTCAACGCGCTCACGACCGGCGCCACCGTCTTCCGCGGCAACGACACGATGGGCACGCTGCTCGCCTGGCGCGGCTGGACGATCGGTAACCGTCTGACCGTGTACGACGAAGTGCTGCCCCTCTCCGCCGAATCGCTGCCGCGGCTCTTTCCTCGGCAGCAGGATGGGACGACGCCGTTCCGCGAGGACCTGGACGGCAAGACCGGCTTCGCCGCGCGCGCCCGCTGGTCGATGCCGGAGCGGGGCATGATCCAGGTGGCGCACGTCGACAATCAGGGCGACCGTCGTCTCTGGGGCGACGAGTATTCGTGGATCACCCGCTTCAGCGTCATCAGCGCAGAAGTCGGCCGCACCGACTCCTTCACCGCCGCCGCGGAGTATCTGGACGGCGACACCGGCATGGGCTTCCGCGGCTCCCCCTGGGTGCAGATGGACTTTTACGCCGCCTACCTGCTGCTCTCACAAAAGTACGGCCGCAACCGCTGGACCGCGAGATACGACCAGTTCGACAACACGGAAAAGGATTTCTCCCGCGCCGAGAACAATTCCGAGGACGGCCGGGCCTGGACGTTCGCGTGGTTGTTCGACGTGACCGCGAAGACAAGGTTGGGCCTGGAGTTCACGCAGGTGACGGGAGAGCGGGTGGCGCTGGGGGATGCGCCGTCGTTCGATGGACGCAACGTGACGGTGGAGTTGCGGTACTCGTTTTAAATCTTGGAGTGCGGTGGCGAAC
>DASWMP010000072.1:0-13685 GCA_036399695.1 Thermoanaerobaculia bacterium | reverse complement strand
GCTCGAGGTGTCGCGGCGTGCGCTCGCGGTGTCCCGGTGTGCGCTCGAGGTGTCCCGGTGTGCGCTCGAGGTGTACCGGTGTGCGCTCGAGGTGTACCGGTGTGCGCTCGAGGTGTCCCGGTGTGCGCTCGAGGTGTACCGGTGTGCGCTCGAGGGGCATGGGGTCACACCTTCGAACTTTTCGCGCGCCGCCGGAAAGTTCTTGGGATGGAAGCTGTCGCTACAGCGGGTAGAACCTGATCATCGGACGAGAAGAACGAAGGGGTGACCCTGCCGAGGCGCCGCGGCGAAAGACGGAAGGAGTGACCCGGGCCGGACCCGCTGCGCCAGCCCCTTCTGCCTCCCAAGCACAGCGAGGAGCTATTGGGGGTCAGAGCTTTCGTTTTCACATGAGGACGCTCCGCTCCACCCGCCGTGGAATTTGACCTGACAAACCACTACGCATCGTGGAGATCTGCTCAGTGAACGCTGAAAGAAGCTCTGACCCCGACGGGCGGCGGCCCTCCAGCTTGCTGGGCGAAGGCAGCGAGACGCCTGAGGACCGTGGCTTCCCCTCGTAAGACCTGGCCAGTTTTGCGACAGGTCCTGCGCCGCTGAGCGGCATCAGTTGGACGAGCTGACACCGCTCTGTAACCGCAGTTGTGAGCCGCGGCGTGTGGCGCGACCGTACTATCGGATCTCACGCGCCATTCATGGGGGACCTTCATATGACTCGGGTACTGCTCGTCCTGCTTCTGACGCTCATCAACATCCCCGTCGCGGCGGCGCCGCGCATGCGGGCCGTGAGGCAGCCGGAGGCGCCGCCGGCCGCAATCGCGGAAGCGGCTCGGCAGGCCGCCGAGGCGGCGATGCAGGCCGGGGTTCCGGGCGTGCAGGTCGCGGTCTCACGGCATGGTCGCGTCATCTACTCAGGCGCGTTCGGCGTGACCGACAAAGACAGCGCGACCGCGGTGACCTCGCGAACTGTGATGCAGATCGCGTCGTTGTCGAAGCAGTTCACGGCGGCGGCGATTCTCCGCCTTGCCGAGCGCGGGGAGCTGTCACTCGACGATCGCATCGACAAGTACGTGCCGGAGTTCAACTCGCAGGGATCGACGGTCACTCTGCGCCAGCTCCTGAGCCACACCTCCGGACTTCGTCGCGACTGGACCCCGCCGCCGCCGGGCGGCGTCAACCCTTTGGTGCCGGTCACGCGTGCGCAGACGATCCAGTACCTCAACGCGAAACCGTTCGATACGGCGCCAGGCACGAACTGGAGCTACAGCAACGCCGGTTTCATGCTGCTCGGCTATGCGATCGAATCGATCACGGGCAGGCCGTACGCGGAGTTCATCCAGAATGAGCTCGCGTTGCCGCTCGGCCTCATCGACACCGGGCTGTGCGGATCGTCCCATTTGCCGCTCCCGCGAGGTTACGGCCTCGTCGGGGGAGGGTGGACGCTGCTGCCGCCACTCCACCCGACCGTGGTGTCGTCGAGCGGTGGGCTCTGCTCCACGGCCTCGGATCTCGCGCGCTGGTCGCATCTCATCGCAAAAGGCCACGGCCTGCTGCCTGCCTCGTACGCGGCGATGACCACCCCCGCACGGCTCGCAAACAACACCCTCGTGCCGAACGGCTACGCGTTCGGCGTGCACGTCCAGGCCTTCAACGGGCATCCGCTCGTGTGGCACAACGGTGCCATCGACGGCTACCAGAGCTGGCTCCTGTATCTCTCCAATCAGGACCTCGCCGTCGCAGTCATTACGAATGCGTTTCCTGCCCCACAAGCCGGCAGCCCGAGACTCATCGCGGATGCGGTCGCAAACGCCGCACTCGCGAGCCAATAGCCGCAGGAACGCCGCCGCCGCGGCGGCGGTCGCGTGACGGGCTGAACCGAGTAGCTAGTGCAAGTTGCGCAGACGCTATTTGCCGCGTGTTCAGCATTGGCCTACCTCGCGGCGTTGGACGTGCCGAAGCCGGGCCGCACCAGCTTCAACGCAAAGTTAGGCGGCGGCTCAGCACGAGGGTTGAGAGATCCCCGTCTCGGTGCCGCTTTCCCTAAGGGGTCGGCATCCGTTGACTAGCGGAGCGGCGGTAAGCGGCCGGCCCAGCGCCGCGACCGGCGCTCAACGCGCAGCCACAGCAGCGGCAGTGGCAGGCCGAGGAGGATGATAGACCAGTAGGGTGACATGACCATCCGCGCCCGCACACTGACCGGCCCGCGGAGCGGGTCGCCGTCATTGACCGCCTGCTGCGCGTCGGCGTCCCACGCGAACCCCAGCCGGCGCGCCCAGGGGCGTGAGTCCGGCACTCGGCTGAATGCCACGACCCGAGCGCGCGCCGGGCCGGACAGATCGACTATCAGCGACGGCGGCGACGCGTATACCCCGCGCAGCTTGCCGTCGTAATCGACGGCTTGAGCGACCAGCGTCAGCCTCCCGGACTGACTCAGCACCCACGCCGCGTCCCAGTATCCGTGGCGTGGGGCGTTGGACAAGTTGACGGGCATCATGAAGACGACCGCGCGCCGGTTGAGGTTAACCCGCGTCAAGTCAGCTGAGTGCGCGATTCCGAGTAGATGCCAGTCGAGCGGCTGCGCGTAGCTCATCGCCCATGCCGCGGCGGCCGTGAGCGACAGCAGCAGTGAGAACGCGGCGGCGAGGTTGAACAGCCACCGGTTCATGAGGTGGGCTCCCCACGCCGCATGACAATCGTGACTCGCCGCGCCAACCGCGCAACGAGCTCTAGCGACTTACGACACTCCCGGTAGTTCGATCCCATTTCGCGCAAAGTCTACCGGCGAGCGGCTCGGATTCTCGGCAGTCGGGGCGAAAGCGTCTTTGGCGTGTGCGTCGATTCGAGCCGCAAGGTACACGAGGTCCACATCGGACGGTGATCCTCATACCTTTCGTCTCGTGGGTTCTTCCGTCCGCCTAACGAATCTCATGCTAAAGCTGTGCGGCCAAGGCCCACGTGTCGAAGCCGCCGTCAAGGTGACGATGAAGCAGCCCGCTCGGACGGGCCGCATCAGCTTCACGCCAAAAGTAGGCGGCGTGATCACGACATCCGAAGCCGCACGCCGGCCAGTTGTTATGGCTACTCGGATTTCATCCGCCGGGTGCCGTCGGTGCTGAAATGCAGCAAACAGCAATTGCTGAAGATGTCGCCAGGCGTCGTAGAGATCGGGCGCCCGGCGTGACTACGAACGTGTGCACGTCAATTAGGTTGAGTTAAGATGTGGTCGGCCCATTATCGTAAAAAAAACCGAGGTATCGATGCTGACAAGCAAAATCGCAAATCCGGGTGTCGTCATCAACGAACTGCGCCCTTTTCCGGCGGACATCACCCCCATCGCAGCGGCGATGCCGCCGTTTCTGGACTCCGCGCCGAACGCGCAGGCGTCGAACGCGCCGGTGGTCGTCACGTCGCTGAAGGACTCGACCGACACTTCGGCGGCGGCGTCAGGGGAGGGCTCGATACTTTCATCGGAAGAAGTAGATCAGCAGAATTCCTCGCCGCCCTCAAAGTAGCGACGGTACACGATCGACGTGTCCTGCAGGGGGAAGTGGGGGGCACTACGGCTGCCCACTTCACGCTACCTTGCAGCCGTCAACGGAAACCAATTAAGTCAATTTACCGCAGTACAAAGTGGAGGTGTGCCTTATCTGGTGACGACGAACTGTTCGACAGCGTAATTCCCGGAGCACACCAGCGGCGCAGCAAAGGAACCCTCGATTCTGTTATTCGTCACCGACGTGACCGTCTCAGCACGACATCAAGCCCACGGCCCATGTGAAGAATGGCGAAGTGCCCTTCGTGGGATGAAGAGTGGCGGCAAGGCGTTTCGGCAACCCCAAAGGGTTACGCGAAATGCTGGCGCCTTTCGTAAGGCAGGCCGCCCGGCAAGTGCAGGGACACCAGGTCATGTCCACATCTCGTCCGGACGAATCACATCGGACGCTTTGACATTCCGCCGTCGCGGCGTACACTCGAACCTTCCACCGACAATCCGCACACCGGAGGCATCCATGGTTCGTCGACTCCTATTCGTCGCCACCGCTATCTGTTTCCTTGCTGTCACTTTGCGCGCTGACACACCACTGACGAACAAGGACGTCATTAGTCTGACCTCACTCGGTATAGGCGATACCGCAGTCATCGCCAAGATTCGACAGGCGCCCGCTGTAGCATTCGCGCTGGATGTTGCCGATCTGACCGCCCTCAAGAAAGCGGGAGTGAGTGGTTCCGTGATCACCGCCATGCTGGATCGTGGCGCGGCCGATTCTGCTCCCAATTCAGCAAGCTCGCCCAGCCGGTCAGGACGCGAGCCCGAATATGTTGGAAATTTTTGTTTGCGTAATCCCACGACCGGCGAATTGACTCCTTTGGAGCGGCAGGCGGGTACCAACGCAATGAGCGTGACAGCGATGGGCTTCGGCGGCGGCGAGAGCTATATCCGTGTCAATGGCGAACGGTCGCCGCTTCGATTGCAGGAAGGGTCCGAAGCAGAGTTCCTAGTGTTGGCAGAGAGCCAGAACGCGGACCCGCAGCAATTCGCCCAATTGTTCGCTCTCGATGTCATTGACGGCGAGCGCCGCTTGCCCGTGATGCGAGTTGCGTCAATGGGTCTCGGCGCGCGGTCGGTCGCCAACAACAATCAGATGGCCTTGGTAGCGACGAAATTTGGCAAGTCCTCATTCCTGATGAAACCCATCGAGCCTCTTGGTCCGGGCGAGTACGCGTTCGTCGGTCCCGTGACGGGTGTCGGGTTTTGTTTTGGCGTCGACTCCCATGCCGGAACAGGACGTTCGCGGTTTGAGCGAACTGTCGCCCTCAAGCAACGCGAGAGTGTGACTCTGGACATCAGCGATCGAGGAATGACAGTGCACTCGGTGGAAGTGATTCATTGGCCTGGAGAAGGCGCCAGGCCTCGTCTGGTCGCCGGTACATTGAGCCGGATGAGAAACGTGATCAGCAGGGACGACGATGGCGAGGACCGTGGAGAGGTCGTGGTGCTCTTCAAGCAGTCGAACCGCTCGGGACGCGACTACAAATGTGCGTACGAGGTACTTCTACTGGATGACGCCGGAGCAGAGTTGGGGCGCGGCAAGCGAACCGTGGGAATTGAGGACGGGGAGATCGATGATACGGCTCGCGTTGGCGTTCGCGTTCCGCTGACGGACCTTCCGCGAGTGACAAAGCTGAGAATCCGCGCCGTTCCCCAGCCGGACATCTAAACGCATCAGCGAACCCGTCGATCGTTTCACATCGCCGGGTATGCTAGTGTCGCGTCTCGCTTAAGAACGTGGGTGATTTGCGAGCGCCGGTGGGCTGGATGCAAGTCGCCGCGACGCAGGCGATGCTGGGACATCGTCGAGGAGCGGCGGCGCAGCAGACAGTCCGCCGCCGCCGCAAAGCACCCACGTTTTTAAGTGAGACGCGACACTAGTTGGGGCTTGCCAATCAGGGTGGTACGCGGGCGACGGCGCGAACCGCAGCTCGGTGAGCACCGCCGTGGCTTCCACGCGCCTTGGCCAAGATTTGCTTCGACCACGTCACACGTAAGGTCTTCGTCGTGAGTCACGCTGCTTTGGCGTACGCAGCGCGGCACGTGAGCACGCGCGCCGCGTACACAGCCGTCGTTCGACGAGACAGAACCACGCTCGAGTTAGCTTCCGGTGGCCGGGTACATTCAGGTGCCCGTTGAAGGCCGGTACGCAGATCCGCCTCGTGTTGACGCCGCGCTGCGGCGCCGCCAGAATGGACAAAGAACCGAGGTCTCGATGAGCGCAGATCTGCAATACGCTGGTGCTGCAACGATCGCTGATGCGCGTGCGGAATACTTTGCGCACGCCGGCTTCGATGCTGATGGCGGCTATGCTGCGAAGTGGGTCAAGCTGAAGATCGGGCCTGCAAGGGTCGCATTTCCGAATTCGACGTGTCGTGTGCGGTCTGTGAAGCTTCACGACCTCCATCACATCCTGACGGAGTACGACACTTCCTGGACCGGCGAAGCAGAGATCGCGGCGTGGGAAGTCGCGTCCGGCTGTCGCGACCACTATGTTGCGTGGCTGTTGGATCTCGGTGCGATGCTCGTCGGACTGTTCATCGGGCCGAAGCGCACATTCACGGCATTCGTTCGTGGCCGGCGCAGCCGAAATCTGTACAACGGAGATTTTCACCCTGACATGCTCGAATGCACCGTGGGCGACCTGCGGCGCAAGCTGGACATCCCCGAAACGGCGTCCAAGGCGAACGTCGCTGACGCGATCGCTTTCCTGTGGTGGTGTGCGATCGCTGCCGCAGGCACGGCTGTCCCTTCCTTGGTGATCGCTGCTGCAGTTGCGATCGTACTGTTTCGCGGGTAGTCGCGCCACGCACCTGGCTCGGTTGTTCCTATAGAGCCACCAGGTGCCGTCCCGCGGTGCTCGCAAATCACCGACCTTTTCAAGCGTGACACGACACTGGTAGCGCAGCATCGCGGCATCGTTACCCCGGAGCTCGGCAGATGCTAAGGTGCGTCGATGCGAATCCCGCGTTCGGCACCTGTTGTCTTCCTGCTGGGCTTCATGGCGATGTCGGCTTGGGCTCAGGTCCCGCGCGATCCCGCCGTGCAGGATCAGCCTCGCGTCAATGCCAGCTCGCCCGGTGGAACCGCGGAAGTGAAGATTCCGATCGGCTCGACTCGCGTCAATGCCCTGTTTTATGGCGCGCAGGGTCCGGGTGTACATCCGACTGTCGTGCTGCTGCACGGCTTTCCGGGGAATGAGCGCAATCTGGACATCGCGCAGGCGCTGCGGCGGGCGGGGTACCACGCTGTCTACTTCAACTATCGCGGATCGTGGGGTAGTGGAGGTGCCTTCTCTTTCGGTGGCGCGAGAGAAGATGTAGCGGCCGTACTCGCATTCCTGCGCACGCCTGCGATCGCCGAGGAGTACGGGATTGATGTCAGGCGCATCAGCCTCCTCGGTCACAGCATGGGAGGGTGGCTGGCGCTGGCGGGCCTTGGGGACGATGCGAGCGCGCCCTGCGCGGTGGCTCTCGCGCCGTGGGACGTCGGGACGTTCGGGACTCTCCTCGAGAGCGGGCGATTTACGCCTGCTGAAGTCGCGAAGTCGATGCAGTCCTATGTGGACCCGGAGGCGGGTCCGCTGCGCGGCACCACCATCGAGACGCTGGTCGAAGAGGCGAGGCGCAACGCCGCTTCCTGGACGTTCGCCAGTCTCGCTCCGAAGATTCGATCGAAGCGGGGCTACGTGATCGTGAGCACGAAGGATCAGGCTGCGTCAGCCGACATGGCCCACGCTCCGCTCGAAGCGGTGCTCCGCGGTCCGGCCTGGAAGTTTCAGAAGATCGAAGACGATCACGGGTTCTCGCACAACCGCATCGCGGTTACGCGGTCGGTGATCAAATGGCTCAACGCGAACTGCCGGGAGTAGGTTGCTGGGAGCTCACGGCGCGGGTGTGCCGATGTCCAGGTCGAGTGTGCCTCCGCGGGAGAGCAACCCTTCGCGGCAGGTGGACGGTGTGACAGCGCCGCTGCAGAGACGCCATTGGCCGGGGGCGGCGTAGGGGACGATCATTTCGGCGCCGAGCGGACGCTGGTTGGCGCGGAGCCACATGGCGACGGCCTGCAGGGGGACCTCGGCGCCTTGATACTGGACGATGAGGCGTCCGCCGCCGCCACCGCCGAGTTGCAGACGGAGCGTTCCGCCTTCAGGAGCGAGATCGAGGTGGATGGGGGTGTCCTGCACCGGAATGGCGAAGGCCTGGAAGGTACGGCCTGCCGCGGCGACGGTGATCGAGAGGCGTGCAGTCTTCACCGGAAAGGTGACGCGGAAAGTGCCGTCGACGTCGCTGCTGGTGCTCTCGTACATTGACGCGGTGCCGTCCGTGGCCATGGCCATGATGAAGGCGCCGGCCAGCTTTTCGCCGCCAGACGTGACGACCCCGGAAAGAGTGCGGCGTGACTGGAGTTGCAACTCGATGTTCTCAGCGTGGCCGAGGGCGTCAAGAGTAATGCTCACTGGCACCGGCGTGTGCTCGCCAGTGTTCAGGTCGCGGGCAGTGAGGCTGCCGGCGAAGCCGCCGCGAAAGCGGAACGAGCCATCTACCTTGGCGCGCCGGCTGATCGTGCCTTCGCTAGTGATCAGACGCACCTCGGCTGCCGGGACAGGATCGCCGGTCGGACCGGCGACCCAGCCAGAGATCTCGGTATCGGGCAATGCGATGGTGAGCTGTTTGCCCGAAACGACATCCACGTTGAGGATGGACATGACGTCTTCGCCCGTTGCTTCGACGAGCCACCGCCCGGTGCGGGGGAGGGTGACGTTGAACCTGCCCTCGGCGTCGGCGGCGCTCCTGATCTTTTGCGCTCCGCTCATGCCGCCAAATAGCAGCTTCGCGGGCACGGGTTCGTCACCGAGAGTGACAACGCCGCTGATGCCGACGAGCGACAGCTCGATGCGCTGGTCGGCGTCGGCGGCGCCTTGGATTGTGACGGTGCGGTAATCCACCTCGTTGTCGTTCTTGTCAAGTACGAGGACGCTGTATTCACCAGGCGCCTGTTCCTGCACGGCGAAAACGCCTGGCTCGATTTCAGGCGAGTCGATGCTTTGAGACCAGGCGTTCATGGCGTTGCGGCGGCCGACGCTGAGCTCCCAAGGCCGGCCGTCGGCATCGCGCGGCGGCGTGACTGTGAAGCGCAGGTCGAGTGGCGCGTCGAGATGGATTGGCTGGCGGAACGACGATTCACTGCGTGCCAGGATCTCGATGCGCTCCGTGCGTGAGGTGGCGAAGCCGGGCGCACTGATCTCGAGTGCATACGTGCCGGGCGGTACGGGCGCGAGCTGTACGGCGCCGCGCTTATTGAAGGTTGCTTCGGCGACAGGAGCGAGGAGACGGCGTGTCGCCTCCGGCCCGCTCGCGGCAGCCATACGGACGAGGCGTGCGGTGGCAGGCTTCTGTAGAGCGGCTACGGTATCGCGGTCGAGCCAGGCCACGAAGGACCCGCCGCGACGCAATGTCAAAGTGCCGACCTTTGTGGGAGTGGCGGTCGAGAGCTTCGTGTCCCAGAGGTAGTGAGGGATGAAGCCTTTCGCACGGATGGTGAGGTCGAGGAGGGCTGCCGGAACGGGGCAGTCCCAGGAGCCATCGGCGGCGAGCGGGCATTCGATCTTCGTGTCGCGCGCGATCTTGGGTGCTCGTGCGGCGAAAGGTGATTCCAGGCCAACCGTGAATTTCTCGGGCATCGCGCCGCCGTCTTTGTCGGTGGCTTCTTTTTCGACCACGAACTTGCCCCGCACCTGAGTCGTACGCCAGACATCGAGCGAAGACGCAAGACGCTGGCGCGGCGACCAGAAGCCGGGGGCGCGCAGCTCCATGTCCCATGGACGGGCGGTGTCGCCGTTGAAGCGGGCGATGCCGTCGGTAATGGGGATGGTCAGTTCTTCGGAGCCATCACGAAGGACGGCGGTTCCGTTCGCGGGACAGCTTTTGTCATTCCGGCAAGCCGCGGTGATCTGCATCTCCGCGGCCGCCGAGATAGGCAGCACGAGCAGCACTGACAGAATGCCTGTCGAGAGTTGACGCACACCCGATCCTTAGCCTTGTACGGTAATGTAGATGCACCAGTTACTGTCTTGCCAGTCGCAGAAGCAGACGCCCATCTGGGTGTCGATGACGACGCACTGGACGCGACAGCGCATGTAGCCGTCCATTCCGCTTTCGGGTGTGTCACAGGCCGCGAGGCCTTCCCCCACTTTGCAGGTGTAGCAGGAGCCGCCGTCGGTGGCAAACGCCGGAACCGCGCCGAAGACCATCACTGTCACGATGAGGCATAAAAGAAAACGAGCCATTCTCCGCATGGATCCTCCTTTGAGCTTCGTCATTGAGGACACCATCATGCCGTCAGTATGGAAGCAGGTCAACTGATGCGTGGTTACGTTACTTATCGTTGTCACCCCGGCGTCGCCTGACGTTCACCGCGCCGCCGCCACCTCCGCGACGTGCGCTTGCAAGAACGTAATGAACGCTTCAGTGATGGCATCGGCTGAAGCGCCTTCTGGCGCGGGGACGTGCGTCAGCACAACCTCCGGGCCGTCGATGCGTGCGGCGGTGAAGACCATTGAGGTTTGTGCGCGCACGGCAAGGTGGATCAGGGCGTCGGCGATGACGAGTGTTCCCTGCGTAGTCATCACTTCCAGGTGAGCTTTGCGGGCGAGCTCGGCGCGGTCGACCATGGCGATGATCAGGCCGTTCGCCATCAGCGTGCGACGCACCTCTAAGAGAAACGTGAACGACGGCACGATCGCGCGGAAGCTCTCCGTCGTGCCGGGGATAGGGACGTCCTGCGGAGCGATGACGACGGTTTCCTGGCCGAGATCCCACAGGGCGCGCAGGGCGAGGGTGGAGAGCATGGTGTGCGGGCCGATGCACAGTGCGCCGCCGCCGCGGGCGAGCGCCGCTTCGTAGTGTTCGAGGCCGACGATGCGCAGGCGGGGATCGAACGTCACTCCGCGGCGGGTGAGGACGTCGAGGAGATGGTAGGCGACGATCTCGCGCGCCGTCTCGACGCGCATTTCCAGGCGGCCGCGGATGATCGGGTGGCGCCGCAGGAGCGGAGCGGCGGCTGTGGCGACGGCGAGCGCGGTGCCGAAGCGGCGGGAGCGGGGAACGAATCGGAAAAGCGCGGAGACAGCGTTGCCGGCGAGGTGCCTCATAGCCATTGTCGGCGCGGAGAATACCTCGTATCCTGCGCGCGCTCGCCGCGGACGCGGGCACATCCCACGAATGCTTTCTGCCCCGAACACCACCCGCCGCGCCGTGATCACCGGAAGCGGAGTCGTCACCCCCTTTGGCGAACTGCAGCAGTCGATCGAAGGCGTTCGTGCGCGGCGGAGCGCGTTCGCGCCGGTGCGCGCGTTCGATGCGTCATCTTTTGCTGAATCGCGGGCCGGGGAGTGCCACGACTTCGATGCGCGGCCCTGGTTCCGCATCCCGAAGGCGCTCAAGCTCGCCGATCAGCGTACGCGGCTGGGCGTCGCCGCGGCCTGCATCGCGTTCGCCGATGCAGGCTTTGCCGACGATGACGCTGCAAGCGTGGGGATCGTGGTCGGCTCCAGCTCGCACGACATGCAGGCGGTCGACGTCGGCCGCGCCGTCGGGCCGCTCAGCGACGGCGACGTGATGGACATCGACTACTTCGGCGCACGCGTCCTCCGGAAGCTGCCACCGCTCTGGCTACTCGTCAATCTGCCGAACATGGCCAGCGCGCACATCGGCATTCAGCTCGGCGCGCACGGGCCGAACTCGACGCTGACGACCGACTGGATCGCCGGCCTGCAGGCGATCGGCGAAGCGGCGCGCTGGATCGAAGACGGCGAAGCGGACGTCGTGATCGCCGGTGGTGCCGACTGCGGCGTCCTGCCGCTCCTTTACGCCACGCTCGACGCCGAGGGGTATTTTGATGGCGGCACGTTCGTGCCGGCCGAAGGGGCGGCGCTGTTCGTCGTGGAGGAGCTGGCGCACGCGCGAGCTCGCGGCGCGCGCATCCTGGCCGAGATCACCGGCTACGCCACCTCCACCGGAACGGGTGCGCTCGCGCGGACGATGGTGAAAGCCCTCGGCGATCGCGAACCGTCGTCCATGGATCTGCTCTGCGACGCCGCGCTCTTCGCCGGCGCGCACGCTGAAGAAGAAGAGCGCGCCATCAGCAGTGTCTTCACCACACCACCGCCGCGCTTCGAGTGCAGCTCCGTCGCCGGCTTCGCCATGGCCGCGGCGGCACCGCTCGCGCTCGCGCTTGCACCGTCCATCGCGTTCCCCGCCGACGCCCCCACACGCCGCCGTTCCATCCTCGTCAATTCCCTCGGCTCGATGCAGCAGGCCGCATCGCTCGCCGTCACCACCGGAGGCCCTTCAAATGACCCAGTCTGACCTCGACGCCATTCGGGAGCATGTCGCCGCGATCGTCGCCGACGCGCTCAACGCCGCGCCCGATGACGTGCATCCCTACTCCTCGCTCATGGACGATCTCGGCGCCGAGTCGATCGACTTCATCGACATCGTCTTCCGGCTCGAGAGCACCTTCAACACCGTGATCTCGAGCGAGGAGCTCTGGGCCGGCTCGCAGAAGATGGATGCGAACGACCCTGCCTCGATCGCCCGCGGCATCGAGCACCTGCGCGCGACGATGCCGGAGTTCGCGTGGGACAAGTTCCCGAAGACGGCGGCCAAACGCGACCTGCCGCGGCTCATCACGGTGAACAGCATCGCCGAATACGTGCATAAACATCTCGTCACCGAGGCTGCTTCGAAACGATGAAGCGGCGCGTGGTGGTCACGGGGATGGGCGTGGTCGCGCCGAACGGCAGCGATGTGGCTACGTTCCGCGCGGCGCTCGCCGAAGGACGCTCGGCCATCGCGCCGATCCGCCGCTTTCCCACGAACGCGTTCCCGACACGCATTGCCGCCGAGATCGACGACTTCGACGCGCCTGCCGGTGTCGCGGAGATCTGGGCGCAGCTCGATCGGATTGCCCGCTTCGCGCTCGCCGCCTCTGCGCAGGCGATTGCCGATGCGCGTCTCGACGGCTCGACAGACGCAGGCGTCCTGATCGCGGCCGGCTTCGGCAGCTACGATCACGAGGAAGTGTTCTCGGCCATGGCCGCGGGGCACGGTGCGGACGGCTTCGACTGGAGCGCCTTCCGCCAGCAGTTCCTTGCCACCGTCAAACCGCGTCCGCTGGCGCGCTGGTCGCCAGGCTCCGTGCCGGCGCTCGTCGCGCAGCACTTCGGTTTGACCGGTCCGGTGATGTCGGTGATGACCGCCTGCGCCGCCGGGACGCAAGCCCTCGGCGATGCCGCCCGCTGGATCCGCCGCGGCGATGCAGACGTCGTCCTCGCCGGCGGTGCCGATTCCGAGATCTATCCGATGGGCCTCGCGTCCTTCTGTCTGCTCCGCGCACTCTCCCGCCGCAACGACGCCCCGCAACAGGCCAGCCGTCCCTTCAGCGCCACCCGCGACGGCTTCGTTCTCGGTGAAGGCGCCGGCATGCTGGTGCTCGAAGAACGCGAGCACGCGCTCGCCCGCGGCGCCACGATCCACGCCGAGGTGCTGGGCTTCGGCTCGTCATGCGACTCGTATCGCGTGACCGATCCCCATCCGGACGGCGTCGGCGCCACGCTCTCGATGCAGCGCGCTCTCGCCCAGGCTGGCCTGAGCGCGAGCGACGTCGATTACCTCAACGCGCACGGCACGTCGACCGCCCTCAACGACCGGATCGAAGCCGGCGCCGTGAAACGCCTCTTCGGCGATCGCGCCCAACGGCTGGCCGTCACGTCGACGAAGTCGATGATCGGCCACCTCACGGTCGCCGCGGGCGCCGTCGAAGCGATCGCCACGATCTGCTCTCTCCAGGACCAGCTCGCGCATCCCACGATCAACCTGCACGACCCCGATCCCGAGTACGACCTCGATTTCGTCGCCCACGAGTCACGCCCCATGAAGATCGAAGTAGCCCTTTCCAACTCCTTCGCCTTCGGCGGCCAATGCACGAGCATCATGCTGGGGCGCGGCGACAGAGAGACGGCCTAGGGCCGGCACGGCCGGCAGCGCTGGTTGGCCAAGCCTCGAGGCCACCTACTGATTAACGTGTCGCTCGCGACTCCGTGCGCTGAGCCTGAAACAACCAGCGCTGCCGGGCG
>DASWMP010000071.1:0-10344 GCA_036399695.1 Thermoanaerobaculia bacterium | reverse complement strand
GACACTCTTGTCTGTCTGCGCCCGCAGGCGCCGGTTTCTAATCAGGCCATCAGAGTGTGTGCGCTCCGTTTTGAGACACCCTCCGTCAGGATCGAGCACTCACCCCGGCCTGAACCGCCGCTTGGCTCAATTCTGAGCCCCGTTTCACCCGCCTCTGGGCGACTTCGCTCGTCAACCAACTTCCGCTCCTTCACCAGAGCTCGTCCGAGCGATCCGCGTGGCTGTCGATGTCCGTAAAAAAATGGTTTTTCGGCGGACTTTGGATTTGAGACGCCCTCCCTTCGCCACCGCACTCCGAGATCAGAGCGCGGATTCGTCGATGGAGATGGTGTAGCGGCCGCCGTCGTCGGACATCGTGAGATGGCCGCGGGCGCGGTAGACCTCCACGATGTGGTCGAGCAGCTCGTCCGGGATCTGGGCTCCGGCGAGGACGTCCTCCAGGAACCGGCGGGTGACGGCGTGGAGATTGGCGCGATCGAGCGCGCCGCCGCGGGCGGAGCGTTGCAGCGCATCGAAGAGCTGGCGCTCCTCGTCCGGCGTGAGGGCGAGCGACTCGTCGTCGTCGACCGCGATTGACGACACTGCCATATCCGTCAGCGACCAGGCCCGCTCCGTGGCCGGGGCGAAGAGCCCCTGCGTCACGAACGCATGCGCCAGCGCCCCCAGCTCCGTGGCGTTGAACTGCCGTCCGTTCGGAAGCGCCGTGATGCACGACGCCAGATCCGACGGGGCGATCAACCCGCGTCCGCAGCGAGCCCAGAGCAGTGCGACGAGAGCGGTGTGGTTCATGGGGAGAGGCGAGCCGTTTCTGGTTTTCGGTTGTTGGATTTTGGTGGTGAGACGGCGGGTCTCAGCTTCTCACCAACAACCAAAAACCGGCAACCAAAAACCAGCCTGAAACAGAAACGGCGCACCACGAGGTGCGCCGTTCGCGATCGGGGAGTCCTGAACCTTTACTTCGCTTCGACGGCGCGCTTGGAAGCGGCAGCCAGACGCGACTTGTAGCGGTTCGCGGTATTCTCTTTGATCAGGCCGCTCTTGGCCGCCCGGTCGATGACCGAGAATCCGGTCGACAGAACGTCCTTGTCCGAGTCGCCACCCTGAATCGACGACCGCGTCTTTTTGAGCGCGGAACGAAGGCGCGACTTGTCGGCGCGGTTACGCGCCTTTCTCTTTTCGGCCTGACGTCTCTGTTTCTCGGCCGAGGCAATATTCGCCATGAAATCTGCTCCTGATTGATGTTGAACTAGGCGGGGCGGCGGATGCCGTCCCGTACAAAGCCGCTGATTTTACCTTGTTTCGATCCCGAGCGCTTTCAGACGCTGCCGCGCGAGCGACGCTTCCTGAGAATTCGGGTGTTCGTGGACGACGTACTGAAGCTGGACGACGCCTTGCGAGCGCTCCCCGATGCTGATGTACGAGTATCCCTTTTTCAAAAGAGCACCCGGGACCTTGTCGGACCGCGGGTATCTGGTGACGACGGTGTCAAACTGCTCGATGGCCTCGCGATATTTCTTCTGCGAGAACAAACTTTCGCCGATCCAGTAACTTGCGTTGTCCGCGAGCTCGGAATTGGCGTTCCCGGCGACGAAATCGCGGAAGCCTTCGATGGCCAGATCGTAGTTGCCGCGCTGGTAGTCGCGGTACGCCGCCTGGTAGACCTGCATCGGGTCTTCCGACGTCACGGGGGCCGGCACCGTCACCTCGGTCATGGCCGGCGTGCCGCCCGCGGGCGTCGTTGAGCCGGGGGCCGGCGCCGTCTGCTGGATGCCGTTGACGCGGTTCTGCAGGTCGGTGATGTCGCGCTGCGCCTGCGTGACCTGCTGGATGGCGCGGTCGACGCGGTAGCCGACCTGCTCGACGGCGCCCTGCGTCGCCTGCATCCGGTTGTCCATCTCGTCGACTTTCGCCACGAGCGTGGCGTTCGACTTGAGGAGCGTCTCGGTCTGCTCGGCGATGCGGGTGTTGACGTTCTGCACGTCTTCTTTGCCGGCGGCGTTGCGCTTGATGTTCGCCAGCTCTTCCTGCAACTCGGCGATCTGCTGCTGCGCGAGCTCCATGTCCGACGTCGAGACGCAGGCCGAAGCGGCGACGAGAAGAAGAGCGGGGGCGAGACGGAGAATTTTCATAGGGGCTTACCTTCCGACGAGCACGA
Organism: Thermoanaerobaculia bacterium; assembly: GCA_036399695.1. Taxonomy (GTDB): domain Bacteria; phylum Acidobacteriota; class Thermoanaerobaculia; order Gp7-AA8; family Gp7-AA8; genus DASVEE01. Next base: position 8,189 of record DASWMP010000071.1, on the reverse strand, counting down.
GGTGGCCGCGGCGGTTCTGCGCCCACGACGACTCGTCATGACCTTCCTCGAACGGGCGCTCTTCGCCGTAGCTCACGGTGCGGAGCCGTGACGCATCGACGCCGAGCGTCATCAGGAACTCGCGGACGATGTTCGCGCGGCGGTCGCCGAGCGCGAGGTTGTACTGCTCGGTGCCGCGCTCGTCGCAATGTCCCTCGACGAGCAGCGTGTACTCCGGATGGCTGCGCAGCCAGGTCGCCGATGCCGTCAGCGCTGCCTGCGCGTCGGCGTCGAGCGTGAACTCGTCGTAGTTGAAGAAGGCGTCGCGGATGTAGCCCTTGGCCTGCGCCACGCGGTTCAGCTCTTCGGCGTCACGCGGCAGCACTTCTTCCGTCGGGGTATCGGCGACGAAGTCCGGCGGCTGTGTGTCGACGCGCGTGGCCGTATCGCTCACGGGCGGCAGTCCGACGTCCGGCACGGTCGATCCCGTCTCCGTCTGCGGCGTCACCTGCGGCGTGACGTTCTTCTTCTTCGTCCGGCACGCCGGCACGATCACGACGGCGACAATCAACAGGCTCGTGAAAAACGCTTTCCACATCTTCTTCATGCTGTTCGGACTCCTGTTCGGATGATAGCTGATTCAATTCAGTTGGCAGTCAGCAGTTGGCGGTTGGCAATGGTGAAACGCGAAGCGCCTGGTTGCTGGTTTTTGGTTTTCGGTTTTCGGTTGTTGGTTCTCAGCTTTCGTTCCTCGCTCCTACCAACAACCAACAACCGAAAACCAAAACCCGGTCAACCGCCAACCGCCAACCGCCAACTGCTAACCGCCAACTACTACTCGGGTTTCTTCGACCAATCCGGTCCCTTGTTCTCGCCGTTGAACGTCAACTGCAGCAGGTCGCTGCCGTCGACGCGCATCCGGTACACCTGCCACTTGCCGCTGCGGTTCGATTGAAAGGCGATCCACTGCCCGTCGGGCGACCACGTCGGCTGTTCGTTCGAGCCTTCGCCGGCGACGATGCGGCTCTCGCCCGTCACCAGGCTGGCGATGCGGATCTGAAAGCTGCGGCCGACGCGCGACGTATACGCAATGCGCTCGCCATCCGGCGAAAAGACGGCATCGTCGTTCCACTCGCCCTCGAAGGAAATGCGCCGCACGTTCGTCCCCTCGGCATCCATCACGTAGATCTGCGGCGTGCCGCCGCGGCCGGACGTGAAGGCGATCTGCCGGCCATTCGGGTTCCACTCCGGCGTCGATTCGATCGAGCCGGTCGACGTCAGCCGCCGCAGGTTCGAGCCGTCGTCCTTGACCAGGTAGATGTCCGGATTCCCGTTCGTCGAGCCGACGAAGGCGATGTCGTTCGACACGGGCGAGAACGTCGCCGAGGTGTTCAGGCCGAGCCCTGTGTGCACGCGCGTGCGAGCCCCGCCGCGACGGCTGATCACGTACATGTCGCTCGTGCCGCGATAGAACGACGTGTAGACCATGCGCTCGTTGTCCGGCGCCCAGCTCGGAAGGATCGACAGCGCCTTGTGCTGGGTGATCTGGCGCTGCTGCGCGCCGTCCCAGTCCATCAGCCAGATCTCCCAGTTGCCGGTGCGGTTCGAGGCGAAGGCGATCTGCGACATGAAGACGCTCGGCCGTCCGTTCAACAGCTTCACCAGCTCGTTGGCGAGCGTGTGGGCCGTACGCGTCAGCGCCGACGTCTGCGCGCGATAGCGTTTGCCGAGCTGCTCGGCGTTCGCCTGATCGAGCACGCGCGCTTCGATGATGTAGTCCTCACCCTCGCGCCAGACGTTGAGCTTCAGGTAGAGCTGCGCGTTGATGCGCTTCATCAGGTCCGGCGTGACCGGCACGCCCGGCGGCAGCGCCGCGATCGTGAAGATGCCGGAGTAGGCGATGTCGCGCGTCAGCGGCGAGAAGAACGGCTCCCGGATCTCCTGGGCCGTGATCGCCACCGGCGGCGCGGCGTTCGGCGGCGCGAGCGTCGGGAAGGGGACGGCGATGCCGACCGCCTGCACGGCGCGCGTCGGATCCATCGACGACGTGATGTCCGTCTGCGCAACGAGCGGCAGCGCGGCGAGTAATGCGAGGACTGCTGTCAGTAGTCTGTTCATCGGAAAGCCAGATGGACTCCAAGATAGGGCCCGATGTAGCCGGGCGGGAGCGAGTTGAGAGGGGAGGCGCTGATGACGGCGCTGAGCGCGGCGCGGTCGAACGTGCCGCTGCCGCTCGGCGTCTCGATTTTCGCGTCGGTGATCGTGCCGTTGCGCTGAATGCGGAAGTAGATGATGACGACCTTGCCGGGCTGCACCTGCGGCCGGTACCAACTGGCGCCGATCTTCCGGTGCATCGCCTCGACGTAGATGGTGTACGGAAAGTCGCCCCCTTCGAAGCCGGCCACGCCGGAGCCGCCGATGGGGATGTCGGACGGCACGCCGCCGGTCGACGTGGATGGCGGCGTGGCCGGCTGCGGGGGAGCAGCGGGCGTGACGGGATTATCCGAGCCCTTCTTCGTCGAGCGTCCGAAGTTGGAGAGCGGAACCGTGTTCTTCTGCAGCGGAGCGGTCGTCGTGACCGGCTGCACCGGCTCCGGCTTCGGCTCACTGATCGTCGGCGTCTCGGGCTTCGGCTTCGGCGGCTCGGCGGGTTTCGGCGGTGCCGGTTTCGCCCGCGGTGTCTGCGTCATCGCCGGGATCGCGGGCGACTGCTGCATCGGCGCGAACTGAATGTTGACCATCGTCACCGCCTCGGGCGCGGGCGCATGCAGCACGGCCCACACCGCCGCGGCGGCCAGGCCGCCATGGAGGAGGATCGAGGCGAGGATCGCCGGACCGGGGCCCGAGTCCAGCGCCGCGCGCCGGGCCAGGACCTCAGCGACGCGGTCTTGCATTTCCCTCGCTGCGCTTCTGGTTCGGTTGCGTCATCATGCCGAGCTGCTCCACACCCGCCCGATTCATCACATCCAGCACCGCCACGACCCGCCCGTACGGCACGCCCGCATCGGCCTCCAGCAGCGCGCGCTTCACCTTCTTCGCGCGCAGCATCGGCCCGAGCGTCTGCTCCAGATTGCCGGCCCCGACGGCCGTCCCGTCGACGTAGACGCCACCGGTCGAGAGCACCGAGATCTTCGCCGGCTGGCTCGAGGCCAGCTCGAAGCTCCGTCCCTCTGCCTGCGGCAACTCGACGTCCAGCCCCTGCGTCAGCATCGGGGCCGTCACCATGAAGATGATGAGCAGCACGAGCATGACGTCGACCAGCGGCGTGACGTTGATCTCCGCCATGTCGCCCAAGTCGTCGTGACTGTCGCCGATTCGAAATGCCATTCGTTGTTGTTTAGACGCGCGTGATGCTGCGAAGGTAACAGTTGGCGGTTGGCAGTTGGCGGTAGAAAACCGAACCCGGGGGGTTATCCACTGCCAACCGCCCACTGCCAACCGCCAACTCGTCTCATCTAAAGTTCCGTTCCGTCAGGTTCAGGAACTCCAGTGAGAAGTCTTCCATCTCGCCCCGCGCGGCTCGCATGCGTGCGACGAAGTGGTTGTATGCGAGCAGTGCCGGGATGGCCGCAAAGAGGCCGGCCGCCGTATTGATCAACGCTTCACTGATGCCTGGAGCGACCGCGGTAATCGAGGTCGAGCCGGTCGCGCCGATGGTCTGGAATGCACCCATGATGCCCCACACCGTTCCGAAGAGACCGATGAAGGGCGTGGCGGCCGCGGTGGTGGCCAGAAACGAGACGAATTTGCCCAGGCGGGCCGCCTCGATGCGGGTGGCCCGCAGCAGCGACCGCTCGACGCTGTCGAGCGATTTCACCACCTGCTTGCCCCCTTCGGCGTGCGCGATCTGCGCCTCGATCTCGGCGTAGCCGGCACGGAAGAGCCCGACGATGGCCGCGTGGGCGAGCGGCCCGAGGGCCGACTGCACGTCGACGAGGCGTTTTGCCTTGCGGAAGATCCCCATGAAGCGCTTCGACGCCGCGTCCGAGCGGCGGAACCGCTGCCAGACCACGATCATCACCGCCCACGAGATCACAGAGAAGAGAAGAAGGATGGCCAGGACAGCCTTGCCCACCACCCCCGAGTTCCAGAACGCCATCCAAAGCTGCACGGAGCGTAAGTTATCACGATCTCGAAGTGCGGCGGCGCCGCCGCACCACCGCACTTCGAGTACCGGCCCCGGATCGGTAAAGAGGAGGTGTTGTGCTCCACGAGGGACGCCCCGGCCGAAGCGCAGACATCTCTCGACAGTGATCGCGCAAAAGGGGAGGGAAGTCCCTCACGGGAGAGATTGCTCGGGCGGGGAGTCGGTTTTTCGGTTGTTGGTTGTTGGTTTTTGGTTTTTGGTGCTCCGCTACACGAATGCCCTCGCAAGGCGGAGCACCAACAACCAACAACCGACAACCAACAACCAGCCCACGTGCTTTTCGCACACGCGCCGAAATCACAGCCGCGTCACACTTATCTGCTGCCTTGGCGGCGTACAATTCACTGAATCCAATGTCCGAAGTCACGCAACTGCTGCACGACTGGAGTCAGGGAAACGTCGAGGCGCGGGACGAGTTGCTGAATCTGGTCTACCGCCCCCTGCGGGAGATTGCCGAGCGGCATCTCCACCGGGAGCGGGACGGCCACACCCTCCAGCCGACGGCTCTCGTGCACGAGCTCTATCTCCGGCTCGTCGAGCAGCGGCGCGTGAGCTGGAACGACCGGGCCCACTTTTTCGCCGTCTCGGCGCAGGTCATGCGGCGGATCCTCGTCGACTACGCCCGCCGCCGAAAGGCCGAACGCCGTGGCGGTGCGCTCATCCCCGTCACCATCAGTGACGCCCTCGACGTCTGCGCGGCCGAGAACGTCGACGTCATCGTCCTCGACGAGGCCATCGAAAAACTGGCCGCCATCTTTCCCCAGCAGGCCAAGGTCGTCGAGCTGCGCTTCTACGGCGGGCTGACGCTCGACGAGACAGCCGCCACGCTCGGGATCTCCGCGGCCACGGTGAGCCGCGAATGGACGATGGCGCGCGCCTGGCTCCGCCGGGCCATGTCGCAGGCATGAGCGCGCCCGCTCCCGATCCCTTCTGGGAACGCGTTCGCGAGCTGTTCCAGCAGGCCGTCGACGTCGAAGGCGCCGCCCGCGAAGCGCTCCTCGCGGAGTGCGACGACTCCCGTGTCCGCGAAGAGGTCCTCTCCCTCCTCGGTGCGCACGACGATGCCGGCGAGTTCCTGGCGTCGTCCCTCTGGGAGATGATCGACGACGACCGCGTCGGCAAGCTCGCCGGCACGACCATCGGCGCCTACCGGCTCGTCCGTCCTCTCGGCGAAGGGGGCATGGGCACGGTCTTCCTGGCCGTCCGCGATGACGAGCAGTTCGACCAGCGCGTGGCCGTCAAGCTGATTCGCGGCGGCGCCGCGGCCGACTCGATCGTCCGCCGCTTCCGGCAGGAGCGGCAGATCCTGGCCGGCCTCGACCATCCGAACATCGCCCGCCTTCACGACGGCGGCACGACGGCCGACGGCCTGCCGTACCTGGTGATGGAGTACGTCGACGGCACGCCCATCGACCGCTACTGCGCGCAGCACAACCTGCCGGTGGGCAAGCGCCTCGAGATCTTCCTCACCCTCTGCGATGCCGTCCAGTACGCGCACCGCAACCTCGTCATCCACCGCGATCTCAAGCCGGCCAACGTGCTGATCACGCACGACGGGAGCCCTAAGCTGCTCGACTTCGGCATCGCCAAGCTGACGTCGCACGCCACCTCGGACGCCACGGTCACGCGCATGATGACGCCCGACTACGCGAGTCCGGAGCAACTGCGCGGACAGCTCGTCTCCACGGCCACGGACGTCTACTCCCTCGGCGTGCTGCTCTACGAGCTGCTCACCGGCTCCCGCCCCTTCGAGGGCGGCACGCGCACGCCCGACGCCGAGCCGGTCCGCCCCTCGACGCGCATGCCGACGCTGCGCGGAGACCTCGACAACATCCTGCTGATGGCCATGCATCCCGAGCCGGCCCGGCGCTACGGCTCGGTGCAGGAGTTTGCGGACGACATCCGCCGCCATCTCAGCGGCCATCCGGTCGCGGCCCGGCGGGACACGCTCGGCTACCGCGCTTCGAAGTTCGTCCGCCGCAACCGCATCGCCATCCTGGCGATGGCCGTGATCGTGGCCGTGACGACCATCGCCTTCATCGCCACGCTGCGGCAGAAGCGGATCGCGGAACGCCGCTTCGACGAGGTCCGCGAGCTGGCCCGCGCCGTCGTCTTCGACATCCATGACGCCATCGCGCCGCTGCCCGGCTCCACGCACGCCCGCGAGCTGCTCGTCAGCCGCGCGCTCGTCTATCTCGATACGCTCTCCGCCGAATCGGCCGAGAACACGCCGCTGGAGCTGGAGCTGGCCGGCGCCTACCTGCGCATCGGCGACGTGCAGGGGCTCCCGTACCAGGCGAACCTCGGCGATACGGCGGGGGCGATCAAGAGCTACGGCAAAGCGCTGACGATCGCCGGCGCCGTGCGGGAGCGGGAGCCCTCCAGCCGCGAGGCGCACCTGCTCCTCGCCGACGCGCACGACCGACTCGGCTTCGTCCAGCAGCGGACGCTCGACTGGAAGGCGGCCATGCGCGAGCATCAGGCCGCGCTGGCGCTCCGGCGGCAGCTCGAGCGCCCGGCGAACCGCGACCAGGTCGCCCTGGCCCGCACCTGGATCTCGATCGGCGACTGCCGCTACATCGGCACCACGCGGATCCCGCCGCAGTGGCAGCAGTGGACGGCGCGGGAGGCGTACGAGAATGGCCTGCGCGTCCTCGACGCGTTGCCGCGCACCGGACCGCACCTCATGGAGCTGCTCGAGAACACCGGCCGCGCGCACCAGCGCCTCGGCGGCATGCTGACCCAGCCGCCGATGATCGCCCGCTACGGCGATCTCTGCGTCCGTCACCACGATGCCGCACTGCAGGCGCTCGCCCAGACCGTGGCCCTCGCCCCCGGCAGCGGCATCGCCCGCCGCAACTACGCCGACCAGTTCGTGATGAAGGCGACGGCGCAGGTGGCGATGAAGGATGGGAAAGGGGCGCTGGCCGGCACCCGCCGGGCGCTGGAGGAACTGGAGCGGCTGCGGTCGTCCGACCCGAACAACGTCGAGCTGCAGCACGACACCGCCTTCGCCCTGCAGACGATGGGGGAGGCCTACGTGCAGCAGCAGCAGTGGAAGGAGGCGGCGACGGCGTACGCCGATGCGCTGGCCATCTTCGAATCGCTGTCGAAACGGGACGCCACGAACCGTGAGAGCCGCCGCGGCCTGGCCCGGACCTACAGTCTCATCGCCTCCATGCACAAGTCCCGCGGCGACGCCGGCCAGGAGGCGGAGGCGGCGCGGCGCTCGGCGGCCGTCCTCGAGGAGCTCGGGCATTGAGGGCCGTGCTCTGGCTGCGCCTCCTGGCGGCGATCGTCTTCGTGTTCGGCGGCCTGCAGGTCGCCAACTATCTCTTCAGCCCGGTCTTCCGGCCGATCCCGCAGTTGTCGATTGTGCTGATGCTGACGTTCGCCGCGCTGGTCTACCTGGCGGTGCGGATCTTCGCCCCCTTTTCCGGGCCGAAGAAGCTCGGCGAGCCGAAACGGACGCGGTACGAGATCCGCCGGGCCATGCGCCTGACCGGCTCGGACGATTACTTCCTGGAGCTGGCCGACGGCTCGGTCCTGTACCTCGGGGGCCCGTATCTCCAGGAAGCACAGGCGTTTCCCTGCCGCGAGCTCACCGTCCAGCGCCACCCCATCGAAGGCTACGTCATCGACGTCGAGTGCAACGGCGATCTCATCGAGCCCGAGTCTGGCCGCCGCTTCGCCGAAACCGACGACATCCCCGTCGACGGCCATCTCCTTCCCGGTCAGACATTTGACGACCTGCGCGCCCGCCACCGCGAGGGTTGAAGAACCCTCCAAACGAAGGTCTGACCCGGATCAACGAAGGTCTGACCCCGGTCAACGAAGGCCCCCGCCTCGAATTCGAAGGCCTGCCCCTCAAATTGAAGCCCTGCCCCATCAAATTGAAGGGTCAGACCCTCAAATTGGAGGGTCAGACCTTCGTTCTTGAAGTTTCGCGCCTCGAATTCGAAGGTCTGACCCCTCGAGTTGAAGGCCTGACCCCTCAAATTGAAGGTCTGACCCCTCAAATTGAAGGTCTGACCCCTCAAATTGAAGGTCTGACCCCTCAAAT
>DASWMP010000070.1:0-6573 GCA_036399695.1 Thermoanaerobaculia bacterium | reverse complement strand
GCGGTGGCGTGCGCCACCGCACTCCGAGATCGCGCTGCTAGAATCCCCGCCCGTGCACTTCGAAGATCACTTCTCCGTCCAGGCCGAAGCCTACGCGCGGCATCGGCCGCGCTACCCGGAGGCGCTCTTCGCCTGGCTGGCCTCGGTCAGCCCCGGTGACGCACTGGCGTGGGATGCAGGCACCGGCAGCGGCCAGGTCGCCGTCGCACTGGCGAAGCACTTCGACCGCGTCATCGCCAGCGACGCCAGCAGCGAGCAGTTGGCGCGCGCCCTCCCGCACGAACGCGTCGAATACCGCCACGAGCCGTCCGGCCGCGCGTCACTCGATCCGGCCTCCGTCGATCTCATCACCGTCGGTGCGGCCGCGCACTGGTTCGAGCTCGACGACTTCTACCGCGAAGTCCGCCGCGTCGCCCGTCCCGGCGCCGTGATCGCCCTCTTCTCCTACGGACCCCGCGACTTCGCCGACGCCATCGGCCCGGCCGTGCACCGCTTCCAGGAGGAGATCCTCGACGGCTACTGGCCGGAACGGATCCAGCTCGTCCACGAGCGCTACGCCACGCTTCCCTTTCCCTTCGAGGAGCTCGCCGTTCCCCCGTTCACCATGACCGCCGAGTGGAACGTCGCCGAGCTGCTGGCGTTTCTCGAAACCTGGTCAGCATCGCAGCGCTACTTCCAGGAGCGCGGCACCCGCGCCACCGACAAGATCGCGCCGGAGCTCACCCGGATGTGGGGCGATCCGGACACCCGCCGCATCCTTCACTGTCCGCTGTTCGTGCGCGCAGGACGCGTCTAGCGTCAAAAGCCGGTGTGCAGAACGTGACGGAAGAACAGCTCAGCAGCCCGAACCACCGCCTGTGACTGCTGTCCAGCGGCCATCGGTGCGGCGGTAGACGATGTAGTCGTAGCCTTCCTTGTGGTGCCGCTGCGTAACCAGCTCGGCGATCCCGTCGCGGTCCACGTCAATGGCTCCGAAGAGCGGCTCCACGAGGTCCTTGCTGTCCGTGTCGCGCTCACCAAAACGCGCGTACTGCGGCACGACGCTCGTGGCGCTCACGTCCGCTGTGCGCGCGATGAGAAACGCCGCACCGCCCGGCGCCTCGTAGGCCGTCGTCGCGAACGTGGCCACGAACAGCGGATCGCCGTCACCTGGATCGACGACGTCGACGTACGTTTCGAGCTTCGCAACGTTCTTCCGCGCGATGCCGTGGTTCACGAGAAACAACCGTGCCCAGCGCAGCAGCAGGGCCGCTTCGTCTTCCGTCGCTTCGCGTACCACGACAGGCTTCGTCTCGAAGTTCGCGGCGAAGTTGCCTTCGCCGCTCAACTGCACCTTCGCGGCGGTCGAAACGCAACCGAGCTTCACGAGCTCATTCGCACGTACGGTGCCGGTCGCTCTGCCATCGGTCGAGAGCGTGTAAGTGCGTGCGAACGTGAACTCCTCGCGCGGCCGCTCGATCGGATCGAGCAGCACGATCGGCTCGATGGCCTGCTCGTCAGGAAGTACCGCAAGCAAAACGCGCCGCTCCGCTGCCAGCGAAGACAGGGCCATCGACGCGAGCAGAACCGCACAAACGATATGGCGAATCACACGGGTATTGTAGCGTCGCATCCCCCTTACCATCGCCCTCAGCGTCGATCGCAAACTGCAGAACGATCTCCACTTTCTCATCCAGCCGATCGCTTACTACAATCGTCGGTAGCTCACGCTTTAGAACAGAGACAGCGTTGTCGCGGAAATCCGTGTTCGTGCCCGTATCGATAAAAACATGAGACACGCCCTCGCGAGTTACCACGCGTCATGCGGGAGATACCGAGTGTCACTCGCGAGTTACCGCGCGTCACTCGCGAGTTACCGCGCGTCATCCGCGAGTTACCGCGCGTCATCCGCGAGTTACCGCGCGTCATCCGCGAGTGACCGCGGGTCATGCGCGAGTTACCGTGCGTCACTCGCGAGTTCCCGCGCGTCATCCGGGCGTTACAGACGATCACTCGCGGTAGTGCGGCGCGCTTCGCGGGGTTACCGCCGGACTCTCGGGCTCTGACATTCTTTATCCCGTCGTTACCGATGTTCATCCGCGAGTGATGGGGGTGTTCTGATTTAGAACAGTGGTGTTCTGATTTAGAACGCTTTGGTCATCCGCGAGTGATCATCGGTCATCCATTCGTGATCATTTGTCATCCGCGAGTGAAGATTGGTGATCCGCGAGTGAAGATCTGTGCTTCGCGAGTGAAGATTGGTAATCCCCGCGTGATGATTTGTCATTCGCGAGTGATCATCGGTAACTCGCGGATGACCGTTGGTAACGCCTCCGTAGAGGGGAACGTCCGGAAATTGGACACATTGAGCGGCCGGGAGGCCGTCCTCACAGCTCTTCCAGCAGCCGCTCGTCCACTTTCGCGCGCACCGTCCGCCGGTCGACGCCGAGCTGCTCTGCCACGTGCGAGTAGTTGCGCGTCTTCGCGTAGAGCAGGGTGCAGTAGTTGCGCAGGAGATCGTCGGCGGTGAAGGTGCCGGCGACCACGGCGTCGGCGATGCGTTGCCGGGCGTCGCTGGTTCTGCCGCTCGGCGCCGGCTCGTACGAACCGCGCAGCATGACGCTGCGGACGCACTGTTCGAGCTCGCGGAAGTTGCCGGGCCAGCGGTAGTGCCGTCCCGGCGAGCGCTCGATGGCCTGCACCACCTCCTCGCTCAACGCCTCCGCCTCCTGTTCCCCCGCCACGCGCGCGGAGATGAAGCGCACGAGATGCGTCAGCTCCTCGTCGTCGGAAAGCTGCTCGTGTAGCGCCGGCGTGGCGATCGTGTCGGCACAGAGGCGGTAGAAGAAGTCTTCCCGGAAACGGCCCGCGCGGATCTCCGCCGCGAGATCGCGGTTCGTCGCCGCGATGATCTTCCCCTCGAACCGGCGCGGCGTCGTGTCGCCGAGGCGCTGGAAGGTACGGGTCTGCAGGACGCGCAGCAGCTTCACCTGCATTGCCGGATCGAGCTCGCCGATCTCGTCGAGGAACACCGTGCCGAGCGGACCGGTCGACTCGAGAAACCCCTCGTGATCGGCGATCGCGCCGGTGAACGCACCTTTGCGATGGCCGAACAGCTCCGACTCGATCAAGGTCGGCGACAGCGCGGAGGGATTGAGGCCGACGAACGTGGCCACGGAGTGGCCGGTGAATCGCTCGCGGCGCTCGTCGAAGGGCACGTAACGCGAGAGACCGATCGCGCGCGCGACCAGCTCCTTGCCCGTGCCGGTCGGTCCGGTGATCAGCGTCGGCACGTCGCCCATCCGCGCGTACACCGAGCGGCGGAAGCGGCGCATGTCGTACGTGAAGATCGACTGCCACACCGCGGCGCGCAGCCGCGCCGCCGGCAGCGAGCGGCCGATGATGTTGCCGAAGATGTGGTGGAACGCGCGCCGGACCTGAAAGAAACAGGCGAAGAGGTGCGCGGCGTCCGCCTTATCACCGAGATAGCGGATCACGTCGTTTCTGAACGCGGCGTAGAACGTCACCCGCTGGCCCGGTTGTCCGTGCTCGAGCAGCTCGAGGATGGCGTCGCGATAGCGCTCGTAGAGGTGGTAGACCGCCACGTCGTCCGGCACCGGGGCGCCTGTCTGCTCGTAGCGCTGGACCAGCAGCGCGCACTTTTCGGCGATCAGGTCGATGTTCGACTTCCGCTCCAGGTCTGGCTCGAGGCTCCAGAACGGCTGCGAGGGGATGTAGGCATCGCCGAGGATCCGCCGCTCGAGCTCGATGCGCTCCTCGAGAAACGGATTGGCGTAGACGAGGGCCGAGATCGCGGCGACTGCTGCTTCGTCCATCATGAGATGCACAGCAGTGTACACCTGATGCTCAAGGCGGCTTGACCGGGAAACCGTAAGTCTTTGAAAAGATTAGTAACGCCTCATGGCAGCCTGCTCGCTCTCGGTGGCTCTCCGTCAAGGAGGTTCACATGAAGCGATTCCTCAGCATGCTCCTGGTTCTCATCGCCGCCCCGACGCTCTTCGCCGCCGGCACGCTCACGCTGGTCGGTTCGGCCGACGCACCCATCCAGATCAAAGAACATACGGTCGACGTCGTGATCGACAACGGCTTTGCCCGCACCGAGGTCAACCAGGTCTTCTTCAACCCGAATGCGAAAGATCTCGAGGCCGTTTACGGCTTCCCGGTCCCGAGCAGCGCAAGCCTCTCCGAGATCACGATCCGGAGCGGCGACGTCGTCCTGAACGGCGAGGTCATCGAGGCGAAGGAAGCCAGGCAGGTCTACCAGGAGGAGCGCGACGCCGGCAACGACGCTGGCCTCGGTGAATGCGCCTGCACACGCGAGAAGGACGAGGTCGAGTACATGTCGTACAAGTTCTCGGTCTCGAAAGTCCGCGCGAACGCCGAGACGAAGATCCGCTTCGTCTATTACCAGCCGCTGAAGATCGACACAGGCATCGGCCGCTACATCTATCCGCTCGCCGACGGCGGGACCGACGAGGCGGCGAAGTCGTTCTGGACCCGCAATCCGAAGGTCGAGCAGCGCTTTGCCGTGAACGTGGAGCTGAAGTCGGGCTGGCCGGTCGACGAAGTGCGCGTGCCGGGCGCCGAGGCCGAGGCGAAGATCGAGAAGCTCGCGGAGGGGCACTTCAAGGCGTCACTCGATCGCACCGGGGGCGACCTGACCAAGGACTTCGTCTTTTACTACCGTCTCGCTGACGATCTGCCGGGCCGCGTGGAGCTGCTCGCCTACAAGCCGAAGGCGAGCGAGCCGGGGACGTTCATGCTGACCGTGACCCCCGGCATCGACCTGGCGCCGGTCACCGCGGGCGGCGACTACATCTTCGTGCTGGACGTCTCCGGAAGCATGTCCGGCAAGCTGCCGACGCTCGCCCGCGGCGTCCGCGAGACCCTCGGCGTGATGAAGCCGGGCGACCGCTTCCGCGTCTTCACCTTCAGCGACCACGCCCGCGAACTGACCAGCGGCTTCGTCGACGTCACGCCCCAGAACGTCCAGCAGTGGAGTCAGGCCGTCGAACAGCTCAACACCGAGAGCGGGACGAATGTGTACGCAGGCCTCGAGGCCGCGCTCAAGGCGGTGGAAGCGGATCGCGCGACGAGCGTCCTGCTCATCACTGACGGCGTCACCAACGAGGGCATCGTCGATCCGAAGGAGTTCCACAAGCTGCTGAAGCAGTACGACGTGCGGATCTTCGGCTTCCTAATGGGCAACAACGCGAACTGGCCGCTGATGCGCCTGATCGCGGAGACGAGCGGCGGGTTCTACTCGGCCGTCTCGAACGACGACGACATCATCGGCCAGATCATGCTCGCCAAGCAGCGCATCACCAGCGAGGCACTGCATGACGCGGTGCTGACGGTCGACGGCGTCAAAGTGTTCGACAAGACCGACGAGGCGATCGGCAAGATCTATCGCGGCCAGCAGCTCGTCATCTTCGGCCGCTATCAGAAGGGCGGCCCCGCCAACGTGACGCTCAAGGCGAAGCTGACGGGCAAGGACGAGACGTACACGACGACGTTCGAGTTCCCCGACGTGACCACGGAGCACCCCGAGCTCGAGCGGATGTGGGCGCTCGACCGGATCGAGCAGGCGGTCATGAAAGAGATGGCGGGCGTGCTGCCGCCGGCGGAGGCGGAGCACTACATTCGTGACACCGGCGTGAAGTACCAGCTCGTGACCGACTACACGTCGATGATCGTGCTGAGCGACGACGCGTTCGTGAACCGCGGCATCGCCCGGAACAACAAGGAGCGGATCGAGCTGGAGCGCAACGCGCAGACCGTGCGCGCGTCGCAGGCGCCGGTGAACCGCCGCGCCGATAAATCGGCGCCGATGTTCTCCGGCAATTCGAGTGGTCTCAAGAAGGGCGCCGGCGCGTTCGATCCCTGGATGGTGCTGCTGGCGCTGTTCGCGGTGGCGGCGATGTGGAGAGTGAAGTCGTGAAGATGATCGTGGCGGCGGCGGCACTCGCTGTCGCCGCCACTTTTCTCCCCGGCCAGTGGCTTGAGCTCCGTCCGGACGCGAGTGCCCTGCGCTTTCTCACCTGTCACTTCACGCACTGGACGTTCGAGCAGCTCGCGTGGGACGCCATCGCGTTCACGGCCCTCGGTATCGCCTGCGCGCGGCGGAATCCCCGCGCCACCCAGGCGACGCTGCTCGCCGGCATGTTGCTGATCCCGGTGGCGGTGCTCGCGCTCGCGCCGGAAGTGGGCGCGTACCGCGGCCTCTCGGGCCTGGCTTCGGCGATGTTCGCGCTGCTGCTGCGGTTCGAACGGCGCCGCCTCACCTGGCCGGTCGTGACCCTGGCCATCCTCTTCGCCGCCAAACTGGCGTTCGAAGGCGTGACCGGCGGCACCCTGTTCGCGAACGACCTGGGCGATGACGTCGTCAGCGTCCCGGTCGCGCATCTCGCCGGCGCGCTGGTGGGGGCGATCGCCAGTTTTGCTGCCAGCGGATCGCCGGTCCTCCCCAACCGCATTGACTTACACGAGAGAGCTCGAAGCCTGGAGTACGAGCAGAGGTAATCTTGGAGTGCGGTGGCGAACGCCACCGCTCTGGTACACGTGTAAAAGAGC
>DASWMP010000069.1:0-11778 GCA_036399695.1 Thermoanaerobaculia bacterium | reverse complement strand
CAATGGCTATCACTGCAGGCGCAAACCGCAAGCCGTTTACCACCACCAGCATACGAGCAGCATACGGAAATGTGTGGATCCCGTGCACGTGATTCCGCGCGGCCAGAAGATCGTTGCGAAACGTGCTTTTGTTCTTCAACGAATCGTCAAGATCCTCGTCGAGGCTTTTAGTAATGATGCTAAGACGCGCCTGCTTCTTCTTCTTGACGAATGAGTGAATTGCCCACACAGATGCTAAGCTCTCAACAATCATCACGATGGAACAGAAAACCAAGCCGCTGCGGGTCACGAAGTACGTGCGATCATGTGTAATAAACATCCCGATCAGCACGACAAAGAGGAACGCTGATGTCGTCATGACCAGCAGGTTCACCTCTCCGAAACAAGACGTTCCACCGCAGTTATCTTCATGGAAAAAGCTGATTTCGAGAACCTCTTTTTCGCAAAGAAATCGCAGCACAACGTACATAGACCACGTTACCTGCGCGGCTATAAAGATGGCGACGGGATAGGCATAAACAAACACGGGTAGGAGGTACAGCTTGGTAAGGAAATATCCTGCTTTATGGCGCCAGGCGTCAAAGACGTCGTGTCCGTATGTTGGATACGGGTCCCATGTTTCGTGGATGTTGATGATGTAGAAGGCTAGTCCGACGCACATCCCGAAATACAATACATAACGGAGGCGACTGTTCAGAGCGAGCGAGTTTATATGCTCCCCGACGATTCGATCAAATTCCGCTCTCTGGTCCGGCGTGGCACGGTCGCTCAGGTATCCGTCGGGCTTCGAGAGGATTGACACGTAACGGTCCAGCATGTGCCCCGCGAGGCGCAAGAGCGCAGGAGTGGTGGCAAAGATCGCCCAGAATCCGTAGTGTTGCGCGAAGCCCTTGCTTTCGCCCTGCATCGAATAAGTGCCGTCAACCAACGTCGCGGCGAATACGAGAAGGGGGAGCAGAAGCAGGACGAGCGTTGCGAGGTCGCGCGGCGATCGCCAGAAGTCGCTCGTCGTCTGGTTTCCGTTTAGACATCCGTAACTTTCGGACGGAGGTGTGGCCTCCGGAGTAATTGCCACAGCGATCTCAGCACCCATAATTCATAGTTATCCCACATTCACAATGGAGGCTAGCAGCGTGCGTGAAAGCGCCCGGCGCGGACTGGAGTTGCTCGCGGACGACAAATTCTCGCGCGGCAACGCTGTGTCCATCATGCGTGACCGGCAGATATTTTTCGGGTCCATGTTCCAGGCTCTGGCACGTGCTCGGCTCTCAATCTCGATCGAGATGTACGCGATCTGGGACGGCTACGTAGGGACACAGCTCGTCGACCTCCTTTGTGATCGTGCACGCACGGGTGTGGAGACGCGGATAATAATTGATGGCATCGGTTCGCGCGCGCTTTCCCGCACTTCACTGCAGCGCTTGCGTAGCAGCGGCGCGACGGTCGTCGTCCATCACCCACCGTCGCTACGCGGGATGCAGCGAGTGTTCCGCCGCACCCATCGGAAGCTGGTTATCGTGGACGCCGACGCAGCTTTCGTGGGGGGCTTCAACTTCATCGACCAGTTCATTGGTGTGCCGTGGGGCCACGAGCCGTGGTTCGATTATGTGGTCCAGTTCTCCGGTCCGGCTGTCGCCCGAGCGTGCGCTAGTTTCGAGGTGTCATGGAAGGCCAAAGCACCGCCGAGCCTGGCGCGCCGCACGGCCGCAGGCTCGCCGCGTAGGAGAGGGCCATATGACCTACTGCTGATTAACTCGCCGGTTGAAACCGGCCGGCACACGGTTGCCAAGATGCAGGAGCACGTACTCGCCTCTGCGCGTAAGCGCATGTGGCTCCGCAATCCATTTCTTCTTCCTGCGCGCCACCTAGTAAAGACCTTCGCCGATGCGGTGGATCGAGGCGTCGACATCCGCGTGATTGTGCCCGGCGAACGGAGCCCTCACCGGCTCATGCTGCACGCCAACCGGCATAAGTATGCGGCGTTGCATGCAGCCGGCGTCGTTATCTACGAGTACCAACCGGCGATGATGCATGCAAAGACAGCAGTGCTCGATGGACGATTCGTCCTGATAGGATCTGCGAACGCTGATCCGCGGAGCGCCAAATGGAACGAGGAACTCACGCTCGTGATGGACGCGGCACCACTCGCTCGCGAGGAGGAGCAGAGCTTCGAGCAGGACCTTCTTGCCTGTGTCCAGGTTCACCGCAACAGAGTCCGAGGACGTTTGATTGAGACGATTGCCGGTATGGCCGAACGATACTTGTAGGAGCCGGACTTGCCAAGTACGCGGCTGCGACGCTTCCCGGAAGCGCCTCTCTAAGAACGACAAAAGGAACCCGAAGTCACATTTGCACAGCGATGATTGTTGCCCTCCGCGGCAACGTTGGAGGGTTCACCCTCCGGTGACAACTGCCCCGTCGCGCGCCACTATCCTTCGCCCATGAAAATCGTCATGTTCTACGAGCTCGCGGCCGACGGGATGTCGAAGGTGATGGAGAACTACGCCGCCCACAGCGCCCGCCTCCAGGAGTTCCACGCCCGCGGGGTGCTGCTCATGGCCGGCCCTCTCGGCAATCCGCCGGAAGGTGCGCTCGCCATCTTCACCACGCGCGAGGCCGCCGAGGAGTTCATCGCCGGCGATCCGTTCGTCACGAATGGCGTCGTCGCAAGATGGCGGCTCGTCGAGTGGCAGGAAGCGCTCGCGTAAGTCCGTTCCGATCGCGCGGAGGGTTCACCGCTCTGGCACTTTTGCCGCCGCGGGCGGCCATAAGATCGCGGCACAAAGATAAGGAGTGAAGAAATGAACCGACGTCATTCGTGGGTCGCCGTCGTGGTCCTGCTGCTGCCGATCCTTCTCCTGCCGTCCAGCGCCGCCGCGCAGTTTCCGGGGCTGACCGGGCCCGACGTGAGTCCCGAAGCCACGGTCTCCCAGGTCGTGGGCCTGACCGAGCTCGAGGTGTCGTATCACCGTCCGGCCGCGAACGGCCGCGCCGTGTGGGGCACGCTCGTGCCGTACGGACAGGTCTGGCGTGCCGGCGCAAACCAGAATACGACCGTCTCCTTCTCCACGCCCGTCACCATCAACGGCACGGCCCTCGCGGCCGGCACGTATGGCCTGCACATGATCCCGACGGCAGGCGACTGGACGGTGATCTTCAGCCGCGAAACAGGCGCCTGGGGCAGCTTCAGCTACGACCCGAAGGAAGACGCCGCGCGCGTCACGATCAAGCCCGAGCCCGCACCGCATCAGGAGCGCCTCGGCTACACGTTCGACGAGCCGTCCGCCGATTCCGTCGTCCTGGCCATGCGCTGGGAGAAGCTCCGCGTGCCGGTCCCGATCAGGATCGACCTTGGCCGCACGGTGCTGGAGAACTACAATGCGCAGTTGCGCGGACTGCCCCGCTTCGGCTGGCAGGGCTGGAATCAGGCCGCGAACTGGGCCGCGCAGAACGGCCTCGATCTCGACGACGCCATGGCCTGGGCCGACCGTTCCGTCAACATGAACCGCAACTTCGCCACCCTCCGGACGAAGGCCCTGGTACTGACGAAGAGAGGCGACACCGCGGCCGCCGACGCCCTGACGAAGGAAGCGCTCTCCATCGCCACCGAGGCGGAGATCAACGCCTACGGCTACCAGCTCGCCGGACAGCGGAAGATGGACGAGGCCATCGCCATGTTCGAAAAGAACGTGAAGGACCATCCCAACTCCTGGAATGCCTACGACAGCCTCGCCGAAGCGTACGCCGCGAAGGGCGACCGCAAGAAGGCCCTCGAGAACTACACGAAGGCCCTGAACCTGACGACGGTCGACATCCAGAAGACCCGCATCGCCGGCACGATCGAGCAACTGAAGAAGAGTCAGTGATCGACGGGTGATCTGTCGAACCCTGTGGCGTGATTTTGGAGAGCGGTGGCTGGTCGCCACCGCTCTCCTGATATGGAGTGACCTTGCAAGTTAGGACATCTGTGATGACGCGATGTTTTTTTTTCGATGATCGGTTGTCCTCGTCTTTTGCCTTAAGTGCAGCCGTGAAGTCGACCGAGGGCGAAGCGGCGACGATGATCATTCTGATATGCGCGGGTTTGTACCGCATGAGCATGATCCGTCGGGAGCTGCCTCGGTCTAGAGGCGTGAGTCACGAAGACGTCTCGTGTCAACGCAGGAGTGCTCGAGGTTTCTCCTTCATTACCGGAACCCTCGATCGACCTCACGACCGCAACGTTCATTGCTCGTTTCTCAATACAACTTCTGACCGAGGGCCCAGATGAAGCCGGCCAGCTCGCGTGCCACGGCCACGGCTGCCACCGTCGATCGTTTCCCTCGACTGGTCAGCCGGATGAAGCGGCGATGCAATCGACTGTCGCACTTCTCGGCGAGAGCGACGAGTTCCGGGGCCTTTCCATTTCTTCGGTCCTTGATCCGTTTGCCCGTGCGTAAGGGACGCTGGTACTGCCAGGCCGCCTCCACCAGGACTCTTCGCACGTGTGCGTTGCCCGTCTTGGTGATCGACGAGTGGCGTACTTTGTCACCCGTGCTGTATTCACTTGGCACCAACCCGAGAGCGGCCATCAGTTGAGGAGCAGTCTGGAAGCGTCGCAGGTCTCCGAGCTCAACCAGAATCGTCATCGCCGTCAGCAGAGCGACGCCTCGCAACACCGTCAAAGCTGCCACCAGCGGCGCATACTGCTCACTGGCCGCAACCTCGGCAATCAGCCGGTCGTAGTCGGCCACCACCTCGACCCGTCTTTGGATCGTGGTCACCAATTGCCTCATTACCGCCGCACTGCTTTCTTGTTCGAGCTTCACCCCGGCGATCCAGCTCCAGTGCTTCCCGGTCCAAGTCTGGCCGTCGCGATCACGGTGCCCGTATCGGAGCAGCAGCTTGCTCAGTTGATGGCGGGCACGCAGAACGTCCTCCTGGGCCGCTTCTCGCGCTCGCACCAGGTCGCGCACCGATTCCTGCCGCGCGTCCGGTACCGTGATCAACGTCAGCTCGCCCGCGCGGTACGCCCTGCCGATCTTTCGCGCATCCCGACGATTCGTCTTGACCCGGTCGCCAGGCTTGGTCGGCGTCAGAGAAGGTGCCGCCACCACGCATTCCACCTGACTCCGCCGCAGCTGACGATACATCTCATACCCGCACGGTCCGGCCTCATACGCCACCCGTACCTTTCCCTCCATCTCCTTGAGCCACCCGATCAGCTTCCGGTAGCCGCTCTCACCCGGAACCAGCTCCCACTCACGTTCCGGCTCCTCGCTCCACCCACGGTAATGAACGATGGTCCACTTGTCAGCGTGATCGTCGATCCCGATCCAGTTGGTAATATCCCCCATGACCCGCTCCTCCTGTATGTGGCTCTGCACTCACGTTCCTCTCGGGCTCGTGGTGTAACCCACGACATTACGCGAGTGAGCGGGTCACTCCATTCTGTCTAGCGAGGCTTCGCCTCATACCGACGAGATGTAGTGGAGCAACAGGAACGGCTCCAGTCGATCGGCGGAACGGCCGAGGCACGTTCCGTATCATGAGCCGACAAGCGGCGGTGTCCTTTGCGGACTGTCGACTGGAGCCGGCTATGAGCGTATCAGAACGCGTCAGTGACATTCTGACCAAGCGTGTGACGTTCGAACTCGAATCGATCGATCGGATGTATCTGAACGCCTATGTGGGAGGGCTGCAGATTCCGGAGCGAGCGGTGCGCTTCTTCCGCTCTCATCGCGGATACAAGTTTGCGTCGTCGATCTTGATGGATCAGATGACGAAGAACTTCGTCGCAGCGACCGAACAATTCGCACAGGCCGAGCAGGTTCCGATGATCACGTTCGGCAAGGGTCAGCGGAAGGACGACATCACCGCCGCCGTGCGAAAGCGGTTCGACCGCGAAGAAGGGGTGATGTTCATCGGCAAGGCTCAGGAGTACTTTCCGTTCAACGCGAAGGTCTGCCTCAATGGGCATGAATGGCTCAATCAGCAGCTCGCATCACGTGCCATCGAGTTCGAGCCGCTCGACAACGGCGTGCTGTCGTGTGTTCAACCCGCTCTGGCGCAAGAGTTGCGCGACGGATTCGACTCGATCAAAATCGAGGCGGTCTTCCGGAAATGGCTGGCTCGGCTCCCTCATCCCTTCAACGCCGAAGACAGACAGGCCGGCTACCGCTACGAGCTCTCCGTCCTTCAGTCCGAGTTCTCGCGAACGATGGTCTTCGATCGTCCGATGACCGGCCGGGTGTTCTTCGACCAAGTCATCCGAGAGAATCTCGATCTCGGCCGGCCCGATCAGGTTCGGCTCATTTTCGATCGCCGCGTCTCTCGCAGGACGCCGGGACGATTCCACACCCGTGTGGTCACCGAGGGAGTGATTCCTCGATTCACTTCGAGCTCAAGAGTGCCCGGATCAAGGCGTATTTCAAACTGGGACGTGCTCTCCGCGTGGAGACCACCATCAACGACTCCCGTGCCTTCGTGCACAATCTCCCTCAAATGCGGGAGTTCGGCTTTGCGGCCAACCGACGTCTGCTGAACGTCTAATCGATCAGTCACGATTGTGCCGTGGGCGAAGACACGTGGAATCAGGTGGTTCGTCCAATCACCGTCTGTGATCAACGTGCCTCAGCCCTTCGCTTCGATGATCCCCGTGTTGAGGCTCTTTTTGCGGCGCTTCTGCTCCTGGTCTTCCAGATCGACGGGTTTGCGAGCCATCAGCTTCGCGGGGCCTCTGGCCCAACTCCTGGGCGTCGAGCCAGCCACGATTATCGGATCACCTACGACTTACGCCGCCTCCGTCTGCACGGAATCATCGAACGCATCGGCCGCTCCCATCGGCTCAGGCTCACGCCGACAGGACTCCGTGTCGCATTCTTCTTCACCCGTGTCTGGGGTCGAC
Organism: Thermoanaerobaculia bacterium; assembly: GCA_036399695.1. Taxonomy (GTDB): domain Bacteria; phylum Acidobacteriota; class Thermoanaerobaculia; order Gp7-AA8; family Gp7-AA8; genus DASVEE01. Next base: position 4,892 of record DASWMP010000069.1, on the reverse strand, counting down.
TCCTACGACCAGGCTTGAGCCTCGTCGCTCCCAACCTCCCGCCACGGGCATCTCTCGCCCGAGCTTTCCACAAGCTCGAAACCGAGGTTCACGACCTCATCGCGCGCCAAAAGCTCGCCGCCTGAAATGCGACTCATCTACAAATCAATCTGACGCTCAAGCAGGCTAGATTGTTTACGCGTGCGCGAAGTCGATGTAGCCCTGATCCACGTCTACCTTCAGGAGCTTGACCTTCACCTTTTCGCCGATGTCCAGCCCTTCGGCGCCGCGGACCACCTTCCCTTCGATCGGGGGGCGGAAGATGCGGACCCAGGTGCCTTTGCGGGAGGCGCCGGTGACGATCGCGTCGAACTTGTCGCCGACGCGGTCTTCCAGCAGACAGGCCGCGGCCGACTTGCGCACCTGGCGCTCGACTTTATTCGCGGCGTCTTCCTGCTTCGTGCAGTGCGTGGCCAGGGCGTCCAGCTCCGCCTCCGTGTAAGGGCAGGGCTGGCCGGCGAGAGCTGCTTTCACCAGGCGGTGCGTGATGAGATCGGGGTAGCGGCGGTTCGGGGCCGTCGAGTGCGTGTAGTCCTTCACCGCCAGGCCGAAGTGGCCGATCGAATCCTCGCCGACGCGCTCCACCACGTACTCCCCCGCGCCCATCGCTTTCACGATGGCCAGGGAGAGATCGGGGAACGTCGTCGGATCGGCTTTGCGGCGGCGTTGCAGGAACTGTTCGAGCGCCGGCGCATCCGGCTCCGGCGGGAGGCGCTCGCCCAGCTCTTCGGCGATCTTCTCGATGCGGTCCCAGCGCTCCGGTGAGCGCACCACGCGGCGGATGCTGGGGAACTCGTGGCGCTCCAGGAAGCGCGCCGTCGCGCCGTTCGCCGCGATCATGAAGTCCTCGATGAGCAGGCGGGCGTTGTTGCGTTTGGCCTGCCGCAGCTCGATCACTTTGCCGTCGCGGATCACCGGCCGCGCTTCGATCGTCTCCAGGTCGAGCGCGCCGCGAAGATGGCGGGTCAGGCGCATCCGGTCGGCCACGCGGTCCTGCAGCCGCAGCGTCTCCTCGAGGCCGCGGATCGTCGGCACCTTCTCCGGCTCGGCGGCCTCGCCGTCCAGCCAGGCGGCCACGTCGTCGTACACCAGCTTCGCCTTGTTGCGGACGCGCGCGCGGTAGACGTCTCCTTCGGCCACTTCGCCGTCCTTGAGGTTCACGACCATCTCGATGACCACGGCGAGGCGGTCCTCTTCTTCGTTGAGCGACGTGAAATCGGTGGACAGCTTCTCCGGCAGCATCGGGAAGACCTGCGCGGCGGTGTAGACCGAGGTGGTGTTCTGCTGCGCGTGGCGGTCGATGGGCGTGTCCTTCCTGACCAGCGTGTCGACGTCGGCCACGGCGATGTAGATGCGCGCCTGGCCGTCGCCGGTCTCTTCACCGTAGGTGAGCTGATCGAGGTCGCGCGAGTCGTCGTTGTCGATCGAGCACCAGGGCAGCGCGCGCATGTCGCGGATGGACGCGTCGCCGTCTTCGCGTGCCGCACCCTGAATCGTGTCGAGCTGCGCCCGCGCCTCGCGCGGAAGGTCGGGCTCGAGGCCTTTGTCGATCATGGCTTGGTGAGCGATCTCGCGGAGTAGCTGCGCATCCTGTCGATTCATGGAGCGACATAGTACCCTCGCCTCGTGAAGATCGTCCCCGCGGGCGACCGCGCCGTGCTCGTGGAGCTCGGCGACGTCACGGCCGCCGAGCTCCACGCCGCTGCCGCCGAATGGGCGCTGAAAGCGCGCGCCTGCATCGTGGGGCATTCGTCTCTGTATGTGATTGATCCGGCGGGGGACGATGGGACCTGTGGGACCGATAGGACCGATGGGACCTATGGGCTTCCGGTTGTAGGACAGACACTCCTGTCTGTCCGGCGGCACACGATCCGGGTGAGCTTTGACGGCGACGATCTGCCGGAATTGCTGGCGCGGATCGGGCTGACGCGAGAGGCCTTTCGCGCGGAAGCGGCGAAGCTGAAACTGACGGCGCGCTATCTCGGGTTCCGCGGCGGCTTTGCTTATCTCGACGGATGGCCGGAGGCCTGGGCGATGCCGCGCCGTCCGACGTCACGCCCGGTGCGCAGAGGCGCGTTCGCCGTCGCCGGGAACGTGGCCGGCTTCTACCCGCTCGACACTCCCGGCGGCTGGAACCTGCTTGGCCACACCGACGACGTGCCCCGCATCGCCGCCGGCGACGAGATCACCATCTCACCGACGTACGACGTGGATTTGAGTGCCCCGCTCGGCGTGCTGGTGAGGAAAGCGGACTACTCGAAGCTGACGTACGGCGATCCGGCAGGCGGTCCGTTCGACGAAGCCGCGGCCGCGGCAGCGAACACCGCGGTGGGCAACGCCGAAAAAGCACCGCTTCTCGAATGCGCCATGACTGGCCCCCGCATTGTGGCGAGAGAGAGATGTGTGGCTGCCTGGGCCGACCCCGAGCTGAACGTCAAAGTGCGCGAGCTGAACGCCGGCGACGACTGGACCATCGGCCGCATCACGAACGGCATGCGCGGCTACCTGGCCATCGGCCAGACACAAGGCGCGACCGGCCCGAACCGGAAATCGGAAATCGGAAATCGGAAATCGATCCACGTGATGGCCGGCCCGCACGACGTAGGGCTGCGCGACGTCGAATGTGAAGTGACGCCACAGCTCAATCGCGTCGGCATCCGCTTGCGGCCGTTGCAGCCGCTCGGCATTGAAGCGCCGGCGGACCTCCGCTCCTGCGGGATGCAGTGCGGGACGGTGCAACTCCACCCCGACGGGACGCTCGTGGCCATGGGGCCGGATCACCCGGTCACCGGCGGCTATCTGCAGCCGATGACCGTGCTGTCGGGGGAGCGGTGGAAGCTCGCCCAGCTTGCGCCGGGCGAGCGGGTCCGGTTCATCACCGGGGAATGATAGAGATTACGATCCGTAGCCATAGCCCGGGCGGGCCGTGACCTTCAACTGCGGCTGGTTGCGCACCGAGACCTGCACCTTCTGGAAGCCGGTGGTGCCGGCGCGCTTCTCTGCTTTATACGTGATCAGGTAGTAGCCGGCGTTCGTGTCTTCCACGCGATCGACGAAACCGCCGTAGGTCGTGTTGAAGCGCGAGTAATCGCCGCCGGTCTGCTCGGTGATCTCCTCGAGGCGCTGGTGGAACAGCGGATCGAGGGCCGGGGCAGCCTGCAGGTTCGCGGCGTAGACCGTCACGTTCGAGGCGTTCAGCGCGCGGAGGGCCGGGTCGAGATGCTGGCTGCGGCCGCTGAGGATGCCGCCGATCGGCGTATCGCCCGGCTCGATGATGCCGGGTGAGAAGAGCACGAGGTTCTTGCGCGCGCGGATCGAGCGGGTCGATTCCGCGAGCAGCTCGAGGCTCTCGTACACCGTGCCGGTGTCGTTGATCATGTCGCGGGTGTTGATGTTGCGGAGGATCGACGCCCCTTCGGCCGGCCCTTCGGACGCCTTGGTCAGACCCTTGCCGAGCTTCACGATCTGATCGAGCGAGCGCTCGAGCTGCTTCTTGTCAGAGGTGAAGTCGCTGTAGATCTTGAGGCGGACGTCGTGCCCGGCGATCGCGACCTTGTCCCCTTCCTTCATATCGTTGCGGATGAAGTCGCGGATGGAGTCCCGCGCCAGCACCAGACGATCGAAGAGGCCTGCCGGGGATACCGGACGATCGATGAAAAAGATGAAATAGCGCTCTTCACGGACCTGCTCGACCTTGAACGGCGCGTTCGACTCGCGGGAGTCGAGCAGCGTCCGGTTGGTGAAGTAGTCGATCGACTCGACCGGCTTCTCCACTCCGTTTTCCCGAACGACGAAGTCGTTCTTGTCCAGTCCAAGGATCTGATTGCCCCGCTCGTCGGTGACGATGGCGTCGAGAAGCACGACATTGACGTCGACACGCTCGCCATACGGCTGCTGCTGCGTCTGAGCGAAGGTGGGCAGGGCCAGGGTGAGTAGCGCAACGAAAACTGCAAAACGTTGCATCGATGGCTCCTTTCACCCAGAAGCAACGGGAGGGCCGGGACCGCGATTCCGGCCGTTTCGGTTTGTTTTTCGCCTCGGAATGAATATTCGAGAGACCCCGTTTGACGGGGGGCGCTGGATTCACTAGAATCCGCCACTCTTCAGCCGCGGCCTCATCGCGGCGACTTAAATCGGGGCATAGCTCAGCCTGGTAGAGCGCACGGTTCGGGACCGTGAGGTCGGAGGTTCAAGTCCTCTTGCCCCGACCATCTTCAACTCCCGCCTTCTCAGTGGTTGCGTTTCGAGCCCAACTACTGATGTACCTGATACGTACTTGCAGGCGCGGCAAGCCTCCGGCTAACCCCGCGACTAACGCCCTAGTGTCGTGTCACGACACTAGCGTCGGGTTGCGCGAACCTCAGGGAGGCAGTACACCCTGTTCACGAAGAACCTGCTCGTACTCCTCTTTCGTCATCGGGCATTCGACGAAGCGTTGAAAGTCGGCATTCGTCCGCAGACGCATTTGAGCACGCATCCGCTTGATCAAGCCGATTCCGATTTCTCGCTCACCCTGCGAGATCTTCGTCCACACACCAACGTCTTTGCCCTCGTGGAGGAAGTGGAACATCGCGTGGTGGCTCTCACGAGACGTGAACCCCTTACGGAGCAGCGCGGCTTCAACCTCTCGAGCCGAAAACGGTCCCATGCTTCAGGCGACAAGTTCGGCGTACCGCTGTTTCAGCGCTACGGCCTCGCCCGCGACCTGATCATCGCTAAGTACTACATTCGCTAAATTCGATCACGCTGCTTGAGGCATGAGCGTGAGCTTGACCAGGTAGCGGCGCAAGTCGTCGCGCGTGAACTTCCACTTGAACGGCTTGGCCAGGTTCGAGAACCTGTTTTGAAAAGCG
>DASWMP010000068.1:0-2243 GCA_036399695.1 Thermoanaerobaculia bacterium | reverse complement strand
GCGGTGGCGTTCCCCACCGCACTCCGAGACTCCTCTCCCGCGGCTTTACTGCGCAACCAAGCCCCGCCGCTCGAACTGGGTCACGGCCCACGCAACCGCCTCTTCACGGTTCTTCACGTCCTTCAGTGACAGGCGGCGGATGTTGCCGTCCGTGTGATGGAGCTCCAGCTCCTTCTCCGTGACGCGGTACGCCCGCAGGCCGTCCCACGCCACCTTCTTCGGCGGCAGCACGATCCGCTGCTTCATCTCGAAGCGTTCGTCGTTCGCGCGCATATAGAGCGCATGGCGAATGCGCGCGTCGAAGAGGCCGAAGATCAGCAGCATGATGGGCGGGATGAAGCTGAGGATGTAGAACGCCAGCTTGTGCGGCTGCTGCAGCTTCGCGAACGCCTCCACGAACATCATCGCGGAGCCGGCCAGCTCCACCCAGCCGACGCGCGGATGCGTTTTCCTCACCTTCTCCACGATGGCGGTGCCGATCAGCGCCACGCCGGCGAGCAGCTCGAGCACCGGTAGCACGACGTGATGCGAATGCGGATCGGTGAGATGCGTGAGCGCGCTCGCGATGAGCATGACGGCGCCGGCGATGTGCTGGACGGTCTGCACGCGGCGGCTCCGCGCGAGGCGGCGTGACTGCAGGAGAAAGGTTTCTTCGGGCATGAAGAATGCCATCGTAACGGTGATGCCCGACGAATCGGTAGCCCAGCGTGCGCTCGATCGCGCGATGTTCGACAAAGAAGCACTCCTCCTCGTTTACCAGCCGATTCACGACGCCCGCACGCGCGAGATCTACAGCGCCGAAGCGCTGCTGCGGCAACGGCGCGAGAGCGGCGAAGTGCGTGAGGCCAAGATCATCAACGAGGCGGCGGAAGAGGGGCCGGAGCTCTTCGCCCTCACCTCCACCCTGGTGCGCATGGCGTACACCGATGCGGCTCGCTGGCACGCCGCAGGCGCGCCCGACGTACGCCTCAATCTCAACCTGTCCCCGCGCGAGTTTCAGGAAGGGAACGTCGGCGCGCGCGTGAAGGACCTGGTCACGGCCTGCGGCGTGAACGTCACGAAGCTCAATTTCGAGATCACGGAAACGACTTACATCGAGGATCCGGAGGCGACGATGAGCGTCCTCGAAGGACTCTGCGAGCTCGGGGTCCACCTCTGGCTCGACGACTTCGGCACCGGCCACTCCTCCCTCACCCACATCCAGCACTTTCCGCTCGAGGGGATCAAGCTGCCGGGCGATTTCGTCCGCGGGATCCTGGACAGCAAGCGCTGCCGGGCCATCGTGCACCGGCTGATCGACCTCGCGCACGACCTGGACATGAAGGTCATCGCCGAGGAGGTCGAGAAGCAGGAGCAGCTCGACGCGCTGCTCGAATACGGGATCGACTACATCCAGGGGTTTCTGTTCAGCAAACCGATGGAGATCGACGACTTCATCACCTTTACGAAGGAGTGCGCGCCGCAACCTGCCCGCTGAATTTCGACTCCTCGGGGCAGTTCGCGTCGCGGCGGCGGTCGAGGTCGCGCATCACGTTCTTCTTGAACTCCGCCTCGCCGCCGCTCTGCATCATCTCCGCGACGTAGGCGGCGATGTCGACGTTCTCCGTGCGCAGGCGCACCGTCTTGAAGATGCGCGGCGCCCGTCCGGGGATCTGCACGTGATGCAGGCCGCCGCTGTAGGCGATGATCATCCGGCCGCTGCCGATGGCCTGGAGGATGTCGGCGACGCCGCCGCGGACGGTCATCGGCTTGCCGTGCAGGTCGAGACCGTTCTCCCGCTTCATCCGCCCTTCCGGCGCGATGACGACCATCGAGTCGGGGTCGATCTTGTTCAGCACCTCGAACCAGGTGTTGTCGCGCTGGCGGGTGATGGCGATGACGCTGTGGGCAACGAACCGGAAGACGAGGCCGACGAGCGGGCGGTCGGTCGTCTTGTCAGCGGCCGGGACGACGCCGTGCGCGGCGAGGCGCCAGATGAACCGCGGCGGGACCGCGCCGAGGAAGACCGGCTCGAAGAGGCTCGTATGGTTGAGGAAGATCACGAGCCGGACGTGCCAGGGGTCGATAGCCTTCCCTTTGGCGTTCTTCGGCAGCTCGCCGATCCAACTGAAATCGAAGCGGTAGAAGAATCGGGAGAGGATCTTCAGCGAGATCAGCATGCTGAAGACGAGTGCACTCCGCAGGATCGTCACGGCGCGAGAGCGTAAGCAATGGCTACGCTCCCGTCAATCGAAAGGCAGTTG
>DASWMP010000067.1:0-5421 GCA_036399695.1 Thermoanaerobaculia bacterium | reverse complement strand
TTCTCGGCGGGGTGCGCGGCAGCTTCGGCGTCCTGGCCGGCGGCTCCGCCTTCACGATCGTCACCTTCACGAGTTGCGGCCTCAAATCGGTCGCGGTCAGGCTCCCGGGATTCGACGCCGACCTGCCGTGCAGCGAATGCGGCGTCGGCTCGTGCGACTGTACCGGCGATCCGGTGCGCACCGGTTCCGGGAACATGCGCCTCCATGACGCCGATCCAATCCCAGGCTCCGACCTCTTCCCGCTCCGCCGCACGTTCGACAGCCGCGGCCTGAACAGCGCGCCCGCCTTCGGCCACGGCTGGACGTCGCTCTTCGACACCCGCATGTCGCTGACCACCGTCGCCAGCTACGACCAGTACATGACCGTCCGTACGGAAGACGGTGCCTACGTACTGTTCGTCAACACGTTCGGATCGAGCACCTGGTCCCAGGTCTGGCCGACGGACACGAGCCGGCGCGGACGGCTGGAGGTGGATCCGGTGACGGGGGAATTCACCCACAGCGATGCCGACGGGCGGCGCGCGCGCATCTTCAGCGCCGGCGGCCGCATCCTCCGCTATCGCGATCTCACGACACACCGCGATGTCGTCTTCACCTATACGAATGGGCGGGTCACGCGCCTCGATGATTCCTGGGGAGCGTGGGCCTGGAACGTCGTCTGGGACAACGACCGCATCGCCTCGATCTCCGTCGATGGCAATTCGGCCTACACCCTGACCTACCACTACCAGGGTGCGTTGAACCGCGTCGCCACGATTGCCGGCACGTGGCGCAAGTACGGCCTGACGTACAACGCCAATCACCTGCGCTACAACGTTTCGTCCGTTCGAGACGCTGACGATCGGGAGCTGGAGAAACATACGTTCGATGGCGAGAGCCGCGCACTCTCCTCCTTCGGTCCAAGCGGCGACATTGCCGGTTACGAGCATTGGCTGCCCGGCCGCATCCCGCGGGAGAAAGTCACCCGCCTGACGTGGGCCAGCGGCAAGATCGAAACCCATTACGTCCGCGCGGTGGCCGGACGCTTGCGAACGGTCGAGATCAGCGGCGGATGCTCCTCCTGCGCCAGTGGCGGCGACGCCGTCTTCGGCTACGACGCGGCCGGCGACCTGGCGCGCAAGCAGGACGCGCGTGGCTACATCACTCGTTACACGTGGGACGGCTCGCGGCGCATGCTCACCTCCGAGGGACCGTTCCGTCCGACGGCGTGCGATCCCGAGACCGACGCCGCGCATTGCCGCCTCGATCCGGACGTCATCCTGACGACGCCGCTGGCGTCCACGGCGGACACGGCGCTCACCACCTACACTTACGGCAACGTCTACTGGCCCGACCGCCCGACCACCATCGTCACGAGCAGCGTCCGCAACCCGGCCGCAAACCGGACGCAGACGCTCACTTACGACACGCTCACCGGCACCGTCACGACGCAGTCCGTCACCGGCTGGACCGGCCTGGCCACGCCCCAGCAGGAGACGCGCACGACGACCACCACCCTCTACAACGGCAGCGAAGGGGCGGCCTTCAATCCGGGCGGCGCCTTCGATCCCTCCTGGCTGGCCTTACCCCAGCCACTGTCATCCCGCAAAGCGATCGACGGACCGCGGAGCGATGTCAGCGACGTCACGACCTTGGTCTACTACCCCGCCGCGCCGTCCGTTCCGCAGGAACTGCGCGGGCGTCTCGCCGCCAGCCGCAACGCGAATGAGACGACCCGCTTCGAGGAGTACGACCGCTTCGGCAACGCCCGCCGCGTCATCGACGCGAAAGGCGTCGTCACGGAATCGACCTACGACCTCCTCGGCCGGCTCACCTCCTCGACGGTTAAAGGCCTCTCCGGCTGCGACGCCACGCTCGACCCTCTCTGCGCCACGGATCTCACGACCGCCCGCACGTACTACGGCAACGGCCCGCTGGCTACGGAGACCCGCCCCGGCGGCGGCGTGACCAAATGGACGTACGACTCCCGCGCCCGGCTCGAAACCGTCAGCCGCGGACCGTCCGTGAACGACCTTCGCGAGCGCATCGAAACGATCTATGACCCGTCGACCTCGCGCAAAGCACACGAGCGGGTGCTCGGGCTGGTGAACGGCGTCTGGGTGGAACGCAAGAGCGAGAGCTGGAACTACGACAACGCCGGACGGCTGGTGAGCTACGTCCATCCCGACGCGAATCACGTCGACTACACCTACACGCCCGATGACAGCATCGCTTCCGTCCGCGACGAGCGCCACACGCAGCCCAATACCTCCTACACGTATCACCCCGACGGGCACCTCGCCGCCGTGACGCAGACCCTCGGCGCCGGAACCGCCGTCACGACGTACGACTACGACCTGCACGGCAACCTCACCAGCGTCACCGATCCAAACGGCAACACCACCACCTACCTCTACGACGACTTCGGGCAGTTGCTGCGTCAGACGAGCCCCGTCACGGGCGTCACGACTTACACCTACGACGCCGCCGGCAACCTCCTGACCTCGACGGACGCCAACGGCGCCGTCACCACCCGCACCTACGACGTCCTCGGCCGCGTGACGAGCGCGGAGACGACGCGCAGCGACGCCGACCCCGAAAGCGTCACCTGGATCTACAACGACGCCGCGTACTGGAGCACGACCGGCAACCGCACCATGACCATGAGTGCCGGGCTGACGGGTTGGATCACCTACAGCCACGACCGCCGCGGGCTGCTGCTGCGCGAGGAACGGAACTACGACGAGACCCGCTATACGTACGACGCCGATGGCAATCGCGCCTCGATCGTCTACCCGTCGGGCATGACCGTCACCTACACACACGACTACGCCGGCCGCCCCATCACGGCCTACAAAGGCACGACGCCGCTCGTCACCTCCGCCACCTACCTGCCGTTCGGACCGGCCACGAGCATCACGTACGGCAACGGCACCACCCGCTCGATGTCGTACGACACCCGCTATCGCATGCTCGGCAATGCGCTCGCGGGCGCGGGCAACACCATCGCCGCCTACCAGTACACACACGATCCGGCGGGCAACATCCTGTCGATCACCGACACGCTCGATCCCGCCTACAACCGCACCTTCGGTTACGACGACCTGAATCGCCTGATCACGGCGAACACCGGTGCGGCGCTCTGGCAGAACGGCTCGTACACGTACGACGCGATGGGGAACCTGTTGTCGTCCACCCTCGGCAGCAACACCGCGAGCTTCAGCTACCAGTCCACGACGCCGAAGATCGTCACGGCCACGGAGAACGGCGTCCCCCGAGGCGTGGCGTACGACGCTGCCGGGAACGAGAGGAGCGTCGGGGCGAAGCCCTACTTCTACACGGCGCGCAACTCGCTCGCGTCTGATGGACTGCTGACCTACACGTACGACGGCCGCGGTGTGCGGGTGTCGGCGACGTCGTCATGGGACGTCAGCTCCGTCTCGCTCAGCGACGAATCCACCGTCGGCGGCGGCACCCTTGGCGGCTCTGTCGACCTCACCTGGCCGGCCCCTGCGGGTGGGATCGCCGTAACTCTCCTCTCCGACAGCAGCGCCGTCACGGTGCCCCCGTCGATCACCATCCCTGCCGGCCAGAGCGCGATGTCCTTCCCGATCGCCACGACCGCGGTCACGACCAGCGTCACCGCCACCATCGTGGCGTCGATCGGCGTCACCCCTCGTGCCGCCACTCTCGAGATCCAGCCTCTGGCGGTGGAAGGCCTGGAAGTGCAGCCCGGTACGCTCTGCGGCGGCCTGGAAGCGGAAGGCTGGGTGGAGCTCAACGGCCCCGCCCCCGCGGGCGGAGCCGTGATCAACCTCGCCTCCGGCAGTGCTGCAGCGACTGTCCCGGGCACCGTCACGGTTCCGGAAGGGGAAGACGGAGTGGGCTTCAGCATCACCACCGGAAACGTGCAGGCGGTCACTCCCGTGACCCTGACTGCTGCATACGGCAGCAGTCAGGTCGAAGGAGAGCTCGAGCTCATGCCGCCGTCGGTCGAGGAGGTCTGGATCGCCGGCGGTGCGCTCCTCAACAGCGGGTCGACGACCGGCATGCTGCGCGTCTGCCTGCCCGCACCGGCCGGTGGCACGACCATCGCGCTCACGACCGATCGTTCCGACCTTGTGAGTCTGCCCGCGACCGTGACCGTCGCGGAAGGACAACGAGAGGCGCAGTTCACCATCACCTCCGTCGCCCCTGCCGCCGCCACGACCAGCGCGCACATCATCGCGTCCGCCGGCGGACTCGAAGAGGACACGTCTCTCACGATCTACCCGCCCACAATCGCCTCGGTCGTGCTCACGCCGTCCACCGTCGAAGGGCGTACGAACGCGAGCGTCACCGTGACCCTCAGCGAGCCCGCCGCGGCCGGAACGACGATCACCTTCACCAGCAGTTCTTCACGCGCGCAGCCGCCCGCCTCGCTCGTCATCCCGGCGGGACAGACCAGCGCCTCGACCGTCCTCGCCACCGAATATGTGACGACCGAGAGCACCGTCGTCATCACCGCACACCTGCAGCCATGGAGCGCGTCCGCCACCCTCACCCTCCAGCCGCTGGCCGTGACTCTCGCCTCCATCAACGTGACGCCGCAATCGGTCGTCGGCAGCAATGACGCCACGCTCACCATCACCCTCACCGCCGCGGCTGGCGCCGGCGGCGTGGAAGTCGATCTCCGTGGCTTCAACAACGCCATCGTCCCGCAGCCGCCGTACGTCCTCGTCCCCCCCGGCGCGACGTCGCTCTCGGTGCCGGTCACGACCACGCTCGTCGCGCAGACCAGCACCGTCACGCTGCGCGCCCGTCACGCCGCGACCGATATCACCACATCGCTCGACGTCACCCCGCCGAACGGCAACCACGTCGTCGCCCTGGCGCTGGTCTCTCCCCGCGCCGTCGGCGGCGACCTCGTCGACGGCACCGTAACCCTCGCCGCGGCCGCCCCGAGCGGCGGCGCGACCATCACCCTCACGAGCAGCAATCCGCTCGCCGCCAGCGTCCCGTCGACGCTCACCATCCCTCAGGGGGACACCAGCGGCACCTTCGCCATCGACACCGAAGCCGTCACGCAACCGTTTGACGTCAGCATCCGCGCGGCGTACAACGGGACCGTGCAACGGCAGCAACTGACCGTCGTGCCCTCGCCGCAAGCCGTGACGCTCGAAAGCGTCGCCGTCGATCCCTTCGTCTATGGCGGCGACGACGCCACCGGCACCGTCACCCTCAGCGCCGCAGCCCAATCGGGCGGAGCCACCGTCACCCTCACCGGCTCCCGCAACGGCATCGCCACCGTGCCGGCGTCCGTGACCGTCCCGGCCGGCTCCACCTCCGCCACCTTCGCCGTGACGACCGCCGCGCCATCCATGTCGTACGACCGCGGCGCCATCATCACCGCCGCCTACAACCACCTCGCGCGCACCGCCATCCTCTACATCAGCCGCGGCC
>DASWMP010000066.1:0-21332 GCA_036399695.1 Thermoanaerobaculia bacterium | reverse complement strand
TAGTCCACATTCAACATTGACCGTTCATCATTCCCCATTAAGATTCGGCCCGCCCATGCCCGCCCTTTCCCTCCTTTTCCCCCGCTACGATCACCCGGCGATCGAGGAGCGGTACGCAAGCTGGCAGTCGCAGATGCTCCTACGGAACGGCATCGGTGATGGGGAGATCGTCTTCTACGACCGCGACGAGAGCGCGGCAGACGCGGCGGCGGACGTCGATACCGAGTTCGTCCTGGTCGTCACCGATCCCCTCCTCCTCCCCCCTCAGCACCTCGGCACTCGCCTGCACGAGCTGCTCGTCTCGACCGGGGCGGCGGCGGTGCTGCCGATCACGAACGAGTCCGACCATCCGCAGCAGAAGCGGATGCCCCCCTCGCTCTACCTGACGCTGCGGGAGCTCCAGGCCGTCACCGGCGAGCTGGCCAAGCAGCCGGTGTCCATCGAGCGGCTCACCTGGGACAAGAGCGACCCGGCGGTCTTCCTCTGCCGGACGGAGCTGCTGGACACGATCCGCGAGCCGCTCGCCCGCGCCCTCACCGGCCGCGAGGTCGCCATCTCGGCCACCGATTACGTCCACCGCTGGAGCTCGCTGCGCGGCCAGACCCGCTACGACCTCCTCACCCGCGTCTCCCCCAACGCCAAGGCCATCCTCGAGTTCGGCTGCGGCGAGGCCCCTCTCGGCGAAGCGCTCAAGCGGCGGCAACCGTGCCGCGTCGTCGGCATCGAGCTCGATCCGGCGGCAGCGGCCATCGCCGAGAAGCGCATCGACGCCGTCTACCGCGGCGACGTTCGGGAGATCGTGGCCATCCTCGACGAGAAGTTCGACTGGATCATCGGCGGCGACATCGTCGAGCATCTCGACGAGCCCTGGTCGTTCCTCGCGGAGCTGCGCCGGGTGGCCACGCCCGGCGGGCACCTGCTCCTCTCGCTGCCGAATCTCTCGAACGCGGCCATCGTCAACGACCTGCTGCATGGCCGCTTCGACTACGTCTACATGGGCCTCACCTGCGTCGGCCATCTGCGCTTCTTCACGAAGCAGTCGCTCAGCGAGATGCTGACGATCGCCGGCTGGACGGTCGTAGAAATCTCGCCGCAGGACTTCGGGCCGACGCCCGCGCGTGAGGAGTTGCTGTCGCGCCTCACGGCCGCGGGCGTGCCGTTCTCGAAGGAGGACCTCCTCCCCTCCGGCTACTACGTGATCGCGAAAAACGCTTGATGCCGAAGCCGCTGAAGATCACCTACTTCGTCCCCGATACCGAGCCGTCCGGCGGCGTCCGCATCCAGCTCGTGCACGCCGACGCGCTGATCGCCCGCGGCCATCAGGTCCGCCTCGTCACGCTCGGCCAGCCACTCACGTGGCGAAGCTCGCGCGCCGAGTGGATCTACGTCGACGACTTCCGCCAGTACGACGCCAGCGACCAGGACTTCGTCGTCGGCACGTTCTGGCTCACGGTGCCGTTCGCGTACGAAGCAGCCGGCGACCGGGCCGTCCATCTGTGCCAGGGCTACGAGGGAGCCTTCTCCGCGTACGAGCCGATCCGCCCGCAGATCGAGGAGGCGTACAAGCTGCCGATCCCGAAGCTGGTCGTCTCGAAGTCGCTCATCCCGATCTGCAAGCGCTTCACGGAGGACGTGACCTTCATCGGCCAGGTGGTCGAAGACGAGTTCTACCGCCGCGCCACCCCGCGCGAGCACGAGCCGCCGCGGGTCCTGCTCTGCGGCCAGGCGCAGGCGGACCTGAAAGGAATCCAGGACGGCTACGGCGCCGTGACCCACGCCCGCTGGTTCCACCAGAAGCTCGACCTGATCCGCGTCTCCCCCTGGATACCCTCACGCGAGGAGCCGCTCGAAACCGTCCAGGAGTTCCACGTGGCCCTGACGACGACGGAGATGACGCGGCTGATGCACTCGTGCGACATCCTGATCGCGCCGAATCACCGGGAGGAAGGCTTCGGCCTTCCGGCGGCCGAGGCGCTGGCGTCGGGGATTCCGTGCGTGATGACGTCGATTCCATCGTATCTCTCGTTCGACGAACGGCACGACTACGCGCTCTTCGCACCGCAGGAAAATGCGGCCGAGCTGGGCGAACGGCTGATCGAGCTCCTCGGCGATACAGAGCTGCGCGAACGTCTCCGCGTCCGCGGCCGCCAAGTCGCGGAGCAGTGGCGCGTAGAGCACGTAGCCGATCGCCTGGAGCAGTTCTTCTTATCGCGACGGTAGGAGTGCGTCAGGGTTGCGTCGGGGAGAGACGACCGGGGGCCTTCGTCGTCTCTCCCCAACACGTAACCCTAACGCACCTCTTTACCGTTGGCGATCACGCGCACCGCGGCGGTGGAGCCGGGGTACTTGTCGCCCTGCATCGGCTCGGCGCGGCCGCCGAGGCATTGCGAGAGGAAGTTCTCGGTCCGGGCCCAGAAGTCGATCGAATTCTCCGGGCGGGCGAAGCCGTGGCCTTCATCGCTGTAGACCACATACGTCACCGAGCCGTTGTTCTTCTGGATTGCGTCGACGATCTGATCCGACTCCGCCTTGTTCACGCGCGGGTCGTTCGCACCCTGCCCGATCAGCAGCGGCTTCTTGATCTTGTCCGCCTTGAAGAGCGGCGAAGCGTTGCGGATCAGCTCCTCGTCCTTCGGATCGTCGATGTTGCCCATGCGCTTGGCGAAGTTCGCGCGGAGCGTCGACCAGTAGGGCGGGATCGAGTTCAGCAGCGTGCGCAGGTTTGACGGGCCGACGATATCCACGCCGCAGGTGAAAAAGTCAGGCGTGTACGTCAGGCCGGCCAGCGTAGCGTAACCGCCGTACGAGCCGCCGGAGATGGCGACCTTGTTCTTGTCGACGTAGCCTTCCTTCACCGCCCAGTTCACCGAGTCGATGAGGTCGTCGTGCATCTTCAGGCCCCACTGCTTGTCGCCCGCGTTGAGCCACTTCTTGCCGTAGCCCGTGGAGGCGCGGAAGTTCGGCTGCAGCACGGCGTAGCCGCGGTTCGCGAGCCACTGCGGGACGGCGCGATAACCCCAGGAGTCGCGGCCCCAAGGACCACCGTGGACGTAGAGCACGAGCGGCAGGTTCTTCGCCGGCAGGCCGGCCGGGAGCGTGAGATACGCGTGCATGTCGAAACCGTCGCGCGTCTTGATGACGACCGGGCGCATCTCGGAGAGCTGCAGACCTTCGAGCTTCGACTGCGTCGAGAAGAGGAACGTCCCCTTCTTCGCGGCGCGGTCCCAGGTGTACCAGCGGTTCGGGCCGCGGTCCGAGCTGAAGGCGACGAGCCAGCGCGAGTTGTCGCGGTTGCGGTTGACGATCGCGAAGTCGCCGTCCGTGAGCTTGGCGATGGCGTCGAAGTCGCCGCGGACCCCGTTGTCGATGATGCTCCAGGTACGGCGGCCCGGCTCGAACGACACCGCTTCGATGGTCCGGGTGTAGGGGTTCATCTGCACGATGCCGGCATCGACGGCCGGCGAGTTGGCGATGAGCTTCTCGGCGCCGGTGGCGAGATTGCGCTCGACGACGCGCGTCGTGTCCGAGCCGAGGGAGGATTCGAGGATCACGGACTTGCCGTCGGCCGTGAGGGAGACGACGGAGATGTTGTCGTCCGCGCTGGCTTTGAGCCACGACCGCCACGGCGCCTTCGGGTTGTCGCGCACGCGCAGCTCCGAGCTGCCGTCCGGCAGCGCGGCCTCGGCCAGGACGACGTTCAGGTTGCGGTCGGCTTCCCAGCCGCCGACGTCGCCCGGGTTCTGCGTGTCGAGCACCAGCGCGCCGGTCGAGAGCGTCAGGCGATAGACGTCGAAGACCTTCCGGTCGCGGACGTTCAGCGAGACGAGCATCTCGTCGGCGATCGTCGGCTCGACAGCCACGAACGAGGCGCGCACGCCCTGGAACGGCGTGTAGTCGCGGACGTTGCCGCTCGTCAGGTCGACGCCGTGGATGTGGAAGTTCTCATCCCCGTCGTTGTCCTGCATGTAGAGGATCGTCTTGCCGTCCGGCGCCCAGTTGTAGTTGCGGACGCCGCGCTTCTTGTCGGCCGTGACGACCCGGTCGTCCTCCGAGCCGATGGTCTTGACCCAGACCTGCAGGACGTTCTTCTTGTCCGGGGCGAGCCAGGCGAGCTTCGTCCCGTCGGGGGACATCTGGGGATTCGACCGTTCCGGATTGCCGAACAGGACCTCCCGTGGGATCAGCGGCGGCAGCTCGGCTGCCAGCGGTACGGCCGCCAGCGAGGCCAGCGTGAGGAGAACGAGTAAGAGAGCAGGTAAACGCTTCAATCAAACCTCCGGAATCAGTAGGCGGTGGGCAGTTGGCGGTTGGCAGTAGATCTTACCCATTGATGACAATACTGCGGCGAGCGGCTGCAGGTTCACAACCGGATGACTGTAGGTACGCACGAGGAGGCCAGCGGTTGACGCCCTTGAGAATAGTTGGTGGTTGGCGGTTGGCGGTCGGCAGGAGAGAAACCGGTCGCGGTTCCCGTTTCCACCGCCAACTGCCAACTGCCAACTATCGGTCACGGATTCACGGCTCCGATTTCGCATGGCAATGACCCTTCGGGCAGGGGTGTTGTCTCCTTGTGAAAGATTTCTCAAACGCGTAGAATCCGCCGCCTCCCGCCCTCTGGGCTCCGTTCTCACTCCGGGCAGCGGCAATCCCGTCCCAAGACAGAGCTAAAGCATGCCAGTACAGAAGATTGACAACGAAACCTCGATCATCCCGCGCAAGGCGGGCGTGGCCCCCGGCGAGGGCGCGGAAAAAGGACTCATCACTCTCCCGGGCGAAGCCGACCGTTCGGACGATCTCGCCGGCGGCAGCTATCTGACGCTCAAGCTCGACCAGGTCGTGAACTGGGCTCGCGGCAACTCGCTGTGGCCGCTGCCGTTCGGCACCGCCTGCTGCGCGATCGAGTTCATGTCGATGGTGTCGTCGCACTACGACATCTCCCGCTTCGGAGCCGAGGTCGTCCGTTTCTCGCCGCGCCAGGCCGATCTCATGATCGTCGCCGGCACGATCGTCGACAAACTCGCCCCCGTCCTCAAAAAGATCTACGACCAGATGCCGGAGCCAAAGTACGTCCTGGCCATGGGCGCCTGCGCCACCTCCGGCGGCTTCTACCGCTCCTACCATGTCGTCCAGGGCATCGATGAAGTCATCCCCGTCGACATCTGGGTGCCGGGCTGCCCGCCGACCCCGGACGGTCTGATGTACGGAATCCTGAAGCTGAAGGAAAAGATCGAGCGCGGAGAGATCAAGCGAGGATGATTGAGGCGTTGTCCGTTGCTCGTTTTCCCTTGTCCGTGATGAGCTGAGACGGACAGCGGACAACGGAAAACGGACGACGCGCCCCACACCATGAGCACTCTTACTAAATTCAGCGCCATCCCCTACACCGGTCCGGCGCCGACGAACCGGACGCCGTACGTGCCGGCCGAAGCGGCGGCGATGGATGCCCGCGGCGCCGAGATCGCGGCGCAGATCACCGGCCTGACGCAGGAGCCCGGGCAGGACCTGCCGACCTTCTACGTCGAGCGCGACCAGATCGTGGACGTTCTCCGCGCCCTGCGCGACGACGCCCGGCTCGCCTTCACGATGCCGCTCGACCTCTTCGGCGCCGACTACCCCGGCCGCGACCAGCGTTTCGACGTCGTCTATCAGCTCTACTCCGTCGCCAATCGCGAGCGCGTCCGCCTCAAGGTGCGGGTCGGTGAGACCGAGAGCGTGCCGACGAGCGTCGGCGTCTTCAAAGGCTACGACTGGTACGAGCGCGAGATCTTCGATATGTACGGCATCCAGTTCGCCGGACATCCGAACCTCCGCCGCATCCTCACCCACGAGATGTTCCAGGGACACCCGCTGCGGAAGGACTACGATCCGGCGCAGCGCTGGCTCCTCACGGAGAAAGGCATCACGGCCCTCGTGCCGAAGATCGCCCCCCGCTTCGCCGAGCAGGAACAGGAATCGGACTTCGAGCGCGTCACGCTGAACATGGGTCCGTCCCATCCAGCCATGCACGGCACGCTGCGCTGCGTCGTCACGCTCGACGGCGAGACGATCGTCGGCACCGAGCAGGAGATCGGCTACCTCCACCGCTGCTTCGAGAAGATGTCGGAGACGCACACCTATCAGCAGGTGATCCCGTACACCGACCGCCTCAACTACTGCTCCGCCGTCATCAACAACGTCGGCTACTGCATGACGGTCGAGAAGCTCCTCGGCATCGCCGCTCCCGATCGCGCGCAGCACGTGCGCCTGATGCTCTCCGAGTTCTACCGCATCGCCGACCACATCGTCTGCATCGGCACGAACCTCGTCGACCTCGGCGCGCTCACCAACTTCTGGTACCTCTTCCAGCCGCGCGAGGAGATCATCGCCCTCGCCGAGTCCTGCAGCGGCGCGCGCCTGCTCCCCAGCTATCTCCGCATCGGCGGCCTGGCCGTCGACGTCCCCGATACCTTCCTGGCGCATGCACAGAAGATCGTGCACATGCTGCCGAAGTACATCGACGAGGTCGAGTCGCTGATCATGACCAACCGCATCTTCCGGGACCGCACGGAAGGCGTCGGCGTGATCTCGCAGGCGGACGCCATCAACTACGGCTTCACCGGTCCCTGCCTCCGCGCGACCGGCGTTCCCTTCGACGTCCGCAAGACGAACCCTTACCTCGGTTACGAGACTTACGACTGGGACGTGCCGATCGCCGACGGCGGCGACACGTATGCCCGTTTCCTCGTCCGCTTCGAGGAGATGCGCCAGTCGATCCGCATCCTGCAGCAGGCCATCGACCGCGGCCTTCCGGCCGGTCCGGTCATCGTCGACAACCCGTACGTCGCGATGCCGCCGAAGGAGAAGGTCTACAACGAGATGGAGTCGCTCATTTACCACTTCAAGCTGATCATGCACGGCATCCAGCCGCCGGTCGGCGAGGCCTACTTCCAGGTCGAAGGTGGCAACGGTGAGGTCGGCTTCTACATCGTCTCGGACGGCACGAAGAACCCGTACCGCGTCCGGGCGCGTCCCCCCTGCTTCCCGATCTTCGAAGCGTATGGCGAGATGATCACGGGGCAGACCATCGCCGACGCCATCGCCACCCTCGGCTCGCTCAACATCATCGCCGGAGAACTGGACCGCTAATGCCTCCGATCATCACCCGGGTTTCCGAAGGCGTCGTCAAGGTCGAGCGTCCTCACCTGTCGGCCTCGCAGCGCTTGTACCTGCCGCAGGTGCTGGGCGGCATGATCACGACGCTCAAGCACCTGCTGACGAACCTGTTCAACATCAAGAAGCTCCCGACCATCTCCTATCCGGAAGTGAAGCGCGTCTATTCGGAGCGCTTCCGCGGACGCCACATCCTGACGACGCGCGAGGACGGCACGACGCGCTGCGTGGCCTGCTACATGTGCTCGACGGCCTGCCCGGCCGAGTGCATCACGATCGAGGCGGGCGAGGACGAGCGCACGCGCGAGAAGTTCCCGGTGCGCTACGACATCGACCTGCTGCGCTGCGTCTTCTGCGGCTACTGCGTCGATGCCTGTCCCGAGGATGCGATCTACATGACGCGCGACTACGAGATGGCCATCGACACCCGCGCCCGCGCCGTGGTCGGCCTGCGCGATCTCGTGGTGCCGCCCAACTTCCCGGTCGGACCGATGGGCTGGCGCCCGTATTACGGCTCCGTGAAGAAGGAAGGCACGGCCGGCGGTACGGGACACGGTCAGGAACTGCGCGAGGCACCGTTCGAGGACACCGCCCCGCCGAATCCGGATGTTTATCGCGGCACGTAGTGCCACCGCGTTATCATCGCGGCGGGTCCCCAAATGAAGCCGCTCGAGACGACCGTCGAAGAAGTCCTGCGTAACGCCATCCAGTCGGAAGTCGAAACGCGCGTTTACTACCAGAAGCTGGCAGAGCGCGCGTCGACGCCCGACGTGCGCAAACGGATGCTGCAGCTCTCCGACGCCGAGCTGGTTCATCGCGCGAAGCTGGAGCGTAAGTATTACGAGGCGGTCGGCGTCCAGCCTCCCCCACCCGAGCCGGTGAACCTCGAGCTGCCGGCCGATCTGATGAACCTCGACCTGAGCCGCGCCCTCAAGCACGCCCTCGAGCGCGAGCGCGATTCGGAGAGCTACTTCCGCTTCATGGCCGAACGGGTGCCGGCCTCCACGGAGCTCGGCCGCCTCTTCATGGAGCTGGCCGAGATGGAGTGGAAGCACAAGACCGACCTGCAGAGCGAGTACGACTCGACCGCGGAGCCGGACCGCTTTCTCCTCGACATGTAATGTAGGACAGACACTCTTGTCTGTCCGGTGCCGCGTGAAGTGGCATTTAGCGCCGTCACTGCGAATCACTCTTTTTTCACGCTCGCCCGTATCGCGTCCTGATGCCTGCTGCCTACACTACGTCACATAACACACCGTCGTTCTCCGGCAGCGTGTTGTAGTGAGAGAGAGACAGCAGGCGGATGGTTGCGCGTGGCAGCCATCCGCCTCTATCTTTTGCGGCGTGATTTACCTCGACAACAACGCCACCACGCGCGTCGCCGATGAAGTCCTCGCGGCGATGACTCCCTACTACCGCGAGCTCTACGGCAACCCCCACTCGCTCCACTCCCTCGGCCGGCGCGCTCACGACGGCATCGAAGCCGCCCGTCTCGACGTCGCCGCACTGATCGGCTGCGAGCCCTCCGAAGTGATCTTCACGAGCTGCGGCACCGAAGGCAACGCCATGGTCATCCGCGGATTGCTGGATGCGGCTCCGTCGCGACGCAAGGTCGTGGCGACGTCGGTCGAGCATCCGTCCGTGCTCACGCTGCTGCGCGCCGTCGAAGCCGCCGGTCAGATCGAGCTGGCCATCGTTCCGGTCGACGAAGAGGGCGCGATCGACCTCGACGCGATGCGCGAAGCCATCGACGACACGACGCTGCTCGTCTCCGTCATGCTCGCGCAGAACGAGACCGGCGTGCTGCACCCGATCGCCGAGATCGCCGCCATGGCGCACGCCCGCGGCGCCCTGCTGCACGTCGACGCCGTGCAGGCCGCCGGCAAGGTCCCGCTGGCCATGCACCGCCTCGGCGCCGATCTCCTGACCATCTCGGGCCACAAGTTCCACGCCCCAAAAGGCGTCGGAGCGCTGGCGATTCGAAAAGGCCTCTCCCTTCGCCCGCTCTGGTACGGCGGCGGCCAGGAGCTCGGCCTCCGCTCCGGCACCGAGCCCGTCCCCTCGATCGTCGCCCTCGGCGTCGCCTCGCGCATGGCCCGCGACACGGCGCTGGCGTACGACACCGTCCGCGCCCTCCGCGACCGCTTTGAGAGCGAGGTGCTGCGCCGTTTGTCCGAGGTCTCCGTCAACGGCGGCACCCAGCCCCGCCTCGGCAACACCGCGAACATCTCCTTTCACGGCATCCAGGCCGATGCCCTCGTCCGCGCGCTGGACGCGGCCGGCGTCTGCGCCTCGGCCGGCGCCGCCTGTCACTCCGGAAACGTCGAGGCCAGCGCCACCATGAAAGCCATGCGCAAACCGCTGCACGTGGCCATGGGAGCGGTGCGCTTTTCCCTCTCCCGCTCCACCACCGCGGAGGAGATCGAGCAGGCGGTCGACATCATCGCCGGTCTATCTCGATCTCGGAGTGCGGTGGCGGAGGAGGCAGGCTTTTCGCCTCCGTAGCTACCGCTCTTCTACACGTGTAACAGAGCGGTAGCTACGGAGGCATAAAGCCGCCTCCTCCGCCACCGCACTCCGAGATCGTTCCTGGAGCCGCGACAGGTTAGTCCGGCGCGAACCGTCGCGTTCCCGGACGGACCGTTGCGGACCGTTGCCTCGAGGTGCAGGCGCGTTTGCCTGCGCGCCAGAGACCCTTGCGGTCGAGGAACTACACCTTTCTGCTCCACCGACGCGACTTTATGTCCGCGGAACGTGACCTTGCGGTCGGTGAACCCGGCCTTTCTGGTCAATCGACGGCATTTGGTGTCCGGTGAACGGGGCCTCGCCGTTAGTAAACCGGACCTTTCTGTCCAATCGACGGCGCTCTTGTGTCCGCGGAACCGACCTTTCCGGTCGGTGAACCACACCTTTCTGTTCAATCGACGGGACCTTTGTGTCCGCGGAACAGATCTTTACGGTCGGTTCGACGGGATCGATCCCGCCGAACCGAGCGATCGTTGCGACGGGACCGGCGCCTTCGTGCAACCGACCCACCGGTACACAGGACCTTCACTGCTGTGCCGATGGTGCGTCGCTCTTCTCGAGCTTTTCGATGAGCAAGAGAATTTCGGCAGCCATCCTGTAGTGGAGATCAGGCGAGTCGGCGAGCGCGTGGTCGCGGCTGCCGACGACGACGTCTAAAAGGGTCTGAATGAACTGACGCGCGTTCGCCGGGAGCTCCGGATCCACGGTCTGTTTCTCAAGGAGTGCTGTCGCTGCCGCAGGCCCGCCGGTCAGCAGCGCCTCGGTGACAGCGGCGCTGAGGCGACCGTCGCCGTAGTGGTTCTCACCACCGTCACGTCGATAGGCTAGGTAGTGTTCCACTGCCTTGCGTTTAGCGGCGGCTGCCATAGCACTGTTCGCGGCTGAGATTTCGATGTTGGCAAGCACCGCCCAACTTTTCCAGGGCTCAGCAGCGTGACCGAACTGAGCGTCGCTTTCAATTGCCCTCTGAACTTCCCGTCGCGCTTCTTCAAAGCGACCCAACCTTAGAAACGCATTCGCCAGATTGTTTCTTGTGCGGCCTTCGTTCACCTCGTCACCCAATGCCGCGTACTTGTCCGCTGCTTGTTCGAGAAAAGCAACTGCTCGCTCTGACGAGCTGGCGCTGGAGGCATATAGAATTCCTAGTTGCCCCAGCGTGGCCGCCTGTCCACTTGCATTTTCCAGACGGACTTGGAGCGCGAGGGACTCACGGTAGGTATCCTCCGCCGCTTCGAGATGTCCCGCTTCCTGGTACGCCACACCAGCCATATACCAGTACCTGGCAACTGATCCGGGTTCGTCCAGTCCCATGAATTTCTCGCGTGCTTCAGCAAAAGCATAGAGCGCTTCTTGATACCGTCGCTGCCTCAAGCGAACTGTTCCCAACTGTCCTATCAAAACAGCAATGCTGCGGTCATCACGCCTGTTTTCCGCGCGGCGAATACTTTCCTCATAAGCGGCAGCCGCTTCGTCCAACCGGCCCAATGCCGCGAGACAATCCGCACGTTCGGCGACGCAGACCGAGGCCATCCTCTCAGCGCCGCGACCTGGCTCATCACGCTCGACAGCTTCGAATCCACGTTGCGCTTCATCCACCAGAGGCAAGGCCTGCTCCGGTTTACCGGCCATCCGCGAGACCCTCGCCAAGAGGATGCAGGCGGCGGCCAGACTGAAGTCGGCGTCTTCATAGGCTTCTGCACCTGCTAACTGGGCGCGACGCTGCAACTCCTGCGCAGCGTGCATGGCATCCCCCAACCGACCGCGGTCGAGCAGCTGTTCGACGCTGGCACGCATCGCTTGGAATCGAGCGTGCGTCCACGTCTCATCCAGCGCAGCCGCAGCGGCATCTCGAACCTCCGCCACACGGTCGAGAAGGCGCGGCTTACGTAATTCGTACAGCAGCGAGTGCAGTGAGGTGGCGAGATCAATCGTGGCCTCTACGTCACCGCTCCCATATACGCGTTCGAGGAGCGCAAACAGATTCGGGAGTTCCAGTATCGTCAACGTCGCTACAACCGCAGCATTGCGATTGCGTTCCAGCGTCAGACGCTCGACATACGCGCTCATCCGTTCTGCCCAGAGTCCCCTTAGCGATTCGTTTTCCGTGGCGTCGGTCTGCGTACGCAGGTACGGGCCCAGCGCAGGATTGAGCGTGAGATGGTTATAGGGATCGGGCGTTGCCAGCCCTGTCTCAACCAGTTCTTCCGCCAGAGCGACGACATCCGCTTTTTCCCACTCCATCATTGCGCGCAGCATGTCGAGGTCAACGCCGCCCTGAAAGACGCTCAACACGCTCGCCCTCGCCCGATTCGCAGTCGACATGCGTTGGAGTGATAGCTCGACGCTGGCAAAGAGCGACTTTTCGCAGTTGCCAGGGAACTTCCGCTCCATCTCCTCCATCAACTCCACGAGCGAGGCACGGGTGGCCTCCACGCCGCGGCTGCGCAGCGCCGGAGCCAGCAGCGCCAGCGTGCGCGCGTGGCCATGGACGGCGTCGACCAGTTGCTCGATCGACTCCCGTGCGGCATCCGCAGCCGCGCCCGCACCCTCAGCTCCTTGATTGAGCACCCGCTCGACCAGCTTGACGGCGTCCTCACGATCGAGCCGGTGCAACTCGCGCCGGTTTCGCTCGTCATCGAACGGCGCCGGTAAGGCTTCACGGCTGGTGAAGACGAGCCGCGTCTCGCCCTTCGCGTTTAGCCTTTGACAAAGGCCGAGGATCGCGTCCAGCGCTTCCCGCGCGTCCTCGGAGAGTGCCTCCGGCGTCTCCACGTACGGCGGGAGGAGGATGCTCTCCATGTTGTCGATGACAACCAGCGTGGACTGCTCCATGAGCGCACGCTCTACCGGCAGGATGGCTTGTTCGAAGTCTTCGAACGTAGCTACGGAATAGCGGTGTACGAGCTGCCGGCCGATGACATCAAGCACCGCGTTACGACTGCTGAGTGTCTCCACCGAGACGAACACCGCGCGGCGGATCTGGTGGGAGCGCACCATCCAGCGGGCGAATTCCGCCGCCAGCGCGGTCTTCCCTTCCCCGCCCTGTCCGCGCACCACGGCGTAACGCGCCTTTCCGTTCGAACGCAGCAGCCGTTGCAGGGCGAGCAGGTCGCGGCTGCGGCCGATGAAGCCTGTCTGCGGTTCCGGGGGCAGTTCGCCGAGACGATTGGCGAGCGCCTTCCGCAGATCCGCTTCTTCCTGCGCCGAGGAGACCGTGAGGAAGAGCTGCGGGTCTTCCTTCTCCTGAAACAGCACCGGCACGAACCAGTCTTCGAGGCGCAGCTCGCCCGCGCCGAAGATCGTGCCGCGGAAGTTGTCGTCCTTCAGCGCGCGCTGCCCTTCGAGCATGGCGTCGCCGACGCGTGCGCCGTCCGCCAGTGCTTCGTAAAATTTCTCGACGAAGCGGCGCGCGGTCTCCACCAGCACGCTGTGGCTCATGGCCACGACCGAGGCCACTCCCACCTTCAGCAACTCCGAGGCGACGGAGCCGGAGGCCTTCTCCGCCTGCGCGGTCTGGCAGGCTTCAAGGAAGACCAGGGGGATGCGGTGCTCGCTGAGCAGCGGTCCGAGTTTGGTGGTGTCGACGGTAATGTGGCGGCGTTGCTCGAGCTTGCCCGCGTCCAGCGGGTCCTCGAAGCAGAGCGCGCCCAGACCGGCGCGACGGTCGTAGACACCATGCCCGTCAAAGTGTACGACGTGATACGGCGTGCTGGCACGCCGGACGCGGTCGAGCTCCTCGCGCAGCGCGGGCAGGGTCGGCGGGTCGAGCACCTGAATGAGTACCCTGCCTCCGAGCGCCTCCATCGCCTCCACCAGCGGCAGTGCGCTGGCTCGATGATCGAGATAGCTGCAGGCGTCATCTTCCGGGCGCGCCGTCACGAGCAGGATGCGAATGGGGGTGGCGACGACCGGCACCTCGAGCGGACGCGTGTTCGGCAGACGCCGGCGCACGCGAACGGGCTTTCCGCCCTGGAACAGAAAAGTATGGCCGTCGTGCAGCAGTTCCCACGGCAGGCCGAGCAACAGCGTGGCGCATTCGGCAGCGGCCTCGGTGTCGACTGAGAAGGCCCCCGCTTCCACGGTTGAATCGACCTCGATGGAGAAGCGGCGGCCGGCATTACCGGTGATTCGAGCCCAGGCCTGCATGACGGCCACCGTATGCGCGGGCGGCAGCGCCGCCTCGTGCAGGAGTTTTCCCCATTGCACCAGGTTCTCTTCCACCTTGCGCGCACGCTCCCGGAAATAGTGGCTCGGCCACACCGCGTATTTTTCGAGGTACCACCGCACTTCCTCCGTCTCGATCGGTCCGATCGGAGCGGTCAAGCGCCAACGGGCGCTGTGGACGTGCGGCTGCGCCGGCGTGGCAGGCTCATAGACCAGCCGTGCGCTGGCAGATGCGCGGCCCTTTTCGACGAACTTCAGGTCGGTGAGCTCCAGCACCAGCTCTTCGAGCGGCGCCGCCTTCGGCTGCGGCGTTGGCTTCACATCAGCCGGAAGCTCTCGGCCCATCGCGACGAGGATATCGCGCAGTGCAGCGCCGATGGCTCCTGCCTCACTGCTCACGCGAATAGATTTCGGCTCCTCGCTGAATTCCCTTTTCAGCACGCCGAGGTTCGTATCGTTGAGCAAGAGCGGAATGACCGGATACACAGCTCGGCCACGCTGCTTCTGCACCTCCAGCGCGTAGCTCAGCTCCTTCCACACCCAATCCGACTGAAACGCATCGGGGCTGACGACCACGGCGAAAGCCGACGCTTGCTCAATGGCCTGCTGGATTACGGGCCAGAGCAAATCCCCGCCGCGCAATTCGCGCGAATCGATCCAGACGTCCTGCCCGAGATCGCCCAGCGCTTGTCGCAGCTCGCGCACGAAATCGTCGTCTTTCGTGCTGTGCGAAACGAAAAGCTTGCTCATTCCTGTGACGCGATCTTACTCCTCGGCCGCAGGAACGATGGGACCTATAGGACCTATAGGACAGATGGGACCTATGTGAAGGAGCGCTATGTAGGACAGACACTCCTGTCTGTCCGGTGTACCGGTACACGGGACAGACAGGAGTGTCTGTCCTACATAGCAGCACCGCTGCTACAGCACGATCGTGTAGCCCAGCGTCTTCAGATCCGGCATGCGGTCCAGGTACACGTGGCCGTCCGTGTGGTCGATCTCGTGCTGGAAGATGCGGGCGGTGAAGTCCTCTACCTCGAGCTCGAGGGGATCGCCGTCGTGGTCGAAGCCGCGCAGGCGGACGCGCTTATAGCGCGGCGTTTCGCCGCCGAGGAATGGGACGCTCAGGCAGCCTTCCCAGTCCGTGATCTTCTCGGTGCCGACCGGCTCGTATGTCGCATTGAAGATCGCGCCGGCGCCCACCGTCTTCACGCCGCGGCGTTTGGCGACGCGCTCCTGCACCTCGAAGACGAAGATGCGCAGCGGGAGGTGGATCTGCGGGCCGGCGAGGCCGACGCCTTCGTAGGCGTGCATCGTCTCGACCATGTCGTCGATGAGAGAACGGAACTTGCCCGCTTTGATGTCCTTGAGCTCCACGTCCGCTGCTTTCTCGCGCAGGACGGGGTGGCCGAGTCGGGAGACTTTGAGGATCGCCATGGCGTGCGAGCCTATCGCCTGAAAACCGCGACTGCAATCCCCAACGCGCACAACATCAGCACCGCTCCGCCGTAGAACGCCCCCGGCGCGGCGGCCAGGTCGTAGAGAAACCCCGTGAGGATCGGGCCGATGAAGCGCGCCAGCGAACCGACGGAGGCCGCCAGGCCGAGGAGACTCCCCCGCTCCCCTTCCGGCGCCGCCTTGGAGACGAGCGACGTGAGCAGCGGATAACAGAGCCCCTGGCCGACGCCGATGAACAGCCCCACGCCATAGAGCAGCGGAATCCGGGAGATGCCCGGCACGAGGGCGAAGCCGAGCGTGAACGACGCCGCGCCGACGACGATGAGCGTCTTCTCACCGAACTTGCGGGAGAGCCGCCCGAGCAGACCTCCCTGGATCGAGGCGACGATGGCGCCCATGAACAGGAACAGCTTGGCGATGTCGAGCTGCGTGAACTTGAAGCGGTCGCGCGCGTACAGCGTCACGCTCATCTCCATGCCGGCGACGGCCAGCAGCGTGAGGAAGAGACCGGCCATCAGCAGCCCGAGCACGCGATGATCGGCGACGTAGCGCCAGACCCGGCGGTCGAACTGCGGCGGCAGGCCGGAGCGCGGCTGCAGGTCGGCCGGTTTCGACTCCGGCAGGTTGCTGAACGCGAGGAGCAGCGCGGTGAACGACAGACCCGCGGCCACGATGCCGGGCAGCAGGTTGCCTGGTAGCCCGCGGCTGGTCCCGAAGTTCGCCAGGATGCCGCTGAGCGGCGGCCCGAGGATGAAGCCGAGGCCGAAGGCGGCGCCGATGAGCCCCATGCCCTTGGCGCGATCTTCTTCCGACGTGACGTCCGAGATGTAGGCCTGCGCCGTCCCGATGTTCGCCCCGCCGATGCCGGCGATGACGCGCGACAGGAACAGCACCAGGAGCGTCCGGGTGAAACCGAACATCAGGTAGCCGGTGAAGCTGGCCGTGAGGCTGATGAGCAGCACCGGCCGCCGTCCGATGCGATCCGAAAGCCGCCCCCAGATCGGCGCGAAGAAGAACTGCATGATCGAGTAAACCCCGACCACCGCCCCCACCATGATCCCGCTCGCCCCATACTCCCGCGCGTAATACGACAGGAACGGGATGACCATCCCGAACCCGATCAGGTCGATGAACACCGTGAGAAACAGCGCGAGGAGCGAACCTTTCCGCATTTAAGCCCGCGCAGGATACAAGACACGTTGTCCGTTGTCCGTCGTCCGTTGTCCGTGCTGCGCTTCCCGTCACCGTACGGACAACGGGCAACGGACATCGGGCAACGGCCCCCGTACAATGCCGCCATGAACCGACGCCTCGTCCTCTTCGACATCGACGGCACTCTCATCACCGACGGCGGCGCGGCGCGGCAGGCGTTCGGCGAGTCGCTGCGGGCGATCTATGGGTACGACCAGGACCTGGCGCGCTACGACTTTTCCGGACGCACCGATCCGCAGATCGTCTTCATGGTGCTGCGCGATGCCGGCTATGACGATGCCGCCATCGAGGCCGGGCTCACCCGCTTCTGGGACTCGTATCTCGGCGGGGTCGCGAAGAACGTGCAGACGCCGGGACGCGTCCGCGCCCTCGCCGGCATCGAGCGGATCGTGGCCACGCTGGCCGAGATGCCGGAAGTGACGCTGGCGCTCCTCACCGGCAACATCGAACCGGGCGCACGGCTGAAGCTCGCCGGACCGGAGCTGAACCGCTACTTTCCCTTCGGCGCCTTCGGCAGCGATCACCGCGACCGCGAGAAGCTGCCGCCGATTGCAGTGGAGCGCGCCTCGAAGGTGGATGGGTACCGCTTTGAAGGCAGCAATGTGGTGATCATCGGAGATTCGATTTACGACGTGCGCTGCGGCGCCCCGTACGACGCCACCACGATCGCCGTGGCATCAGGCAAAACCTCCGCGGACACGCTACGCGCGGAGAATCCCACGCATTTCTTTCCGAGCGCTGAGGATCACGATGCGCTCCTGGCCGCCATTCTGGGATAGCCATCGTTTTCCCTGTAGCTCACACCCCGTACTTGTCGCGCAGCACTCCCAGGTGATGCCGCTCGTGCCCCAGCGTCGCATAGGCCAGCGCCCGCACCGTCACGGGCCAGCCGCTGGCGGTCCCGCGGCGTGCCCACGTCTCTTCATCGAGATTGCGGAAGAAAATGATGTTCGTCTTGCGCACCAGGGCGTAGCTCTCCGCCAGCTCCGCGAGCGTCCAGGAGTCGAAGTTGGCGTTCTTTGCGTACTCGTTCTCGTCGAAGCCGGGCAGGCCGGCCTGTTCGCCACGGGCGATGGCGAGCGCGCGGTAGCTGAAGATCCGCTCGGAATCGACCACGTGCCCGACGAGCTCGCGGATGCTCCACTTGCCTTCCGCGTAGCGGTGCAACGACGTCTTCTCGTCGATGCGCGTGAGGACGCGCTGCGTCTCGGCCGACTGCTCGGCCATGGCCTCGACGATGTCGTCTTCCGTCACGAGCTGGACGTAGCGGTGGTAGGGGTCGGCGTATTCGTCGCGGGAGGGAAGCATCGATTTCATTGGTCGATCCTCATGAACGTCTTGTAATGATCGCGCGTGTAGTACGTCTCGCCGCTGGAGCCGCGGATGACGCGTCTGGCGCCACGCGTGCGGGCGCCGGGCGTCTTCACCGTGTATTCGCGATAGTACCCGCGCGGGTGTGACGGCAACCGCCCTTCGCGATTGCCGAAGACGGTGCCGTCCTGTTTGTGCGGGAAGGGTCCGCCGCGCTCGATCAGCGCCAGCGTGACGTCGAGCTGCTCCCGCTCCACGGGATCGGCGATCGCATCGCGTGCTGACGCTTCGGTCCGCGGCACTTCGACGCGAGGCGTCTCGGCACGCGGCACTTCCGCCGGTCTCGTTTCACTCCGCGGCGCCGGTTGCGGTCCGCGGCCCGAAGCGCTGTCACCGTTCTGCCAGAAGGCGCCGAGCGCCACCGCCAGCAGCGACGCGAGCCAGATGACCGGGTGCACCCTTCGCCTGCGCATCATCACCAGATGAATACCAGATGGAACGGCACGCCGTCATCCCGCCAGTACTCGGCGACGGCCAGCCAGGCCTCGACGAGCTCCGCCGCCAGCCGAGGCGTTTCCGCCCAGAAGCGCGTGGCATCGCGCAGCAGCAGGACGAACGCCGTCATGGCCGGCTCCCGCTGCAGGTCGCGCAGCGAATCGACCACCGCATCCCAGTTCCCGCCGAACTCCTCGGGAAAATCGAACGCCACGGCCAAGGCCTCGAACAGCTCCCCTTCCGAGACCCCGGGATCGCGAATCTCGAAGATCTGCAGCCCCACCCGCCGCCGCACGGCAGTCGCTACGTCCGCATCAGCAAAATGCACAGCCTCGGCAGTGGCCTGCTCGAGGAGATTGATCGAATCGGACCTCACGGGCCGCGCATGTTAGCTGATTGCGGGAGACAGGTGTTCGTTTGGTTTTTGTTGTTGGTTGTTGGCTTTTGGTGCTCTGCTTCGCGAGCGCTCGTCGTGCAGCGCAGCACCAAAAACCAACAACCAAAAACCAACAACGCGCGCGGAGCGCGTAGCGCTACGCTACGCGCACCACCACGAACGTCACATCATCATTCGGCGGCTGCTCGCCGTGCCACTGGCGTGCTGCTTCTGCCAGCTTCTCGATGACGCCGGCGGCGTCCTTCGCGCCGGCGGCGGCCTCGGCAAACAGGTCCTGCGTGGCGGCGTAGCCGAGCTGTGTGCCGGCGGCGTTGAACAGCTCCGGGAAGCCGTCCGTCAGGAACAGCACCGTGTCGCCGGGAAAGACGTCGAGGGTCTGGTCGCGGTAATCGGCGCCGAGCGTGCCGAGCGGCGTCGCGCCGATCGAGAACTCCTCCACCGTACCGGCCGCACGGCGCACCAGCACCGGCGGCATGCCTGCCGAAGCCACGGTCAGATGATGGCCGTCGAAGCGGCCGAGCGAGAGGGCCATCGACATGCGCCCCAGCTCCATCCGCTTGATCTTCTCCGCCGCGTCGCGCAGAAAGTGCGACGGTGCGACGTCCGGGCTGTAGCCGGCGAAGAGCGTCTTGACGACCGTCACCATCGTGCCGGCTTTCGCGCCATGGCCGGTGGCGTCGCCGATCGTGATCGAGAGCGCGCCGCCGTCGATGACGTGGAAATCGTAGTAATCGCCGCCGACCTCCGTGGCCGTCTGCGTGAAGACCGCCACGTCCAGCGTCGGATGTTTCGGCAGCTCCTTCGGCAGCATGGAGAGCTGGAACCGGCGCGCCTCCTCCAGCTCCACCGTCTTACGGTCGTACTCGAGGGCCAGGAGGCGCTGCTGCATCTCCTGCTCCTTCCGCGCCCGCTCCTGCGCGACGAGCCGCTGCTGCTGCAGGCTCAGGTCCTCGGCCATGCGATTGAAGGCCACGGCGAGCTGCCCGATCTCGTTCTTCGACTTCACCGGCAGGCGCGTCATCAGATCGCCGTGCGCGATGCGCTCCGCGCCGTCGCTGATCACCTGCACGTCGCGCGTCAGATGATTCGTGAACGGCACGACGCCGATGATGGCCACGAACACCAGGCCGAGGCCCCAGGTGAAGTTGCGGGCGGCCGTGCGGCGAAGCTCCTGCAGGTTCTCGCCGACCGGACGGGCCACGCCGACGCGCATCCCGCTCTCCTCGTCGGCCGTCATGGCCACGATCCAGCCCGGGATGTCGCGCGTCTTCTTCGGGATGCCGAGGCGGTCGAGCGTCGAGCGCTCCTGCGCGTTGCGCGTGTAGAGATTGCCTTCGCGGTCGATGGCGAAGGCGATCTCGCCGTCATCGCCCGGGTTGCCGAGCACGCGGCGGATGACTTCCTCGGGACGGACCTGGGCCGTGATCTGGCCGACGACCGCGCCGTTCTTCGTCACCGGGACGTTCAACTTGCGCCCGAGGATCAGCGCCGTGCGACGGGCGGCCGTCTGCAGCTTCAGCTTCTCCGCCGGCGTGAGGTCCCTCGTCAGCTTGATCTCCGGCTTCGGCGCCGCTTTCGCGGCAAGCGCGGCCGCGGTCGGCTTAGCGGCCGGCGATGTCCCGACGGACGTCACCGGAGCCACCGCGGCGATCTTGGCCGGGGCTCCGCCGCCGCCGATGAGCGTGCCGTCCAGCTTGTTCTGGGCCGCCCTTTCGCGGGCGCGGACGTGCAGGCGCTGGATCTGCGCGTTCATGGCCGTCTGCTGCTTGCGGGTGAACTCCGCCATCTCCCGCTCGAACTCGCCGCGGGCGAGGTCCATCTTGACGTCGACCTCCCGCTGCAGCCGTCGCAGGTCATTCTTCAGTTTCTCGTGCTCCGCCGGCGAGAGCTGGTCGGCATTCGTGCCGAGCAGGCGGGAAAGGCGTCCGATCTCGGCGAGCTTGGCCGCCTCCTCGGGCGGGATCTCGAACTGCGGCACACGCGGCAGATCGATGACGATTCCTTCCCGCAGCTCCGGCGTCACGATGGTGTAGCGCCCGCCGGCCACCGGCGGATGGATCCTGACCTCACGCGCGATGGAAGCGTGATGCTCCGCATCCGGAGGCTCCGGCGCTTCGGACGGCTCCGGAGGAGCCGGAGTCGCCTTCGGAGATGGTGCGGCCAGCGCCGCGACATCGACGCGTGCGGCCGGCGGTTCCGGAGGAGCGACGGGGTGAAACTCGAGTGCGTCGACGAGCGGAGCCGCGTCGCCGATGGCGTTCATGATGTTGCCGATGACGGGGTCCGTATCCGAGACGTCGATGCCGGTGTTCGAGGCCTGCGTCAGGCGATCGTCGAGGTCCGACCGGATCGCCGTCAGCCGCCGGTCCATCTGCCGCGACAGCCGATCCGCTTCCTGCTTGTACGCCGTCTCGAGCGCACGGCGCGACGAGTGGTACGAGTAAAGGACGATCCCGGTGAGCGGCAGGACCGCCAGCAGCAGGATGAACAGGATGAGTTGCGCCCGGAGCTTCATTCGAACGGATGGTAAGACGGAATCGGGCTCGGAAGGTTTGCGGAGAGAGAGTTGGGCGGTTGGCAGTTGGCGGTTGGCAGGAAGAAGCCGCCCGAGAGCGATCGT